>DGPZ01000098.1 GCA_002390675.1 Deltaproteobacteria bacterium UBA4427
GAACATCATGTACAGCGGCCATCTGCTGCAGATGGTGGGCCTCCACGAGATGCTCTTCGACGACCACCGCTATGACGAGTCGGGGTCTCTCACGTTTCGTTTCGCGCCGGTCGAATACGGTCAGGGTCCGATCGAGATGAAATACGATCACGACCGACTGACGAAGGTCATCCACGAACAATTCGTCGAGGATCAATTTCGCGGCATCGAGTGTGAGCGAAACGCGGTCTACGCCGAGTGCAACCAGCATCCGATCCTCGGCCTGATGCACTACGACTTCAAGCACGGCACCAACCTCTCGCCCGAGGTCCGGCGAGAGTTCAAGAAGACGATCGAGAAGCGGCATTACGTGCATCCCGAGACGCACACGACGATGTACTTCCTGAAGGTCAAGCAGGACGAGGTCGTCCCGGCGACGTATGCGTGGGCAGACGGATGGAACGGACACGCCCAGCACGCCTGGGACAAGGAATACATCGAAGGTCTCTACCCGCATCAGCAGAAGCGCTACATCCCGTCGATGCTCGAAGGAGAGCCGGGCGAGAACATGGGCTGGACCGCCTCGTTCGACTTCGGCTGGTTCGCCCTACTCGCCTCCGAGGTCGGCGATACCGAGACTGTCCAGACGATGACCGATTATGCGGACGCGCACTTCGAGCCGACATGGAGGGATGGCGGCTACTACTATCCGAGCACTTCGGATTATGTGTACAACTTCGCTCGGGACGAAAAAGGATTCATCCACAACATGGGCCCGGCGACGGGCAACGTGCTAGTCGGCTTCGCGCGCATCAACCCGAAGGACGGCCTCTGGCAGATCTATAACGACCCCTGGGAGAAGGCCCACTTTGCCGAGCCTTTCATCAGCGACGTCGAATACCTCGAGGCGAGCGTCACACAAGCCGTCTACGACGCGGAGAAAGACGCCCTGATCGTGACCCTGGCACCGGGACCCGTGAAGAGCGAAGCCGCGTCTTTCACGGTCCGCCAGCTTGACCCGGCGAAGACCTATTCGCTGATCAGGGACGGCAAGGTCCTGGGCGAGATCAGCCATAGCGGAGGCTCCGCGTTGCCGCGGACCGAATGGCAGCCCGACGGATCGCTCCGCATCACCACCGGCTTGGACGAGCCGCACTCCTTCGTCCTGCAAGGAAAGGCGACCCGCGTGGCTGCGCGCCAAACGGCGCCGCCCGGAAAATGAAACCGAGCGAGGATGCGGCGAGAAGGTGATGCGGAACATGCCTGGACGCCTAACAATACTAATCTGGATCGCGACCTGCTGGATCGCTGCCGCCTGCGGCGAAGTCGCAGAGGTCGAGAGGGCCGAGCGTTCTGTCGAGGAAATCACGCACGAACACGTGCGGCAGTACCTCGTCGAACACCCGGAGCTCGTCCTCGAAGACCCCGAAATCGCGGNNGGCCGCGATCGATCGAGCCCGTTCGAAGCGCGAGCAAGACATCGCCGCCTCTTGGCGCAAATCCGTCCTGGAAGATCGATCCGATCTCTTAAATTCGCCACTCACGCCCTCTTCCGGCAAGCCGGACGCCGCAGTGACGATCGTCGAGTTTTACGACTATCACTGCCCCCCCTGCATCGCCAGCCACCCAGACGTCGAACAGGTGCGAACGACGGAGACGAACCTCCGTTTCGTCTTCGGCCAGCTTCCGATCTTCGGCAGCCATTCGATCATGGCCGCGCGGGCCGCCATCGCCGCGAACCGACAGGGGCTCTTCGAACCGTTTCATGCGGCGCTGATGACGGCGAACGCGCGGCTCGACATGGATGCGATCTTCGCGACCGCGGCCGCGGTCGGGCTCGACGCAGAGAGGTTACGCGCTGACATGCGTGATCCCGAGATCCTGCAGTACCTCGACGAGATCCGACGCCTCGCCGAGGAGCTGGGCGTGACGGGCACACCCGCCTTCATGGTCGGCGACGAAATCCTGTTCGGTGGCGCGACCGCCGAAGACCTCACGGCGGCACTTGAGAGACAACACCATCAACACCACCCGCAACACCGTCCTAGCGGCCCCTTCGGGCCACGATAGACGCGCGAACTAACCGTCGACTGCGATGCCGCGCTGCTGCTTTCTCGCGCGCATGTTCTTCGCCCGCTCCTTCGATCGCTGAAGGGCCTCGTGGATGCGGTTCTTCGCGTCCTCGGATAGCTCGGACGTTGCCAGCCAGGCACGCGCGGCATCGCGGTCGTGATGCATCCAGGCTCGGGCGACGACCTCCAGCGTTTCCAATCTCGCCGCGTCGTGTTGAATGCGCCTGACCCACGGAATGGCTTCCTTGGGATCATCACGCGCGGTGCTGCGGGCATAAACCGCGACGACCGGGTCGAGCATGGCGTCGATGTCCTGCTCGCGCAGCCATTGCCGAGCCCCCTCCCGATCGTTCCGTAGCCAGGCGCGGTAGGCGTCTTCGAACCCTCTGGCCTGGTCCGAAGCTTCGGGAACACCGCGCAGCCATTCCATCGCGGCGCGGCCGTCGTGACGCGCCCAGTTCTGCGCAACCGGCCGTACCAACCCCGTCCCCCACGGCTTGGCGATTTGGCTCTCCGCCCATTCCGCGGCCCGAATCGGATCTTCGTCGGCCACCGCCCCTGCCACCCGACGAAAGGCTCGAAGCTTGAAGTCGCTCCCGTCGTCGATCAGGTTCTCTGCCCACTCAAGCGTCTCTTCGACACCGCCGCGGCGGACCTTGTCGATGACAAGGCCGGAAATCGCGGTCTGACGATTCGCGTCCGACGACATCGCCTTCAGATAGTCCTCGACGCCGGGCTCGCCCGAGGCGTTCCACCCTCGGGCGAGAGCAAAGAAAACGGAGCCGAGCTCGTTTTCTTGCAGCCTGGAAGCCGCATTGAGCGACTGACCCGCAGCGACCGGATCGCGCTTCGCCCACGATCGGACGAGTGCCTTCAGGAGGATCGGATTGCCGCTTCGCCGCCTGTCCTTCAGCCAGGTGAACACAGCTTCAGGGTCGTATTGCGCCCACCAACTGACGAGGAGCGCGAGTTCGACGGCCTCGGCCCCGGACGCGCCGGCGGCAAGCCTCCATGCCGCCTTGATGTCGGGGAGTGCGCTCCGGTCGAGCCCCTGGAGCGCCGTCGCCAGATAAGCTGCACGAACAAGGGGATCGTCCACGGCGATCGCGTCCGCGACAGCCTCCGTCAAGCTGTCGTGTCCCGCACCGTCGAACGGGTTCTCCGCCCCATGCTGGTCGTCCTGTGCTGAGCAGCCCGCCCCGGCCAGGAGAAATGCGAGTGCCACGAGCACAACTGCGGCTCTAGCTGACGAGCGGAGGTGGACGTTCATCAAGGCACCGATCGTTTCGCCACCAGATGCACGGTGACGAGGAAGAAGGCGAGGTCCGAGAGCGAGGCGGAGACGTGACGGGATGATCGCACACGAAAATCCCCACCTCAAAAAAGAAGGCCGCGTTCAGGATCGCCTTGCGGCCAATCCTGAACGCGGCTTCGAATCGAACTCGAGACGGATAGCCGCCTCGCTACGAGCGAGTGAGCGGGCCTAGGCGCGAAGCCGTCGGTAAGCAGCAAGCCCGATCAGGCCGATGATGCCCGAGCCGAGCAGCGCAACCCGGCGCGGTTCGGGCACGTTCATCGTAAACGTGACGATTTGCGGAACAATCGTAGTGCCACCGGGCGATGTCAGCAGCCCGCCGGCCACCATGCTGATGTTGCCGACTCCAGCCGGCGTCCGGTTGTCTGCCCCGGTTCCCGAAATGGTTCGATAGGCTGCTGATCCGAGTGCCGGAGCCTGGATGTAGACCATGCCCGTGGTAAAGGGGAATCCCCAGCCATAGGACGCTTGGTTGGGCAGGGTCGAGACTTCCGTCCCCGGGTTCGTGATGATGTTGTAGGCGCCGTAGTAGGTCGGCACGAACGGAGGGCTCGCAAAGACCCTGTCGCCGGCTCCGGCCGTCTCAAGTACGTAGTTCGAATAGCCGGGACCCGCTGCGATCGTCGCCGTACCGCCCGCCTCGTTGTTCAGTCGAACCTTGTAGGTCGGAAGCAGCGACACAACTGAGTACCACGAGAAAGGGCCGGTGTTGAGGACGCGCATCGTGCCGCCGAACTGGGACGCGCCCGCCGTGTACTTGACGATGCCGGCGATGTTGCCCTGGCTGCCACCCGTCAGCACGGTCGTGCACGCGGGATTCGCGGCCGCGTTCGGACACCAGTTGAAGTTCGCCGGTCGTGACGTCTTCGCGCCCGGGAAGAAATTCGCGGTCGATCCAGTCGCCGGAGCCATGGCGCCGAGGCCCGTCGTGAACTGCACATACGAAGAAAGCGAAGGGATGGGAAGAATCGCCGTGTAGCCGGCTTTGTTGATGAGCCCCGACATGATCGTCAGGCTAACCGGGTTCGATCCGGTCCCCATGATCGTGGGGTAACCGTTGGGCCGCCATTGCAGACTCGGCACACCGCCTGAGGCGGTTGGAAGATTTCCCACGATGGGGAGAACTGTACCGCCGGTCTGGTAGGTGAGATTACTGCCGGACGTCGCGACCGAGAAGGTTGCGGCGTTCGCCGTCGCTGCGAACAAGACGACGAGCAGAGCCACAGCCATCTGGCTGGCGAATCGCTGGGTCGAAAGAGAGAGCTTCATATCTATGCACCTCGGGTTGCTTAAACATGCGTAAAGCCCCGCGTGTCAATTGGGGCCCCAAAAATTGAATCGTCTAAATCATTATACCCAGACAAACAGTTTTGTGTGAGAAAAGTTCTCGGCCGGCATTTTTTTTTGCGCCCTTGGGTCACCACCCATCGAAGCGCCTTAGCGTCTGCAACGAAGGGACCCTGGGAGTCTTAACTGACTGGAAACGAAGGGAAATTCAGAATTCATCCTGTCTGGTCAGAGTCACGAGATTTTCGCTCGCGTTTAAGTTTCCTGGATCTGTCGAACCGAGTTGCCCGCGACTGAAGCTCGGCTGTCCGATCGTCGACTACCCCTCTTTCTCGAAGAAGCGCCACAAGCGAGGCCGCGGCGGATCCATCGTAGGGGTCGAGATGGAGCAGTTCCTCGAGAGCGCTCTCCGCCTCCGCAGGCCTAGCGGCCTCGATCAGCAGCTGCGCCTTCACCCGTAGCGGCTCGCCGGACTCGGGTGATCCGTCCGCTGCCCTCCCGATCAGCGCGAGGGCTTCTTCGACGCGCCCATTCGTATCTTCGATCCGCGCGAGACCGAGGAGCGCGCGCTCGTGCGCGGCGTCGATTTCGAGCGCTCGTTCGAAAGCCGCGCGTACATCGGCCTCCGGTGCCTCTTCGAGTTCCAGCCGCACCCCGCGGATCTCGTGGAAGTCCGCCACCTCTGGATGGCGCTTCAACGCGGCGGCGATGGCGGCCGATGCCCGCCTCGATTTTCCGGTTGGCCCCTGATTGCCGGTTGCTCCCTGATAGACCACAAGCGCCCTCAGCAACTCCGCGTTTGCGGGGTGAGACAGATTGAGGTTCTGCGCCTTTCCCAACAATTCGGCCGCGGCTTGGGCCCCCTGCCATCGGCGCGTCCCTTCGGCCAATGCAGCGAGGCCACGCACCTGCAGGTCGTCTAATCCCTTAAGCGAGGCCACGAGGCCCTTCACCCGATCTTGCAGGCCTCCGCCCGACGCAGCACGAATTCCGACGAGGACGGCCTCCGGGTCGATCGACTCACGCGCCCCGGCGCTCTGCGCGGCCGCGACAGCAAGCTCGTACCGCCCCTCAGCTTCGTGCAGCAGCGCCAACCGATAACGCCCGTCGGTCTGCGAAGCGCCCGCGCGAATCGAGTAGCGATACTCGTCGATCGCACGATCGAAGTCGCCGAGCCGCTCCGCCGCGAGCGCCGCGTAGTAGCGCGCGCCGGCATTCTCGGGCCAGAGGCGAAGCGACGCCTCGATCCGAGCAAGCGCCTCCTTAAGCTCGCGTCGCTCGTAGAGCACGCGGCCGACGATCAAATCTCGATGCGCCGGAAGCGGAAGCGATTCGCCCACGACGAGCGCATCGTCGAGTCGCTCGGCGAGCAGGAGCGCGTCCGCAGCCACGAAACGGAGCTCAGGCGAGGGGGCACGCGAGACTTCGACCGCGCGTTCGTACGCGGTCGCCATCGCCTGGAAGTCCTCGAGCGCGGCATGGTGTCGAGCGACCTCGACCCAGACCGCGTCAGGCGCGTTCTCGTGGAGCGCGGTCGCTTCGAGGAGCAATTTCTCAGCATCGGACGCGCGGCCCGCGACGCGCAGCCGCGCTGCTAACGCGCTCCGATAGGAAAGTGCGAGGGGCTGTTCTTCGATCACTTTCTCGAGGATCAGGATCGATTGATCGCCGTTTCCGGACTCGTCGTAGAACTCAAGCGCGGTGTCGACTACCTGCGAATCGACGGGGAACTCCTCAAGACAGCCTGCGAACGACTCTTCGGCGGCCTCCAAATCGCCCTTCTCCTTGGCGAAGACCGATCGAGCGGCACAGAACTGGGCCGCCAGTTTTGGATCAAGGCTCTCGTCGTCGGCAGAGAAGTCCATGTCGGCGAGCGCCTCCCCCGCCTCCTCAGCGCGTTCGAGGCCGAGCAGCGCGATCAGACGAACAACGCGTGCCTCCCTTCGATCCGGTTCCTGGTCGAGCACGCGCTCCACCGACTCGAGCGCCTCTTCGAATCTCGATCGCAACGCGATCATGAGATTCGCCTGCATCAGCAGAGCGTCGGCGTCGTCGGGGTGTTCTGCCAGGACGGCGTCGATCGCCTCGAGCCCGAGCTCGTAGTTTTGTGCCCTGAGTCCGGCCGATGCCAATAGGAGCCCGGCTTTCTGGAGCCACTCGGGGTCCTCCATGGCCTTCCGCAGAGACCAGACCGATTGCGTATGCGCACTGGTCTGCACGAGCGCCAGTCCATTCAGGTAGTGGAGCTCCGAATCGTCGGGGGCAGTCTCGAGGGCGCGTCCAAGTGGCGCGAGGGACTGCTTGAACCGACCCGTCTCCTGGAGCGCTCGCGCCTGTTCCGCGTCGCTGGCCGAGTTGCAGCCCGAGAGCGGCACCAGGAAAAGAATAATTAGAATAATCGTCGCGGCGGTTCGATGTATGGTGGTCGAATGTCGATCAACGGCGAAATCGTCGGCGGGTGCGAGCTTCATCTTTGTAGGGTACTGCACGACCTTCGAATCGACGAATAATTTTACTTCGCTAAATTCACTACCTATGTCGAACTCATCTCAGCTCCTCAAGCGCGTCTCCCTCGGCTTATTTGCACTCGTCGTGGCCTTCTTGATCCTTTTTCTCGACGTCAATCTGCCCGGCGACCCACGACCGATGGGCACCGCCGCCGACATCGAAGCCCTCGCCGAACGCGACGACCTGAACGTGCTGTTCATTCTCGTCGACACGCTTCGCGCGAGTCACCTCGGTAGCTACGGCTACGACCGAGACACGAGCCCGACGATCGACTTGATGGCGACCGAAGGCGCGCGCTTCGAGCGACACCTTTCGCAGTCGTCCTGGACGAAGTGCTCGATGGCATCGCTCTGGACCGGGCTCTATCCCGCAAGATCGCGGATCACGCGCTACGAAGATGCGCTCCCGGAATCTGCCGTACTGCCTGCCGAGATCTTGCGGGAAGCGGGCTTTCGGACGGCAGGCGTCTGGCGAAACGGCTGGGTCGCGCCGAACTTCGGCTTCGGACAAGGATTCGAGGTCTACGAGCGCCCGATCGGCGGCACTGCCCCGGCAAGCGTCCAGCGAGCAAACCCC
>DGPZ01000143.1 GCA_002390675.1 Deltaproteobacteria bacterium UBA4427
TTCGCCTATGCTTGGCCCAACAGCAACGCCGAGTGAAACCAAGGCCCCCGGCCTTAAGGTCGGAGCTCCTGCCGACCTTTGCCTGCTCGATGTCCCCTGGTCGATCGCGCGAGAGCCCCTGTCAGCCGACCACGTCCGTGCCGTCTTCTGCGCGGGAATTAGGGTCTGATCCGCGTCGAAATTAAGCGAATCGCTTTCCCGCCCCCCCCGACTTCACACAACTTTACAAAGCAGACATCGAATCAAGAGAGGTGCGCTCCGGTCAAGGGCCGCGACGATGTCGATCTCCCTCGCTCCTGCAACGCCTCTGCCGCACATGTCTAAGGTAGCTCCCGAGGCCTATTCAGAGGTTCATCGTTAGACTCCTCCTATGCTCGCCCTCATCACTCGAGGCAATCACGAGGAACTCCGATGAACACACATGACTTTCGCTGCCGATCTGCACTTTCCGAGTTGCCTGGATTTCAACTTCGCAGCGCCGCAGCTTTCCTATTCTTCGCCTTCGTTCTTAGCGTCACCGGATGCCTCGGCTCGGCCGGCGTCGGCCCCAACGCCGAGCTTCCGCTCGAAACAGTTCCCACAGTCGACCTAGAACGCTTCGCCGGTAAATGGTTCGTCGTCGAAAGCATCGGCACGGGAGCTGAGGAAGGCGCCCACGACGCGATCGAAATATATCGACTGCGCGAAGACGGGCGCATCGACATCGACTTCCGTTTCAAGAAGGGCAGCTTCGATGGCCCAACGAAATCAATCCCGCAGCTCGGCTGGGTTCATAACGAGGCCACGCCCGGTGAATGGCGAGTGCGTCCCATCTGGCCCCTTTCGCTCGCTTACTTGATCCTCGAACTCGGTCCGGACTACGAATACACAGTCGTCGGGCATCCGTCGAAGCGATGGGTCTGGGTGCTCTCACGAAAGCCAAGCCTCGAAGACGAAACCCTCGAAGCGATTCGCGGCCGACTCGCAGGAGTCGGGTACAACGTCGATCTGATGCGGAGCGTCCCGCAAAGCCCCCTCAATGAGCGCCACGACTCCTAACCAGGTCCGCTAGGCGACGAACGCAGTCGGGCCTTAGAACATTTCGTGCGGCCCCTATGCTCGGGGCCCTATAGGGCCGACTAGCGGAAGCGAGGAATGACCTCCGTCGCGAGGAGCTCAATCGTACGAAGCGCGGCCTTTTGCGGCACGCCACCCATTTGAACAAGGAACATGACCTCGTCAGCCCCCGCGTCCTTCAGTCGCTCGACATAGCCAATCGCGTCCTCGACGGTGCCGTATGCATGGTTCGGGTTGTAGAGCCCAGTCGCCTCGGTCCCCGCCTCGATCTTTTCTTCGTGCAGATATGCGACGAACTCCTCTCCTTGATTCTTTAGATACTCTGCCGCGTCTTCGTCTTCCGGCGGTGCTCCGGGGGGCGGTCCTCCCTGGTAGAAGTGATTGATCGATTCAGTAAAGAAGCGCTGGCCGCGGTGCCCGATCGCTCGAGCCTCAACACCATCGTCCAACACGATCGCCGGGCAGAGTGCCGCGAGCCGATCGGTCGCAACTGCACCTACCTGCGTCTCCGGCGTTCGCCGCTTGATCGCTTCGCGGTAGACCTTGTTTTTTTGCGCAACATCGTCGGGGCCGCCGAACCCGAGACAAAGCGCACCAACGCCCCATTCTCCTGCCTGGTTGAGCGTCGCTTCACGCGTACACGCCAAGAACAGCGGCGGATGCGGTGTCTGCATAGGCTTGGGATGAATACTGCGTTCCGGCACGCGGATCAGTTCGTTCTCGAAGGAGTACACGTCTGATGCCCACATCTCGGGGATCATCCGAAAAGATGTTTCGAGCTGTGCGTCAATCTCGGCGATCTCGACATCAAAGGCGCCGGCCTCCGTTTCCGTGCCGCCCTTCCCCACGCCGAAGTTCACTCGGCCATTCGAGAGCACATCCAGCATTGCGACACGCTCGGCTACTTTGATCGGATGATTCATCTTGAAGGGCAAGCAAACGACACCGTGACCAATTCGAACGTTCGTCGTTTTGCCGGCGACAAAAGCGAGAAAAGTTTCCGGCGCGCTCATGTGCGCGTACTGCGTCAGACAGTGATGCTCGACGGCCCACACACCATCGAAGCCAAGTTTGTCGCCAAGCACCGCTTGTTCGACGCATTCGTGAAGCACTTGCTGTTCGTTGGCGGGAGACGGGTCGACCATCTGAGCTTCGAAGATCATTGAGAATTTCATGTCGTAGTGTCCTTGCTAGCAAGAGGATCGAGGCACGAATCCCGAAGACGAGACCCGTTTTATATTGCCGCAGTGAACGCCATCCGCCAGAGGGCCAACCATCGCATCGAGCCGGGCCCTTGCCCTTCGCTATGCTCGCCCTATGCCAGGAAAACTCCGCGTAAACCGTGACGGCTCCGTCGCCGAAGTCATTTTCGACCATCCCGAGCGGCGCAACGCCGTTACCACCGCCATGTGGCGCCAGATCCCGGAGATCTGTAGGCAACTCGATGCGGATCCGGACGTGCGGGTCGTGGTGCTTCGCGGTGAAGGCGACGTCGCCTTCGTCTCCGGTGCCGACATTTCTCAATTCGAGAAAAGTCGAAGCGGAGAGAACGCCTCATCCTACGACATGGACAATTTAGAGGCCTTCCACGCGATCGCCGATATCGGCAAACCCGTGATCGCCTCAATTCATGGCTTCTGTATAGGGGGCGGCTGTGCGATCGCCCTCTGCGCCGATCTTCGATATTGCGCTGAGGACGCGGTCTTCGCAATTCCCGCCGCGCGGCTCGGACTTGGCTATGGCCAAGGCGGCTTCGAGAACCTCGTTCGTGTGGTCGGAGAGCCTCGGGCGAAAGAAATTTTCATGACCGCAAGACGCTTCGATGCTCAGGAAGCCGCGGGGATGGGACTCGTGAATCGCGTGCTCCCGAAAAATGATCTCGACAAGTTCGTGCGTGAAACCGTGGCCACGATTTCCGACAACGCGCCGCTTACGCTTCGAGCGGCCAAGACTACGCTGCGCGAGATTGCGCGGCCGGAATCCGCGCAACGGCCCGAAAATGTTACGAACGCAATTGCGACATGCTTCGCGAGCGACGACTACGCGGAAGGCGTGCGTGCGTTCATGGAAAAGCGCCGGCCGGAGTTCCGAGGGCGCTAGGCCTCGCTACCCAATAATGCCCTCCACGAAATCGATCCCATACGAACGGTGCAGCTGGGCCGGAGATCATGCCGACTATCAGGACTACCACGACACCGAGTGGGGTTTCCCGATCGACGACGATCGCCATCTATTCGAGAAGCTCTGCCTGGAAGGATTTCAGTCGGGCCTTTCTTGGCTGACGATCCTTCGAAAGCGCGAGAATTTCCGAAAGGCTTTCGCCGATTTCGATCACTCACGGATTGGGCGGTGGACCGAACGGAGCGTCGCACGCCTACTCGGGGATGCAGGAATCATTCGACATCGGGGCAAAATCGAAGCAACGCTTAACAATGCGCGGTGCGCCAGTGCTCTGCAAGAAGAGTTCGGCTCCCTCGCGGCCTTCTTTTGGCAATTCGAACCTTTGGCTTCGGACAGGCCAAAGAAGTTTAACGAGCGAACCCTCAGCACCCTCACGCAGACGAATGAATCCAAGGCTATGGCCAAGGCACTCAAGCGCCGCGGCT
This sequence comes from Deltaproteobacteria bacterium UBA4427, assembly GCA_002390675.1. Classification (GTDB taxonomy): domain Bacteria; phylum Myxococcota_A; class UBA9160; order UBA9160; family UBA4427; genus UBA4427. Next base: position 3,663 of record DGPZ01000143.1, read on the forward strand.
TTAGGTTCGTCGGACCGACGACCGCCTACGCCTTCATGCAATCGATGGGCATAGTGAACGACCACGCTGTTCAATGCACAACGCGCGAACTCGCAGAACACGCGCGGTCACGATTCAAACGCCCCGCCGCCCGCCGCGGCGCGAAGAGTTGAGCTTCTTCGGAATCGAGCTCTGGGTCGTTCTCGCGTTAGGAGGCGGCGTCGCGCAAACGCTTCGCAACGTGACGGCCCAGACAATCTCGTCGGACATTTCAGCGACGCTCAACAGTTGGTCGCGCTTCACATTTTGCTTGCCCTACGCCGCCCTCGCCGCGATCACGCTCGGCATAAAGGACGGTTGGCCGGAGCTCTCCTCGACCTTCCTCGGCTTCTGCGCCATCACCGCGGTCGCCCAACTCACGGCGAATGTCGCCCTCATCACCGCCTTTCGAAGCGGCTCCTTCGGGGAGTCGATCGTCTTCCACAAACTCGAAGTCGTCCTGACCGCGATCGCCGGGACCATGTTCTTTAGCGAACCCCCCTCAATGCTAGGCGGGTTTGGCATTGCCGTATGCGCCGCCGGGGTAATCTCCATCAACCTGACGCGGGAAGGCTCGGGAGAAAGCGTCTGGCGCGGACTCAGGTTCGGACGATCGGGTCAATTCGCTTTGCTATGCGCGGTGCTTCTCGTCTTCGCAAGCTTCGCGCTCAAGCTTGCCAACGGCGCTTTGCGTGCAGCAAACCCGGAGGCGAGTTTTTTTGATGGCGCCGTGCAGACGCTCTTTCATACGACATGGATCGAAGTCGTCATATTGAGTCTCTGGATCCTCTGGCGCGAACCCGCTTCGTTCCGCGAAGTCGGAAAGCACTGGAAGCGGATGCTCGTGATCGGCTCCGCCGGTTTTACCGCGAGCCTTTGCTGGTTTTGGGCCTTCTCAATCACGATCGTGGCCTACGCCAAGGCCGTGGGCCAGATCGAATCATTGCTGGCCGTCGCTCTGGGCATTCGCATCATGGGCGAGAAAAACCTGATCCGTCAGCTGCCGGGGATAATGCTCACTCTGCTGGGCATCACGCTCATTCTCCTCGACTAAGTCTTCACTCCGCGCGACCCCATTTAAGCACTCGACGTCGATATCATTGTTGCCTTTGGCGCTGGCGAGGTCCGCCCGCCACACATAGGCTTTTCTACAACCGCGCATGCAGCGGCCGCATGGCGCATTCCCGCGCAATGCCTCACGAAGCAGGTTCCTAAATGTCCGCCATCGCTCCCCATCGACCGATCCATTACGGCCCTCGGCGACACATCGCGCCGATCCGAGAGCGCCTCTCGGGCCTCGACTTCAATCATTTCGAGGCGGTCCCGCAGAGCCCATGCCTCGGTGCCGAGATTCGAGGCCTCGATCTATCGAAGCCTCTCGGAAAGGAAGTCACCGAGGATATCGAGCGCGCGTTCGTCGAATACAAAGTGATCTTCTTTCGGGACCAAGAGATCAGCAAGGCAGACCATGCGGCCTTCGCACGAAATTTCGGTGAGCTCGAGATCCATCCCTTTATTGAGCAAGGAGAAAACCCGGAGATTGTTCGGTTCGTGAAAGACGAAAATGTCGTCGGCGTCGAGAACAACTGGCATAGCGATGTCAGTTGGCGCGAGATTCCGTCCCTTGGATCCATCCTTCGCGCGTACGAGGTTCCAAGTGTCGGGGGCGATACGCTTTGGACCGATATGGAAGCCGTCTACGAAGGGCTAGCCGACGACCTCAAATCCGAGATCGAAGGCAAGATCGCGATCCACGACTTCGTGCACACCTTCGGCCTCGCTTTGAGCGAAGAACAACGCGAAGAAAAGCGGAAAGAATTCCCGCCCGCCTATCATCCGATCGTACGCACCCATCCGCGCACAGGGCGAAAATGTCTCTACGTGAATCCGATCTTCACGCGATGCATAGACGGGATGGATGACGAGGCGAGTGACTCACTGCTCAAGCGGCTCTATCAGGAAATCGAAGTTCCGGAATACCAAGTGCGTTTCCAATGGGAGCCGAATAGCATCGCCTTCTGGGACAACCGCTCGACGCAGCACTATGCCGCGAGCGACTACTGGCCCCAGCCCCGCGTGATGGAGCGACTCACTATCATCGGCGATCGGCCCGCATAGACTGCGCTAGGCCAGTGCAGCTCGAGCTGGTCGAGAGAAACGGATGCTGGTCGTTAAAGATGTGTTTCCGAAAAAACGCCTGAGCAAGACTCTGATCAGTCTTCCTCTTCCTCTTCCTCTTCCGGCTGGAAAAGTCCGTAGGCTTCGAGGTCGTCTTGTGAAGCCTCGCCAGTTTCCTTCTCCTTCGGTTTCCCGAATTCCTTTTCCACGTCTCGTTCTTCGCGTTTGCGTGCGGCCTTCTCAGCCTTTTCGCTCTCTCGTTTACGTTTCAAAACGCTCATTCGACTTGCGCGTGCCATCTTGATCTCCTTTCAGCTACCGCTCGCGACCTCGGAGCCCCATGGCCTGCACTGCGGTCGGCCCGCCTCCGACGATTGGTCAAGAAGGGTGGACGCTCGTTTTCTGTCATGCCCGGGAACAAACTCGCGTTTCCGGAAAATTTAATTGACTGCGATGGGCGAGATCGCGAAAAATGGAGCGGTCGTTAAGGACGACCTCCGCCTCCGCCTCCTCGGCGTTCCTGCGCTTCGCTGACGCGAAGATTCTGCCCCGCGAAGTCATTCCCGTCCAGTGCCTGAATCGCTGCATCCGCTGCAGCGGGTTCCTCCATCTCCACAAACGCGAAGCCGCGCGGGCGTCCTGTCTCTCGATCCTGAATCACATCAACCTGAGCGACGTTCCCATGAACTCCAAACGCCTCACGAAGATCGTCTTCAGTCACCGAGGTGGGAACGTTCCCGACATAGAGTCGTTTGCTCAAAATTCGGTGCCCCAGCCTAAATCGCCTGCTGAAGTACGCTCAGCTCGATGATCCCCAGCTCAATGTTCAATGGCCACTCCACCGATCCTTTTCCGATGGACTTGGCTTCGATACGTTTCTGATCTCGTGTCCACGAGGAGGGTAGGCATTCTGAAGCTCAGCCCTCCGTGGCCTCACGGCGACAGAAGCTAGCATCACGGCGCCGTCCAGACATCGCCTCGTGACTTCCCAAGCCAACACAATGCTGAATAGCCCCCAAATGACCTCTTGGCGCGAAATCGAGTTAAAGCTGGCTTTGCCAGACGAGGATGCTTGGCATTGGGTCCGCGAGCGGCTCGCCGAGCCTCGCGTCAAGCTCCAAAATAATCATTTTATCGACTCCCCGGGCGCCCCCCTGCGGGATGCTCGAATCGGAGTGCGGCTGCGCCGCGAAGGCGAGCGACGGCTTGTGACCGTTAAGAGCGACGGTCAGATCGAGACAGAAGGTGCCTTGAGCCGGCGGATCGAACTCGAATCCGCCGTGCCCCTCGCGGCCTTCGATGAAGCCCTCGAGGATGGGCTCCTGCTTGGCCCTTGGATCGACAATTGGCGAGCGGAACTGACGCCCTCTGCGGATGGCTCACCAGAGCTAGAGGCGTTCCTAACTCGCCTCGAACGCCTCACATCTGAGCCTCTCCAGCGATTTGGTAGTTTCGACAATGAGAGAACCACAGGGACCCTTCGGCTCGATCTAGCGGACGGGCCTCAGCGAATCGAAGTAGAACTCGACCGAACTCACTTCCCCGGCGGACGCACCGACTTCGAACTCGAAGTCGAGTTTCCAACCAAGGGCCCGACAGCAACAGGGCGCGAAGCCCTCCCAGAAGAGGTCCAGCGAGCCCTGATCGATTGGCTCGCCGAAGGCGGTATCCACCCCTTCGAAGCCGCGAGCAAACTCGCGCGCTTCCAAGCAATCTTGGAAAGCGAAGCGACCCGCTCTACTCAGTCCAATTAGCCCGACTGGTCTGACTAGCCTGCGACGGACGGCCGAGCGGCCACGCGTGCGTACCAAGCCTGAAGTCGCTCGCACTTGGCGTCGAGGGGCTGGCCGACGCTGGCACCGAACTCAAGGAACGCGAAGAGCAAGATGTCCGCGATCGTGAAGCGGTCACCGCAAACGAAGTCCTTGCCGTCCATCAAGCCGTCAAGCCAGAGAAGCTTCTCCTGGGCGATCTGCTTGAAGTCGTCGGCGGCCGCGGGAATCACGTGGATCCGGGTCTCGAAAAGCGGCAGGCCTTCAGCGAATCGGAAGCCATTGGCCATAGGCTCGGCGATGTTGAGGTCGATGCGACGGGTCCACATGCGCGTCTCGGCACGCTCTTCGGCAGTCGCGCCCATCAGCGAGCCGCCCTGCTTCTCGTCGATGTACTCGGCGATCACGGTCACTTCAGAGAGGAAGGAACCGTCGTCAAGTTCAAGCGTCGGGATCTGGCCAGCCGGGTTGCGGTCGAGGTGATTACCTTGGCGATTCTCGCCTCCTAGCAGGTCGACTTCGACGATGTCGACGTTTGCGCTGGTTTCGGCGATGGCGAGCGTGACGACACGGGGGTTCGGACCCATTCCGGTATAGAGCTTCATGGCGGGGATTCCTCTCTAGGGATCATGCTTGGGTCATCACACCTCAGCTCATCGGATGGGATGAATGGATGGATGACACGCGGTTCGCGGCGCTACCCGTCCTACAGCTGCACGACGGGAGAGCGAGCATGGCAGAGTGACCGCATCGGGGCAAAGACTATCGGTCGTGGGAATCCCCGCGCTACGGCGCGTTAAAGGTCTCGAGATCGAGCTTTCCTTCGGATCGCGCGACGATGCAAGAAACCGCCGCATCCCCCGTGATATTCACGGCGGTACGTGTCATATCGAGCAAGCGGTCGACGCCCAGGATCAGCCCAATGCCTTCGACGGGTAGCCCCATCTGCTGCAGCACCATGGCCAGCATGATCGTTCCAACGCCGGGCACCCCAGCCGTCCCGATCGAGGCGAGCGTCGCCGTGACGACGACGGTCAGATATCCCGCCGGGCCGATTTCGACGCCGTAAACTTGGGCAATGAAGACGGTCGCTACGCCCTGCATGATCGCCGTGCCATCCATATTAATCGTGGCACCGAGCGGGACGGTGAACGAGCCGACAGAGTCATGCACTCCGAGCCGATCCTCAACAGTACGGAGGGTGACGGGCAGCGTCGCCCCACTGCTCGCGGTTCCGAAGGCGACACTCATGGGCGCGCGCAGTTTTCTGAAAAAGGGAATGGGCGATACGCGGGCTAATAGAAGGAGCATCGTTGGGTATGTCACGGCGGCGTGCAGCAGCAGTACCGCCAAGACCGTAAAGAAATATGAGACCATATTCTGAAAGGTCTCGGGGCCCTGCTCCGCAATGACTTTTGCAATGAGGCAAAAAATCCCGATGGGTGCGATCTGCATAAGCACGAAGACAAGCTTCATGATCACTTCGTTGGCACTCTGAAAAACGCGCAACAGATCGCGGCCCGATTCTCCTGCCAGCGTCATCGCCACGCCTAACAAAATAGCAAAGACAATCACCTGCAACATATTCCCCTCCGCCATCGCCTGAAATGGATTCGAGGGGAAAATATTGATCAGCGTATCCGCGAGACTCGGCGCGTCCTTAACTGTAAACTCCAGCGCATCCGTCGCGTACTCCGCGCCTAACCCTGGCCCGACAAGAATGGCTGCGAGGATCGCGAGGCTAATCGCGATTGCCGTCGTCGTAAGGTAGAGAATCAGAGTCTTTCCACCGATTCGTCCGAGCTTCGTGACGTCCTCAAGCGCGGCTGTGCCACATGCCAACGAGACCAGCACGAGCGGGACGACAAGCAACTTCAAACTCGATAGGAATATTTTTCCGCCGACGTAGAAGACCCCGTCGACCAGAAAGCCACCCAGCAGCGTTCCCTGCCCCCATCGATTCAGGACCACTCCCACGAGCATTCCCGCCGCCAGGCCGATCAGAATCCGCTTCGTCAGCAGATTCGTGTCTCCGAGCTCTGTTTCCTCGATCGATTCACTCATTGCGTTTCCCCAGACGCGGAGCATAACGAACCGCGGCCCCCTCGGGCGCTCCTTCGCACCTCAAGCGGCCCCTGTAATGCGTCGATTCCCATAAGGGAGCCCCGACGTCGCGGGACCGCTGGAGAGAGAATTCGATTTTGCCTGATTGGATCTGGATCGCCGCCAATCTTGGATTGGGACTGCCGCTTGCCGCTTGGCTCATCGTCCTCGCGCGGGAGGTCGCTCGCGGCCTCATCGCAATCGCATTCGGTTTTCGCCTATTCGAGATCCAGCTCGGAGCGGGACGAAGACGTGCTGAGTTTCAGCTCGGCCCCATCGACGTAGCGCTCGCCGATCTTCCGATCGCTGGCACAACCATCGCTCGCTCCGGCGCGCCAAAGCGCCACCGCCTTGCCCGTCTCGCAATGGCCACCGCTCCACTGCTACCACAAGCTGGCTGGCTCCTCGCGCGACTATTCATAGGCACACCGCCTGGCTCGGCACCGCTCTTCGAAGGCCCAGACCTACTCGCCTGCTTAGACGTTGGGAATTGCCTGTTGCTCGTGCTCCACAGCACCGCGCCGGTCGAGCTTCCCGGCGGAGTACGAACTGATACCCGTCTGCTTCTTGATTCTGCGTTAGGCCGAGCCGACTCCAATCGCGCGGCCCGCTCCAACTACTACACACGCCTCGCCCGACACCGAATAGAACGTGCGGATGTAGAAGGCGCGCGCGCCGCCGTGACCCAAGGCCTCACGCAGCTTGGACCCGAAGCACTCCTCGTCACTAGCCAGACCGAACTCGACGCAACCGAACTCTCTTCGGTCATAGACCAAGGGGAGTGCGCAGATCGACTCTCGGTCGCCATTAAATCCTCAGAACCACGAAGGCAGATAGAACGAGCTAGCTGGACACTCATGGAGCACATGCGCCAGGGGTTTTTCAGCACAGCTCCGATCACGATCGCGTTCGTCCTCTTGGGGTTCGTGCAAGCAGACCGTCTGGCGCGCTCGATCGAGACGGGAATGATTGGGCTTAGCGACCGCGCCGCATTGGCCGGAGACGTAGACGCTTGCGCTGTGATGGAGAACAGGTGGCAGATGTGGAGCCGCGAAGTCGATCCGTGGCTTCCGCCCGGTGAAGCCGACCTAAGTCGCCGCCACCTTGGGTTGGCAGGACTCGCACGCTGTCGAAGTGACCTTCGAACCGCTGAGCAACACCAGAGTGAGGCTCTGCTCACGGCGAACGCTGCAGGATTTTCGGATCCCGCGAAGCTTTTTCGTGATCCCGAGAAATGGCTCGACAATGAATTACGCATGGCCTTGCTATTACGTGAGGCCGCAAAACTCGACAGCAAACGAAACTCGCACCGCGAAGCTCTCGTGACGCTAACACGAGCGGAGCGACGACTATCGAGCCTGCGCGGAAAGCTGGGCCTACTTGGCGAGGGCAAAGACCGGCAGCTTGCCGGAGAGCGTCTTTATAAAGAGCGCGTTGAGCTCGAAGCCACTCGCTTACGCGTGATGGCGAGCATGACTGCCCGCTAGCCCGCTCGTTTTCGAAAGCCGTCTCCCGAACACGAGCGTGAGACCGCGTGACTGCTCCGCCAGCGCTGGACGTGCCGACCTGGACGTGCCAAATTGGTCCGACCAAATTCGAGCACACCCGCTCGATGATGCCAAAGTTTCGTGCCGCCTCCGGGAATCCTGGAATGGCCGTGCCTGTAACTTGGCTCTAGCGACTGGACCCCTCATGAACGAAACGACCCAGGAGTCGACGATCGCAGCTCTGTTGCGAGACGAAATCTTGCGCGGACAATACCGCGAAGGCGAGCGTCTCCCCTCGGAGCGCGATCTCGCAGAACGCTTCGGCGTCCATCGCAGCACCGTCCGGTCCGCTGTTAAGCGCTTGGAGCAACTCGGAATCGCCGATATCCGCCCAGGTGGCGCACGCGTGAATCCGATTGCGGAAGCGAGTCTCGATGTACTCGAACCGTGGCTCGCTCTCAATGATCCCCCGGATGCAGATCTCGTCGATCAAATTCTGGACACCCTGAACGGATTTCTCGCACACGCGGCTAGGGTCGGAACCGAACGGGCCAGCGACGAAGAGCGCGCAAGTATCATCGCCATCCTGAGTGAGATGATCGACAGCGCCCCGAGCGAACGCCGACGCGGAGAGCTCTTCGCGGCCCTCTCAGAAAAGCTCGTCGCGGCGAGCCGCAATCCCGTACTCGCGCTGATGCGTCATTCGCTTCGAACGAGGTACTCGAACCTCGTGATCCCAGATTCGCGACGGCGATCGACACCAAACGAAGAACTCGCGCCCATTTTAAGGCGACTCAGGACCGCCATCCGTAAGGGCGAGGGAGATCGTGCGAGCGACGCGGTCTACGGAATTATCACGCGTATCCGCAAAGCCATTCGCAGTGACCTCGAACGCCAAGCCCGCACCGCTCGTCAAGGAGCATCGCAATGAATACGAAACGTCTCGCGCCTATCATCATCTTAGTCGTAGCGGCGGTCGGCGTCGCCCTTCTGTACTCGACCGCTCCCACGCCAGCTCGTAGCGAGCCCGAACGAGCTATTCCCACCGTTCGAACGATCGACGCAACGCCTCGGAAGCTCAACCTCATGGTCCGCAGCCAGGGGACCGTCACGCCACGCACCCAGGCCGACCTCCTCGCCGAAATCGACGGTCGCATCGTCTGGATCGCGCCGACGTTTGCGCCGGGTGGCTTCTTCGATGCCGAGACGCCGCTCATTCGACTTGAGGCACGGGACTATGAACTGGCTCTCGATCGTGCCCAAGCAAGTGTCCAAAGGGCGCGCAGTGAACGTCAATTCGCCGCATCCGAACTCGCCCGCCAAAAAGGCCTGTCAAGTGGTGGCGTGGCTAGCGCCTCGCAGCTCGCGGACGCCAACCGCGCATCAACCGTCGCGGAAGCGAATTGGCTGGATTCTCGTGCAGCCCTCGAACAAGCCGAACGTGACCTTGAGCGAACCGAAATCCGTGCGCCCTTTGCCGGCCGGATCAGGGAAGAAGGCGTGGACGTCGGACAGTTCGTCAACCGCGGATCCATGCTCGCTCGACTCTACGCGACGGACTATGCGGAAATCCGCCTGCCGATTCCCGACGAGCAGCTCGCCTTCCTCGACATTCCCGCGCCTGCACCCGGCGCCCCCCTGGACGTAGGAGGGGCCGAAGTCCGCCTAACCGCACTCTTCGCCGGTCAACCTAACGAGTGGATCGGTCATCTCGTCCGAACCGAAGGTGAAATCGACCAACGCAGCCGTATGGTCAATGTCGTTGCCCGAGTCAAAGATCCCTATCGCACGAAGTCCGCGACACCCTCCATCCCCCTCACCGTCGGCCTCTTTGTGCAAGCCGAAATCAAAGGACCCGAAGTCGAGAACGTCATCGTGGTTCCGCGTTATGCCATGCGCAATGATTCCGAAATTCTGATCGTCGGCCCCGACAACCTTCTGCATACCCGGATCGTCGACATCATACGAGTCGATCGCGATGATGTCCTAGTTCGCGGCCCGCTCGGAGAAGGAGAACGCATCTGTATCTCGCCCTTGCAGATCGTGATCGACGGCATGCAAGTCCGCGCGATCGAAGATCCGACGGAGGTCGCCGAGCGATCCGAGCGTGATGCCTCGTGACCGGAGCTATTTCCTGGTTCGTCAGAAATCCGGTCGCCGCCAACCTCATGATGACTGTCATGGTGGTCGGCGGGTTCTTCACGCTGATACAACTGACACAGGAAGAATTCCCGGCAATCGACCCCGAAGCGGTTCAGATCGTCGTCGAATATCGAGGTGCCTCTCCCGCGGAGGTCGAGGAATCGATTTGTATTCGCGTGGAGGAAGCCATAAAAGGCACACCCGACCTGGACCGGATTAGCACGATGGCGTCTGAGGGCATCTGCGTCGTCACGGCTGAAATCCTAGTTGGCGCCGACGTGACCGCGGCGGCGACCGAGATCGAAAATCGCATCGATGCGATCGACACATTTCCGGCTGACAGCGAACGACCTCTCGTATCCAAAGTCGAAGTGCGAAGGCCCGTCTTGCGAGTCGCGCTTTCGGGCCCCCTCACCGAACACGAACTCAAGCGCTTAGGCCAGCGTGCACGCGACGAGATTGCGAACCTCCCCGGTGTCTCACAAGTCGTGCTGCAATACGACCGAGACTATGAAGTCTCGATCGAGGTCAGCGAAGCGACGCTCAGACGACACGGGATTGATCTCAACCATGTCGCCGAGGCGGTCCGCTCCTTCTCGCTCGACTTGCCTGGCGGATCCGTAAAAACGGGTGGTGGCGAAATCCTTCTTCGTGCCAAGGGGCAGGCATATCAGCAGAGCGACTTCGAGGACATAGTCGTCCTAACACGCCCTGACGGCACGCTCCTTCGCCTCTCCGAAATCGCGAAGGTCATAGACGGCTTTGAAGACACTGAACTCCGCGGCCAGTTCAATGGTGATCCGAGCGTCGTGATCAAGGTTCAGCTGATCGGCGAGGAAGATGCCCTTGAAGCCGCTGCCGCAGTCAAGGAATGGGTGGTGCCCTTCAGGCAATCGCTGCCTAAAGGCGTCTCTGCCACGATCTTCAACGACGATTCTCTTGAACTCGTCGTTCGTCTCGACGTTCTAGTTCGAAACGGACGGACTGGCCTCGCACTCGTCTTCGTCGTGCTCGCCCTATTCCTACGCTTCCGCCTCGCCATGTGGGTGGCTGCAGGCGTCCCGATCGCCTTCGCGGGCGCGCTCCTATTCTTCCCCGTCTTCGGACTGACAATCAGCACCTTGACTGTCATCGCGTTCATCATCGTCCTCGGAATTCTCGTCGACGACGCGATCGTGATAGGCGAGAGCGTGCACTCGCGCGAAGTCGAAGGCATGCCTCAAATCGAAGCTGCCATTCGCGGGACCCAAGACGTCTTCGTCCCCGTCATATTTGGTGTGCTCACGAGCGTCACTGCCTTCATGCCGATCATTCTTCTTCCAGGCAGGATGGGCGGCTTCTTCGGCACCGTCGGAAAGACCGCAATCGTCTGCCTAGCATTTTCGCTGCTCGAAGCACTCCTCATTCTCCCGTCTCATCTCGCCCATCGAAAACTGGAGCGCACCACTGATAATCCCAATGGACTTTCGGCCAAGTGGAGGCGTATCCAGGGCCGCTTTGCGAATGGCCTCGACAAGATCGCGAAGGTCAACTACGCACGCGCTCTCGAGACCGCGATCGATTTTCGTTATGCGACGGTTGCAGCAGCTGTCGCGGTTCTCATTCTAACAGCGGCCATGGTCACAACCGGGCGCATCCGCTTCCAGTTCTTCCCGGAGGTCGCGGGCGACATCGCCTATGCGACGCTCACGATGCCTCGAGGCATTCCGCTCGAACGAACCGAAGTCGCTGTCGCGCAGATCCAAGCCGCTGCGGATCAACTCATCGCCGCACTCGACGAAGAAATTCCGGGCCCCTCGATTGTCGTGCATACTTTCTCCTCGATCGGAGAACAACTCGGTCGCCCCGTTCCCGAAGATTCGGGACCTGGGGCCGGAGGCGCGCATCTCGCTGAAGTCGGAATCGAACTCATTTCATCCCTCGAACGGGACTTCCAGACACAAGATGTGCTGGATCGCTGGCGAGATTTAACTGGCCCCGTGCCGGATGCGATCGAAGTAGACTTTACGTCCGATGCCTTCGGCGCAGGAGAAGCGATTCAGATCGAGCTCTATGGTTCCGAGACGATCGAAGAACTCGCGATGGCTGCGAATACGGTCAAGCGCCAGCTAGCAACCTACGCTGGCGTGAGGGATGTTGCCGATTCATTCCGCGCCGGCAAGCAAGAAGTACAGCTTTCGATTCGTGAGAACGCCCTGCCCTTGGGCCTGACCCAGGCCGACCTCGCTCTCCAGGTAAGGCAAGCCTTTTACGGGGAAGAAGTCCAGCGCATGCAGCGCGGACGCGATGATGTCCGCGTGATGGTTCGCTACCCGGAGGCAGAGCGTCGCTCCCTCGGCTCTCTCGAAGACATGCGCATCCGAACGCGGGACGGTGTAGAGGTTCCCTTCTCGGCTGTCGCGGAAGCGAAGGTCACCAGAGGCTTCGCGAATATTCAACGAACGGATCGGCAGCGAATCGTCACGGTCACCGCAAACGTCGATCGCGTCGAAACGACACCTGTCATCATCCTGGACCAATTCGAGGCCTGGTTCCCCGAACTCTCCGAGCGGTTCCCGAATTTGCAATATCGCTATGGCGGGGAAGCGCGGGAACAGTCTTCTACGGCTTCCGGAATCGTGACCGGCCTCGGAATGGCGTTGCTCGTGATCTACGTATTGCTTGCGATCCCACTCAAGAGTTATGCGCAGCCACTCATCATCATGAGCGTGATTCCCTTCGGAATGGTCGGTGCGCTGCTCGGCCACAAAATAATGGGCTGGGACATCGTCTTTTTCTCCGTCCTAGGCATCGTCGCGCTCACAGGTGTGGTCGTAAACGGGTCCCTCGTCATGGTGCACACGATCAATGCTCGGCGAGCCGGCGGACTCTCTATAGGCGACAGCGTTCGCTCCGCCGCGATCGCGCGCTTTCGTCCGATCGCGCTCACAACCGCAACGACCTTTTTGGGCCTCGTTCCCTTGATGTTTGAAGCATCGGTGCCGGCGGTCCCACTCGTCCCGATGGCCATCGCACTTTCCTACGGCGTGCTCTACGCCTCGGTGATGACGCTCTTTCTGGTTCCTGTTGGCTATCTGATCGTCGACGATATTCGTGCCGCCATTGCGCAGGGAAGCTCCGGATCGACCTCAAATACTTCGATCTCGCCTGGCGTCTGAGGTGGCGTCAGCCTCCGCGCCCGACCGGGCTTGACCTCCGCCAGAGAATGCTAGGATTGGACACCTAATAGAGAGCACGCCACCTCTGGGCTCTTGAAAGGATCACCGATGCGCTTCACCTCATTCGTCCCCGCCGCTTCTTTCGTCGCTTCTACCCGACGGATTGCCGTCGCCCCGCTCATCGCGTGCTTGGCACTGTCCATGCTCGTCGCGGGCCCGGCAGCGTCGCTCGAAATGCCCGAGGTCAATTGGGAGGGCTCACGCGCCCAAGACGTGAGTGGGAAGACCTTGGATCTTCTGATCGTTCGTCCTTTGGCGACCGCGCGTGTGCTTGTCGGTGGCCTCCTTTTCATTCCGGCATCGATCCTCTCGCTTCCCATGGGCCGAGAAGGGTTTAGCAGCGCACACGAAGTGTTCATCGAATTCCCGACCGAATACGCTTTCGACCGCAAGCTCGGCGAGTTCTAGCGATCGGTTAGCACCGGCCACCAGTCCGCGCGCGCCCCTGGCGCCTAGTCCGCACGCCAGCGCGTAATCCCCATGCTGCATAAGTCGACCGAGCATGCTTAGTCGGCATTTTCCAGACGTGGGCGACATGCTAGGGCGAAGAGCGCCACGACGATCAGCGCACTCGCCAGGCTGAGTAGATCAGCGGCCTGATAGTCAGCAGAGCCCGCGCTGACTCCGAACCCAATGAGGGCTGCTACGCCAACGCCGACGAGCGCTTCTCCGGCAACAACCCCTGAAGCGAAAAGCACGCCGGGCGAAGCACCTCGATCAGCGTCGGTCTCTGTGACGCCGCGCTTGCGGGTAAACCATTCGATTAAGCCACCGATCAGAATCGGAATTGCGAGACCGAAGGGAAGGTAGAGCCCGACGGCAACCGGCATTAGATGCATCCGGAAATCACTGTCGCGGCTTGCTAGAGCGGCATCCAGCAACAAGACTGCGATGCCGATCGCTGCCCCGAGACCCACAAGTCCCCAAGGCAGGGCTTCCCCGCCGAAGAAGCCTCGCGCGAGGCTGGCGAATAGACTCGCTTGCGGGGCGGCGAGCTCTCGAGATCCGATCCCGTAGGCATCGTGCAAAAGCTGCAAGACCGGAGCCATCACCACGGCGGCCACGACCACGCCCGCGAGCTGCATGCGCTGCTGCTTGTGAGGAGTGGCTCCGACGATCGAACCCGTTTTCAGATCATTACAGACATCGCCAGCCGTACATGCCGCGCAGCACACGATCGCAGCGACGCCGAGCGTCGCGACCATTCCCTGCACCCCGTCGTATCCGAAGAGCCAGAGTAGGCCCCCGGTCATCAGCACTGCCGTGATGGTCATACCTGAAACGGGACTATTGCTGTTGCCTACAAGTCCAACGATATAGCTCGCGACCCCAACGAAGAAGAAGCACGCGACCAGCATGATCACGGCGGAGAGTGCGGCAATAGCAACATCCTGCGTGAAGTGTACGTAGAGCCCAAAGACCAAAATTGCTGCCACCGACGCAAAGCCGATCACCTGTCGCGGGGGAAGGTCGGGATTATCCCCCTCCCGATCGATCTGCCCGCCCCACTCACTCCGCAGCTCAGCCACAGCGCGAACGAGTCCTTTGCGAATGCGGAACAATGCGGATACTCCCCCCACCGCCATCGCCCCGACGCCGACATAACGGACACCCTTCGACCAAAGCGTCCACGCACGTTCGGTCGCTCCGCCCTCGAAAGAATCCGCCAGGGCTTCCGCTAGAGCGGCCGACTCCGGCGCCAGCAGCGCAACGCCATCCGGTGCTAAGGGGATCAAGATCCACCAACCGAGAGCGCCGCCGAGAAAGAGTTGGACAGCAACTTCGAGGCGAACAATGTACCCGACGGCCAGCAAGGCCGGGGACATGTCGGCCCCTAAGAAGATCACCCGCGACCCTCCGATCGCTGCGGCCCCTTCTAGAGAGCCTTTCAGCACGCCGAAGAAACTCACGCCTAGCTTAACGACCGCGCCTAATAATCCACCGCGCAGCACGCGGGCCCCGCCGTCGTCCGCACCACCGCCTTGCCCGTCCGTGACGCCGGCCTGGAGAACCGAGGAGCAGGCTACGCCTTCGGGGTAGGGAAGCTCCGGGCTATCCTCGATAAACACCCGCCGCATGGGGATCATAAAGAGTACGCCTATCCATCCACCTGAGATGGCTATGAGCGTTGTCGGCCAGAATTCAAATTCAGTCCACACTCCGATTAAGAGCAAAGCGGGAACGGTGAATAGAATGCCTGCTGCGAGAGACTCTCCAGCAGAGGCTGCCGTCTGCACCTGATTGGCTTCCAGGACAGTGCCCCCTCGAAAGACTCGACGCAGCAATAACATCGCTACAACCGCCGCCGGGATCGAAGCAGAGACCGTCATCCCAACCTTCAAACCGAGGTAGACGTTCGCCGCCCCCAAAACCATTGCGAGTCCAAGCCCTAGTCCAATCGCTCGAACCGAAAGCTCTGCTGTCTGTTCACGCTGCTCAACCTGCGCCACGCCAATCCCCCAATGAGGGAAGTGAACTAGGGCCTAAGTGGTTTTGCAACTGAACCGGAACATTCGACCCGCAGACACCACCTACCGACCAATAAACACGCCCGCTCTCACCTCGTAGAAATGGCGCGGCAGCCCTTATGCAAGAGAGCCGCAATCCGATAATTCTCTCGGGAAAACGACTCTTTTTCGCTCTTAATGACTACTCATTTTACGAGGAATCGAGAGTCGGTTCCACCAAATTTGTCCAAAGCAACATCTCTCTATTAAAGGGAACGTGGCTTGGACTTGACCGAAGCGCTGGCCACCCTTGGCCGACGAACGCAGAACGGAAAACAGCTATGAATAAATCTTTTCAATTCCCGCGCCTCGTGCGCCCAGCCATGCTTTGGGCAGCGTGCGGATTACTCGCATTGGCGAGCTCCGCTCAGGCAGTTTACGTCGAGCTAGCAGACGACGGCGTATATCATGAGATGTCGGTTCGAACCGAAACTCAGATACAGAAGATCAACATCTCCATTTTCGGTGGTGGCACGATGGACTTCGCGGTCACGAAGAACGTGTATGAGTTCACTGACGGACCCGTGATGCTTCGCGCTGTAATGATTCAGGGATCTTCGGCTCCCATCATGCTTAATGGCCTTGATGACACGACTTGGCTCACGAAGAACGATGCTGAATGGGTTCCGAAATTGATCACATCGATCGAAACTGACACATTCGGCTTCCATGCCGCACAATCCAAGATCGGGGTAGAGATCGATCCCATGCAGAGCCCGAGCAACCCGATTCCCGAGCCCGGTGCGGCCCTGCTCTTCGCCGCCGGACTGGGTGTCGTATCTGCTGGAACGCGACGTTCGGACTAACACCCCTGTCACATTTGACTTCGCGGAGCTTTAGCTTCGCGCAGCTTTAGCTTCCCGGAGCTGTGGCTTCGCGCAGCTTTAGCTCCACGAAAGTTAGCCATCGCGCAGCACCAAGGTTCCCCACGTCCCCTTTCACTGCATGGTTACTCCTCACCAACCGCGTTTGCATGATGCGATGTATCCAGGCCAGCTTCGCGGATCTCGCATTGTTCACACCGCTGCGTGGCGCTTCCGTCCTTTCCCATGCTCGTGCTGCCTGCACCGATGCTGCGAGGCACTGCCGAGCCCCCCTCTCCAAGCATCCCAAAGCGCCGTAGGTGGTATCGGACCGTCGACCGGTCTTTACCGATTCGCCTTCCTATCTCGGCGATGTTTCCTCGGGTCTCCACGAGCAAGCTCTCGAGTTGCAAACACAGCTCGCGGCGGCCAATTTCCCTAGCCTCGGCCGCAGTCATGAGTCGCTTAATAGGTGCGTCTGTTTCGATACGAAAACTATCTGCCAAGCGTCGATCCCCCGCGGAGAGAAGCTTGACATGACGCTGCATCAGATGGCTTTCAAACCGACGTATCTTTTCACGACGTCAGGGCCACTCACAAGTTGCTAGCATTCGGCTCGCTCCTTTCCCGCCTTTCGGTGGGTGATCATTTAGAGTGGACTCATGCACACTACGCCCCCCAACGATATCGAAATTCGTGGCCTATCCGGCGCCCTTGGCGCTGAGATTCTAGGTATGGACCTCTCGCGACCACTCTCCGGAGCCGAAACGGAGCTGCTGCTCAACTCCTTCTACAGGTACGGCGTGCTGTGCATCCGCGACCAGAAGCTCACCTACGACAGCCAAATCGCGCTCGCAAGGATCTTCGGTACGCCCGACGTGCATCCGATCGCCAACGGGATGGAAGAATACCCAGAGCTGATCCGGGTCATGAAGCCCGCGGGCGAGCAGGCGTTCTTCGGGACCTCCTGGCATACCGACAACAGCTTCTTCGAGCGCCCGAGCAGCGTGACGGTCCTCTACGGATCAGAGATTCCGCCAGTTGGCGGCGACACGGTCTACGCCTCTATGGAGCGCGCGTGGGAGCTGCTGTCCGAGCCCCTCAAGGCATTCCTTGAGCCCCTTGAGGCAGTCCATAGTGCACGGGAAGCATTCGACCCACGGACGACCGGCGATGCCAAATATAATGGCGAAACGGCGATCACGTACACCTACAGCGACGCAATTTACGAAGAGACCGTGCACCCGGTCGTGCGCACGCATCCCATAACGGGTCGCAAGAGTCTCTACGTGAACGAGATGTTCACGCAGCAGATCGTCGGACTCTCAAAGCCTGAAAGCGACGGATTGCTGGCGATGCTCTACCAAGTCTCGACACGTCCGGAACTGACCTGCCGCGTCCGCTGGGAGGCCGGTACGGTCACAATCTGGGACAATCGATGGCTGCAGCACTACGCGATCGACGACTACCCTGACCACGACCGGCTCATGTACCGCGTAACAATCACGGGCGAGCGGCCGGCCTAAAGCCCAACTGGCCTGGCTCAGCTTCCCTCCGCTTGGACCTACTCAGCCGCCGTCGGCGGCGATCGCGATCTGAGAGACGCCCGCGGCTTTCGCCGCGTCCATCACCGCGTTCAGAAGATGATTCTGGGACTTCCGGTCGGCCTGAACGACAATGGCACCCTGAGGGTTCTCTCCATGAAGTCGCTCTATGTTCGAGCGCAGGTTGCGTGGATCGACCTGGCGTCGATCGATCCAGATCTGACCGTTCTCTGTGATCGCGATCAGGATATTGCCCTTGTCTTTCGACACCGCAGTTTGAGCAGGCGGACGAATGACGTCGACGCCAGCTTCCTTGACGAAGGACGCTGTAACGATGAAGAAAATCAACATAATGAACACGACGTCCAGCATGGGGGTCATGTTCACTTCGCTCTGCGCGGATTCGCGCATTCGGTTCCCGCGCATCGATCGGGCCTCCTCGACTAGGGGTCTGGGGGGCACAGGCTAGGCTCCGCGCCCGCTGCTAGCAAGGCTTGCGAAGCGGACCGTTCATCTTCTCTAGACACCGCTTGAGTTGACGGTTCTTGAGTGCCGCCGGAGGCTCTTCTGGGCGCAGCGAATGCTCCCCGATTCAGTGACTCAAGAAGATCGGTGACGACCAGGCATGTTCCTGGTTCTCCGAGAGGCAGTCGTCGTGAGGCGAAGTTCGGTCGTCCTCGTAACAGGGATTGACCTCAATGCAGCGCCCCTCGTCGTCATATTGGCATCGGAACCCGCCCGTATTCACAGCCAGCGTCGACGCCTGAATCGCGCGCGCGTAGTAGATCACTTCGCGGCCGCTCGCAGCCTCTAAAGCGAATTCAGGATCACTCCACTCGGCGAGACACTCCTCGGAGCCCTCCTCGCACTCAAAGACCCGCCACGGATCCTCGATCAGAGAACCGATCGGCTCATCCTCGCCCGCCTGTGCCCGAATTCGGACGATCTCCAGGCGATCGATCGTGTGTCGACGATCGCTCGGGTGATAACACTCGCCAAGGCAGATCGACATCAGCCGCTCCGGGCCCATCGCGTCCGAAACAAATTCCGGACAGCCGGGTTTCTGCTCAAACGCACCCGCCGCCGACACCCTGAACGTCGGTGCATCGCTCTGTCCGGCGACGATCGAACCCATGGGCGCCTCGCCCTGGGGCCCATTCACGAGGTCGAACCAAAGCAAGATTCGGTCCCCTGAGGTCGCGTAGACCTCCCGCGCTTGAAAGGCATCCCAGATCGATTCGCGGGCGCGGGACTCGGCGTGTACCCCCGCCAACCCACCCGTCATCAGGAACGAAGCCCCGCGCTCCGTATGGCGACGCCCCGCGAGCGGCACTTCATCCAAGGTCATCTTGCGGCTGCGCGCGACGGGCTCTTCTCCTCGGTCAAGAAGTACCCGTGTGACCGAAGACCGCGACAGCGACTCAGTATTCTCGAGTCGTCCGAATTCTTTAAATCCGTTCCCGGGGCGCGAATCATGGGTATCGCTCGCGCCGATCAGCCCAAATCGGTAGGCGAGTTCCTCTCCCGATTTCTCGTCATTCGATCGCAGCGCCAGCGCGTTCTGAGCCGAACCGCCGGGCCTATGCGACAAAGGCGGGTTAAAACAATCGCGACACTGATCGCAGTCTAGCCAATCGTCGACATCTGCAGCAGGGACTGTTAGGTGCCCCGCAGCTCCTGCCGCTAGATAGATCTCGCGCGCTTCCTCCTCACGCTCTTCGCAGCCAGGTGCGTTTGGATCTGCACTCGTCTCATCTTCGTTTTCGCAGCGATCTCGAATGATCTCCCCTGCCCTCCAACAGCAGGAAAGATAATCACCGGTCGGCGCCGGGCATTCGAATGCATCATCCCCCGCCGCGAAAGCACCGGGCCAGTCACGATAGGACTCAGCATTCCCGTGCCCCGAGTAGAGCTCCATCAGGATCTGGCGATCGGGATCGTGTTGCCCCGCCTTAAGTTCTTTCGAAAGATCGAAACCGCGAGGCGTCATCAATCCCCAGCTCGTGCCGTGCGGAATCACAATCGAGGGAGTGCCCCAAGCATCGAGCTTGTCGTGTAGCTCTCGCGGATCCGCCGCAACTTCATGACAATCGAGCGGGAGATCTTTCGTACCCACGCCGGGTTCGCAGTAAGGCACTGCGGCAACTTCTTCGGCGTAGAGCGCATAGTCCGCGTAGAGCTGACGCTTCGAAAAATCGATCAGCGAGAAGAGCATCTGGCCCACCAATGGAATCGCGGCGACGCGAAAATCGGGTCGCGGGGCGGCGATCGGCCTGCTCGGGACCTTCTCGCGTTCGGTCTCAAGCAGGATCACGTTTTTGTGGCCGTAGTGGGTCTCTGGCGTGTTTCCCACCTGCGACCATTCCCATCCAAGAAATGCAACAGAATCGGGATCGCGGGGATCACCCGCGCGGTCATTGCACTGGTTGATCGCGTCGATCGTCTCACTCCAATGCTGCGGACTGATTCCTTCGGCGTGATCGTTAATGCTCCAGAAATCGAGGTCTGCACAGAGTCGAGCGAAGTCGCAGGCGTCTGCTGGCGGATGCAAGCCGCTGCCACCCATCATAGGCAGGCTTGTTAAAAATGCGTCCGGGGAAAACGTCGTGTGCACGTGGAGATCCCCAAAGAGGATCTGTTTGCGGGCGCCGATCGAAGCCGCTGCGCGCGCCTCGACTTGGCGCGTGGCTCGGGCCTTCACCACTTCTTCGGGCAACTCAATGTCGAGAGAGGTGCCTGGTCCCTGATGTTCCCCGGAACACCCGATCGAAACTAACAGAATCAGAAAAACGGTCGAAGTCAGAAATGACAGGGCCCGGCCGTTTTGCGGAATCAAGGCTTGTACCAAATGGGGGAAGTCCAGGCGCGCTCCTGAATGATCGGTTCGTGATCCGCCCGGCAGCATCCTTCGTACCCCGAAGTCACTGTCGATAGATCCTCACAATTCACACCCGCCGCGACACAAAGATGCTGACTCCATCTACAGGTGGGGTTCTCGACCACCCGTGCGTAATAGAAGGCATTCTGCTCCGCTTCAAAGTCTCGGTCGCGCCAGACGCTGCAGAGTTGCGTCGCACCGTCACCCTTCTGCTCGCATGTAGAGGGGTCGACGCTCGCGCGGTTTTTCTCGCCCGCTACGTCGATGACCTGTTCTTTCATCTCACCATCTTCGACCCAGCCCTTCACGATTTGAATTCGCTGGAGCGCGGTGCCCGGAGAACCGTCGGTTCCCGGGTCCTGCATCGCCCAAACCGCGAAGCGCGGATCACCGTCACCTTCTTTGCGGTCTGGAAGATCGCCCCCCATAGGTACGCCTGCGTCGTAGCCCTGTGCTGCGAAGTCTTCCCCTTTACACATGCTCTTTGGAAGGTCCCAGCCTCCGAAGAAACGTACGATCGGGCGTGTACCACTCGTGCCGTAGGTCTCCCGACGGGTCATCGCGGCAAAGATCGAGTCGCGACTGTTTTCTTCCGCCCACACGACCGCCAAACCACCGGGATTGAATTCGAGATCATCGGGAAGACCGACGGTCCTTCGAATTCCGGCACCGCCATGCCCTTTCGCTTCGTCTTCCGCGACGAGCCCGGGGGCGCCAAGATGCGTATCCGTGCTGGCAATAATCCCGTATTTGAGAGGGTTCACGCCAAGTTCGCTCTCAAGCTTCACGCCCTTTTGCAGCGCGCCACGAACGAATGCACGGGAGTCGGGTGTTAGGTCCGACGTATCGTTCCCAAGTACCGTGTTGAGACCTTCATCCGCGACGCGGCCCACGCCGGCAAAGCTGTTATAGGCGAGTTTCTCAAAGCCACAGAGCTCGTCATTCGAATGCCCGGGCAGACATTCTGAGTCGCCCTTGTGCTGCATAATCTCGACGAGCGGTTCCCATCTCTGCCGAAGCTTCGCTTCCTTTGCATCGACCTCGATGTCGATGTCCTGCGGCCCCGTCAACTTGGCCGAGGCGAACATGAGCCCCGGTCCGCTGATATTCGAGTTATGCGGGATCGTCAGTGCATCGCACCCCGGCTTTCCGTCGATGCAGTCTCGCTGCAGATGCTCCCAGAGATTATAGGCGGACGGCGTCTCGACCCAGCTCGGCGGGAGGTCCGGCACCTTCTCATTCCGGAAGACGACGTTGCGATGAAGATTGACGCCATTGCCGACCGAAGCCGTCCACTCGTATCCGACGAAGCTGGTGAAGGAACATTCCTCGGTCCGGTCGTAGGCCTCTTCTGCTGCCAACTGAATATCGTTCCAAACAACTTTCGCTTGATCGAGGCAAAGCGAACCATCCTGCCCGCAGTAGTTGAAGCGCTTTCTTAGCATTAGCGTCCGCACCGCGAAGTACTGGAAGGTTGCCGGCTTGAACCCCTGATAGATGAAACACATATCCGAATCAAAGCCCTCGGCTCCGGGTGTCGAGCAGATGCTAATTTCGCCTAGGAGCTCTGCATGATCGGAAAGCACCGTAAAATCGAGGGGACGCCTAAGTTGCGCGGTTCGCGTGGCCATGCCGTCCGCGCCGTAGGGCTGCAGTCCGATTCGCTCGCCTTTTGCTAGTCGATAGGCGTCGCGAGGCGTATTGCGCGTGTCCTGTCCGTTCGCGTCGAAGGAGTAGACCGTGTGGATATGGGTATCACCAAAGAAGGGCTGCCTAAGCGGCGTAAAATGGCGACATTCCTCACGTACTTCCGAGTAGTCACGCGCCGTCTCCGGAAGCGCCGCGGCCACCTTTGCGCCAAGTAGCAGGTCGGCCGCGAGGATCAACCCCAGAGCTAACCAGGTGCTCGTATGAATCGTCGTTTGCGTCATGCTTCCCCTCTCACTCACAAAGGCTCTGCAAGTTCCGACCTCGAATGGTGGAGCTGTCCCCTTTATGCGTCAAGCAGCATTGCGCCTCGACGAGCTGCGATAGTCTGCGCGCGTACCTGCGCGGCCAAATCGCGCCCGCATTTGGAGAATTGCATGCCGACCATCGTTTCCCCTCGTACGCCATACACGCCCCTCCGTCGCAAAATGAGTGTTTCTCTCTGTGCCGTCCTCACGCTTGTATTGATTGCAGCCACCACGGTGCTCCCGGCTCAGGCCGCGCCGCCTAAGCAGCCGAACGTCATCATCTTCCTCGCCGACGATCTCGGCTGGGCAGACGTCGGCTACCACGGGGAAGAGGTGATCCAAACACCCTCGATCGACCGCATCGCCCGGGAAGGCGTCGAACTCGACCGCTTCTACTCCACCCCGATCTGCTCGCCGACCCGCGCAGCGCTGATGACAGGTCGCGACCCCATGCGACTCGGTGTTGCTTACGGCGTGATCATGCCTTGGATGTCCAATGGTGTTCATCCCGCTGAACATTTCATGCCGGAGTCCTTCCGAGCCGCGGGTTATGCGACCGCAATGGTCGGAAAATGGCATCTCGGTCACGCCCAGGAAACTTACACGCCGCGTGCGCGTGGCTTCGAACATTTCTATGGCCACCTTCATACGGAGGTCGGATACTTCCCGCCCTTCAGCAATCAGGAAGGCATCGACTTCCAGCGAAACGGCGAAACGATTACCGACGACGGTTACGAGACGTTCCTACTCGCCAACGAAGCCAGTCGATGGATCAAGGAGCGCGACAAGACGAAGCCCTTCTTTATGTACGTGCCCTTCATCGCTCCGCATACGCCCCTCGACGCACCGGAAGACCTGCTCAAGAAATACGAAGACATGGCGGACGATCGTAAGCCTGCGCGGAGTCAGCAGACCGATGACTCACGCCGTATCCGAAAGATCACCATGATGGCGAGCGCTCGCCCGGTCTACGCCGCAGTGGTAGATGCTATGGATCAAGCGATCGGTCAGGTCCTCGACACTCTCGACGAAGAAAAGCTTGCAGAGGACACGATCGTGCTCTTTTTCAGCGACAACGGCGGCGCGGCCTACGCCACTGGCGGCGCGGACAATGTTCCGCTGCGGGGTGGTAAAGGCGACACCTTCGAAGGCGGCATTCGCGTGGTATCCGTCATGCGGTGGCCTAAGGCCATTGAGGCCGGCTCGAAGATGGACGACATCATGTCAGCCATGGATGTCTTTCCCACGATCACTGACGCGGCCGGCGTCGAGCGACAAAATCGCTTCGACTTAGATGGCCGCAGCCTCTGGCCTGCCATCTCCCAGGGCAAAGACATGCCGCTAGAAGACATGCTCTTCTTTGCCTCCGAAACTCCGATTCGGGGCACCTTCAACATCACTGGCTTCGACGAGGAGTGGAAGCTCATCCAGCGCATCGACCAGGGCCTGCTCTCCGCCGAAGTCACGAACTGGCTCTTCCGTATCCAGGACGACCCCTTTGAGCGAAATAACCTCGCCGAAGCGAATCCAGATATCGTCGCACGTATGGCGGAAGAGATTCACGAATGGCGCATGGTCCACCCACTGTCAGGCACGCGACACGCTCTCGTACCGCCGCCGGGTTGGCGCGCGCCCCTCGACTGGGTCGACTATCCCGTGCCTATCGACAAGCTTCAGGATGAGACCGCACGTGGCATGGCACCCGATCACGCCCGGCGGATCCTCGACATGCAGCACGGCGAAGCCGGGCGACTCCTCTACGACTGCGAGCCCTACTCGTCGCTTGGCGGCGGCCTCTGCAAGCGTGGCGCCGCGCTACAGCGTTAGTTTGAGATATAAAGCGGGAGTTTGCACCTCGGCAGAGGCACAAGCGTTATCCCAGCCCTAAACCTTCGAGCTAGCCTAAGTAGTACTCGCTCGTGTAGGTCACTTCGATCGCACCGTGATCGAGGAATCGCCCGCAGCTGTCCATCATAATCTTGAAGTTCTTCTCGTACTCGGCCTGAGTTTTGGCGTCGTAAAAGACAAGCTGGTCGGTCAGCGCATCGATAGGGAATGACTCTTCTACGAAGGCGTCCCATTGATCTGGCGCATTAGGTGTGAGCGCACGCATGATCTCATTGCGCACGTAGCCAAAGGTAGACTGGGTCTCGATAGCGACCTGCCTGTGGTCCGTGTGCCAAATCCGGATGTACTCTTCTTGGGAGATATCCGCGCGTTTCGTGATACACGAGATCTGCTTCATGCCCTCGGTTCGGTCGCCCTTTGGCGCGTCGTGCACCATTGGTCGAGACTCGACAACGAGATACCCAGCCAGACTCGAAACATGAGCACCGAGTGCCTCTTCGGAAGCGCCGCGGTCCGCCGCATCTTCAAGCCAGAAGGAAACCATCGCACGAATCGGTGGATCCAGCTGGCGAATCGGCTGCCCGGCATCGACGTCCGAATCAGCTCCGAATACTGTAATTTCCTTTGCCCCACTCGCCCGCATAGCAGGCGCCGCTACGTCGCAGAGGGACTCGCGTAGCTTCGTTCCATCCGCATCCGCGTTGTCAAAAAGTAGATAGAAAAGTTTTTGCATAAGTCGACCTCGAGAGGGACAACGCCTGAATGGCGCTGTCTACTGCATGACCAATCCGCCATTCGGCGAAATCCACTGGCCCGTAATAAAGCTGCTGTCGTCGCTCGCTAGGAAGAGCGCGGTTGATGCGATGTCATCCGGTTGCCCCGTCCGCCGCAGAGGCGTCGCCTTAATGAGCGGCTTGAGCATCGGTTCCGGAACCCCTGCGGTCATGGGCGTCTCGATCACGCCCGGACAGATCGCATTCACGCGAATCCCGAAGCGGCCCTGCTCTCGGGCCGTTGCCCGTGTGATTCCGAGCACGGCGGCTTTGGAGGCCGCATAGCTCACGTTTCCGTTAGGCGAGAGTCCTGCGATGCTCGACATATTGATAATGCTCCCACCCCGCTCTTCTCTTTGCATCACACGAAGTGTTTCACGCAAGCAAAAGAAGACGCCGTTTACGTTGATGGCCATCAGCGAAGTAAAACCTTCATCGCTCATATGGATCGTCTGCTGCCCGGTCTCGAGTAGCTTATCACTGCCATCCCCGGGCATGCGATCGACACCAGCGTTATTCACGAGAATATCAATTTGACCGAATTCAGAGTCGACCTGAGTCACCATTTCGCGAACAGCATCCCCACTCGCGACATCAACCGCGCACGCAAAATGGCCATCCCCCGAGAGTATTCCGAGCGTCTCTTCCGCCGTCTCGGGCCGGAGATCAACCGCGGCGATTCGTGCGCCTTCCCGAGCGAGACGACAGGAAATCTCACGGCCCAGGCCTGAGCCGGCGCCCGTTACAAGTGCGACACGTCCTTCGAGCTTCATTCACTCACTCCTATCTATGTGCGCTCCATAAACTGCGAGCCACACTAAACACCTATTCAAACTTCAGAACCGAGAATATTCGGCTCATCGAATCGCTGATGGAAGAAGGGCAGCAGCCATTCTTCCGGCACGGGCCGCAGCACTCGAGCATGACGTTCGCGTACGCCTTCAGCCCACTCAAAAATCACCTGCTTCCGAATCGGCAAATCGGCTACGGGGTCAAAAGCGGACTCCCACAATTCAAGCCCACCCTCGAGCCGAAAGGCACGTTCAAAACGGAAGCCATCCTCAACACGAATCAACTGTGGGTCCTGGTCGAATGCCTTCGCATCCCCGCAGCTCGGAAAGGCTTTGAAGCAATACGAAACGACATCCTCTTCACAAGAGGGAAGCTCTTCGACCGGCCGCCCCGTCGCGCGCAGAAAAGAGATGCCCCGCCGCTCGACTTCGATAGTGACGCCCGCAGAGGACGCGTCGTAGTGAATCGCGGCGAGTTTCATAGGCTCCCCGTAACGTTCTCGCCCGATCCGCATGGCCGACTCACAAGAGACGGAAGTAGTAATCGGATACAAACCGGGACGATCATCGTATGCGATGCGAATCGAAAAGCTGGCCGTTCGAAGCTCCACGGCCTCGTCGGACTCCCCTGGGATTAGCCTGCTCTCGATTCTAACTTCAACTTCGGGCTGTGCGAGTAGCTCAAGAGGCTTGGGGACGATCGCACGGACCGCTTCCGCGTCGGTCTCGTACACGCAACGAATCACCCTGACTCGCTCCGACGACTCAACCGCAAAGCCATCCCGTGCCTCTTGCACGCTTGCATTGGTGATTGCGAGATCTTCTTCGCCTTTTGCATATCGAACTCTCGACATCCAAGCCTCGTTTCCACGCGCCCCAAGGCGCATTGCATGCGCGGAGTCTCGCAGGCTTGCGTCACGGAGCAACCCACCAGGCACTCCAAATACCAACCGACCCGCTCACATGAATCCAAAATCAAGGGCGGCGCAACAAGTCGGAATTCGCGAGACTCGAGGGTCCCTTTAGCCCGTGCGTATGACAGGAGCATTTCAATGCCTTCTTCTCCCATAGCCTTCATCACCGGCGCAAGCCGCGGAATCGGTAAAGCCGGCGCACTCGCACTCGCCGAAGCGGGCTACGACGTCGTAGTTACAGCTCGCACGCGCAAGCCGGGACAAAAGCACGACTACAACGCCTCGAGCGCTGATGCCGGCACGGAAACCGCCCTTCCCGGAAGCCTCGAGGAAACCGCTGCGCTGGTCGAAGAACGTGGCCAGCGTGCGCTTCCACTACGTCTCGACCTACTCGATCGCGAAAGCATCGATGCAGCCGTCGACCAGACACTCAAGGACTGGGGCGCAATCGACGTCCTTTACAACAACGGAATCTACCAAGGCGCTGGCGTCATGGATCCGTTCATGGACGTGCCCGAAGATAAGCTCGCCCTCGTCTTCGAAGGCAATTTTTTCAACCAGCTCTATCTCACACGCAAAGTTCTGGCGAACATGGTCGAGCGCAAGACCGGCGTCGTCGTGAATATGACCTCGAACGCTGGCCAACACGATCCGCCTAATAAAACAAGCGAAGGGGGATGGGGCTTCGCCTATGGAGCGAGCAAGAGTGCCTTTCATCGCATGGCCGGATTCATCCATGTCGAATTCATCGAGCATGGCATCCGCGCGTACAACATCGACCCCGGCTACGTGCCGACAGAGGCCCAGCTCGCGAAATATGGCAAGGACGACCCTATCTACAAACAGCACATCGCTCATGCCGCCCCTGTCGAAGTTCCTGCGCAAATGCTTATCTGGCTCCTCACTAACGAGGAAGCCATCGCGCGAAGTGGAGAGACTTTCCACGCGCCCCGCTTCGTTCGGGATCATGGACTTATTCCCGGATGGCCCCCGCCGCGCAAAGATCGCCCACGGGCAGCGGAGGAAAACTAGTGGGACTCCTCGACGGTAAGGTTGCCCTCGTGACGGGCGGAGGGTCTGGCATTGGCAGGGTGACAGCCGAAGTTTTCGCTCGCGAAGGTGCGCACGTCGCAGTCGCCGACTGGAATGAAGCGAGCGCACAAGAGACCGTCGCCTCGATCGAAGCTGAAGGTTTCGAGGCGCTCTCTATCGCGGCTGATGTTTCGGATGAAGACTCGGTTCGGCAGATGGTCGATGCTGTCGTCGACCGATTCGGAGCACTTCACTGCGCCTCGAACAACGCGGCCTTGGGCGGCGGCTTCCATGCAACCCACGAACTGGACCGAGAGCGCTGGGATCGCTGCCTCGCCGTTTCCCTCACAGGCGTCTGGCTCTGTTTGAAATACGAAGTGCCGGCCATGCTCGATGCAGGCGGCGGCTCGATCGTTAACATCTCGTCGGTCTCAGGCATTCGCGGACAAGTCACCCAGGCGGCCTACGCGGCGAGCAAGGGCGGCGTCATCGCCCTCACCAAGACAGCCGCAGCCGAATACGCGACCCGCGGTATCCGCGTTAACTCCGTCGCCCCAGGCGGCATCGAAACGCCTGGGATGGCCTCGTACCTAGAAGCCTTCCCGGAAATCCGAGAATCGACGGAGGCCGTACATGCCATGCGCCGATTCGGCCGGCCCGACGAGATCGCCGACGCGGTGACCTATCTGTGTTCTGATCGATCCTCTTTCGTCACCGGTCAGATCCTCGGCGTCGAAGGTGGTATCCAAGTGAACGCCCACGACGCCTAGCATGCATTCGGAGTCTTGTACGCCGGGTGCGATCGCGGACCGGCGAGACGCCTCCCCTTTTTTTGCACATTGCACCAAACTGGAGCCTCCATGTCCGATCCCGTCCTACTCGTCGAGCGTGAAACGGCCGTCGCAACGGTCACTCTTAATCGCCCCAATCAAATGAACGCGCTGAATGCCGAGCTACGCATCGCATTAGGCGACGCCCTGGCTGAGCTCGAAGCGGACCCGGAGATTCGTGCGGTTGTTTTGACTGGTGCAGGGCGAGCGTTCTGCGCGGGCATGGATCTCAAAGAGATAGGCGGCGGGAGCGAGGGCCAGACCGGCTACGAACTTTCGGTTGCGGGCCAAGATGCCATGCGCGCGGGATTCGAGAACTTTTCAGGCCCGGTCATCGCTGCAGTAAATGGTGCCGCTGCCACAGCAGGCTTCGAGATGGCTCTCGCCTGCGACATCATCTTCGTGGCCAAGGGCGCCAAGTTCCTCGACACCCATGCGCGTGTGGGAATCGTCCCGGGCTGGGGTCTCTCACAGCGACTCCCCCGCATCATAGGCATCAACCGCGCCAAGGAAGTGAGCCTCTCGGGCAACGCTCTGACTGCGGAGCTTGCGTACGAATGGGGTCTCGCGAATCGCGTGTGTGAAGCAGAGACTCTTTTGCAGGAAGCGAAAGCCCTCGCTCTCGACATCTGCAGCTGCGTGCCCGGCGTCATGGAGCAGGTGAAGACCATGATCGACACTGGCTATACGATGCATTTTGAAGACGCTATGGCATATGAACTCGAAACCGGAATCGAATCTTCTAAGCAGATCGACAGTGCCAAGATCGGCGAGCGGCGCGCCGCGATCATCGAGCGCGGACGGGATCAGTAGTCATGGCGCTTGATCTACAGGCTGTCACCCACATCAACGTCAACTGTTCCGACCTCGAGCGCTCAATGGCGTTCTATCGAGACCTCGTTGGGTTGGCCCCGCAGTCTCACACGAAGCCTCACCCTCAGGAAGGCGCAGGCTTTGGTCTTCCCGGGCAGGTCGTCTGGGATGCCTACCTGCTTCATGATGATCGCGGACACGCAGGACCCGCTATCGATCTCCTCGAGTGGCATGCGCCCCGCCCCGTCGGTCGACCTCATCCGGAAGCCAATCACTTGGGTTTCATGCGCGTCTGCCTTGCCCACGACGACTTAGATGGGCTGCATGCGAAGCTGACAAAAGCCGGCATTCGCACGCGCAGCGAAGTCGTTTCCGTTCCTGTCCTCGAAGGCCAAGACGTCCGCTTCTTCTGCTGCGACGATCCTGATGGCACGTGCATCGAATTCATCGAGCGCCGCACTCCCGGCCCCGTCCGCATGTCGCATATCAATATTAATTGCAGCGACCTGGATGCGTCGAGCGCATGGTATCAGCGCGTATTAGGCGTGAAACCGATCGCCCCCCGCGCCGAACCCCCGCTTGCGAGCGGTGCTGGCTTCGATCTCGACGGCGAAGTCGCCTACCGCGCCGACTTCCTAGCGGTCAAAGGAGACCCCGGAGCATTCATCCTCGATCTCTTGGAGTGGACGACGCCCAAACCGACCGGAACGCCTCTTATTAAAGCCAACCACCTAGGGCCCTTTCGCATGGCCTTCCAAGTCAGCAACGCCGAGGCGTCTTGCGCAGAGCTCGACCGACTCGGTGTCGAACATTCCGGCGCGTGTTGGCTTGAGATGGGGCCGGATCTACCCATGATCGATGGACTGAATGCGGTGTTCTTTCGCGACCCCGACGGCACCATGCTCGAGCTGATCGAGACGCCGAAAATCAACCCGGTCTAGCGGGTGTAGTCGGTGCAGGCGGCACACCAGCCGAAGCGCTTCAGCGACTACGGCACGGCGACGCCCGGGGCCGCTGCACAGAGTTGAGAGTTGGCTGCTATTCCGTCGTGACGTAAAACTGCGTCGCCCAGCGACGGAAGTCTCCGACCGGCCCGTCACCGTCGCAAAGCTTCGGCTGCGCCCGGTAGATCTTGTTTTCCCAGATGGGAAAATCCTGCTGGACCGCGACGGCCATATCATCCGCATAGGACTGATGGAATGCAGCCATCTCTTCGTCGGTGCGCCCTGCCTTGTTTCCAATCACGCCGAAGAACATGCGAATGGATTCGGAATCGATCGGTGTCATTCCCATCACGATGACCGACTCGCCCATTCCGGTGTACCGGACGTAGCTGCACCCAAGTCCCGGGTTCCGGCCAATGACGCGAATTTCATCTTCGGCGCCATCTAACGTCGTGACGTTTTTCTTCGTCGCCGCTTCCCAAAGAATTTCGTGGCCTTTAAACTCGACCTTGCGCTCCGGCGGCGGGGACATGAGATGTACTTCGTGAAAATGCGGCCAATCAACGCTGTTCTCAGTCACCTCTTGAGGATGCGTCGCCACGGTCCACTCGTATTTAGTCCAATCGGCCGTCCAGCCCTCCGCGCCAAATTCTGCGACCTCGGGCGGATCAAAACTCGGTGCCGCACCGTCGGGATGATGCCACGCCCAGATCACGCCCCCGGATTCGGCACTCGGCAGCGCATTAGCCTTGGCGTTAGGTGGAATTCGTTTTGCGTATGGAATCTCGAGGCAATCGCCCTGCCCCGAGAAACGCCAACCGTGAAAGGGACAGCGCAGAGAGTCGCCTTCGACCTTGCCGCCGACGCCGAGGTGCGCCCCTAAATGCGGGCAGTAGGCACCTAACACATGCGCTTCGCCCGTCTCCCCACGAAAGAGAACCAGCTCGCGGTCGAAAAAGTTTCGTTTCGCCACAGCACCGGGCGGAAGCTCGGCACTCCATGCAACCACGAACCAACCGAACGGCATTCCGAACGAAAACCGGCTCATCCTGTAGGCCTCCTTTTCCTAGTTTCGGGGGAACAGCCGAATAATTAGGTTGGCGTACCGCCTAGCATCCATATAGGCATATTTCACGCCGCTCCATTGCTCCGGGCTGCGTGCGGCTTTCTCGACCTTCTTGCCGCCCTTATCCAATTTTGCGGAACCGAGATAGCTCGGAATATCGAGCGTAAAGGGTCGCCAGTCGATCGGGACGCCCAGCTTCGCAGCCATCGCCCGCGTCGGCTCGACCGCAAAATAGGCGTAGGGGCTCTTCAGATCGAGATAGACTGCGAGGGGATGATTCCCTCGCAGTCTCTCAAAATCGGCAGGTGAGCCCATTAGTTTCGAGCCAAGGGCGGAAGCGACGCGTGATCAATCAAGGCCGTAGAGCTTCGCCGCATTACTGTGCAGAACCTTCTCAACCTTGGTCTCGTCGAGATCGCCCATGACACGATTCACGTAGTCACGGGGATGCTGAGCCAGGCCATTGACCGGCCCAGGATGCATGCAGGTCGGGTGCGGGAAATCCGTCTCCCAGCAAAGGTTGTCCGCGACGAGATCAATCGTCGATCGCAGAGCCTCGTTCTCGAACCAGAAGCACGCGTAGATCTGGCGCCTGAAATACTCGCTCGGAAGCAAGTCATATTCCGGGTGGTCCTTTGTGACCTGCCCATTCGACCACTGCCAGTCGGCTGCTTCAAGGAATGCCGGCAACCACCCCACGCCACTCTCCACGGAGACGAGGTCCAGGTCCGGGAAGCGATGACAAACGCCGCCGAAGATTAGGTCGGCGATGGAGCTCATGTTCTGCATGAATATAGTGGAGGACACCCGGGAGAACGCCGCTCGGGGGCCGAGTTCGCAGGGATCGGAAACAATATCCGAAAGGTCACCCGCTCCGATGTGGAAGCTGATCGGAAGACCGGTCTCCTGAACCGCGGACCAGAAGGGATCCCAGTGCGCATGCGCGAGCCGCGGTTCACCGAAGGCCGCTGGATCAGAACAAGCAAGGATCGACTTGTGTCCCATCTCGGCGGCCCGGTAGACCTCCTTAACAGACTCTTCGACGCTCCAGAACGGCATCGCCGCAACCGGGACTAATCGGTCCGCGTCTTCGGAGCACCACTCGACGAGGAAGTCGTTGTAGGCACGAACGCATTCGAGCATGAGTTCGGGTTCTTCAAGCTTGAGGAAGCCGCCCGACCCAAAGCCGCCGACGTTCGGGTAAAGCACTGCGGCCCAGATTCCCTCTTCGTCCATGTACTTGAGGCGTTCCTTCGCATCGTAGGAACTCGGGGGGCTATCGGCATAGCCCATGCGGGACTCGGGATAGGAACCGTCGAAGCCGGCCGCGGTCGTGAAGCCCGGCCCGCCAATCATCTGATCGCCGATGCACCAAAGGTCCCGGCCATCTCGCTGCTGGATATGCGGAACTTTGTCGCCCCACTTCTTTGAGATGCGGGACGTCCAGACGTCCGGCGGTTCAGTGATGTGGGTATCGACGTCGATGGGCTTGCAGCGATCGAAAACGGATTCGGTCGTAGTATCGGGGGCAGCGGCCATTGCTCTTATCTCCGTGTCTTGCGGTCTCTCGAATAGGGCTCCGGCCCGGTCGCCGGAGCCTTAGAGGCTAACCTTCCGAATGGTCGTTCGGCAATCAGCCAGATTGCCTCATTTCGTGACCCGATCGGCCTCCGATCGAGCCGGTCGAATGGCACACTGCAAGCCCAAAACAGATATATACTCGCACTTCGGCGCAGACCTTCCCCCGTCTAAAAGGAGCACGAGCATGGCGAGCATCAAATACGAACAATTGATGGCAGCGATTCCCGGCGGCAATGTCGACCCTCTCGATCCCGTCGATGTGGTCCGCGAAAAGATGCACGCCATCCATCCGAACTCCGCGAGCCCGGGAACTGTTGTCGAATCCGCAGACCTAGACGGCATCGACGCGAAATGGATCTACACGAGCGAGAACGCGGACTCCGATCGCATCGTCATGCACGTCCACGGCGGAGCCTTCGTTTCCACCATCATCGACCACTACCTGGACTACGGCGAACATCTCTCGCGCCACATGGAAGCGAAGGTCGTTTGCTTCCAATGGACATGGGCAGACGAAGCGCCCTACCCCCAAGCGATGCTCGACACGATGACGGCCTATCGTGCTCTGCTCGCGCAAGGCATTCATGCTGATCGCATCGTGTTAGTCGGTGACTCGTGTGGTGGCGGGATTGCGCTGTCGGCGATTGCGGCATTGCGAGATGCCGGCGATCCACTGCCCGCCGGACTCGTCGGACTCACGCCCTGGCTCGATGCGGAGCAGACAGGCGACGCAGCCATAAACCCGCGCGGCAATGATCCCTTCGTCACTGCCGCGTGGATCCGCGCGCGATACAAAGACTACGCAGGGCCGAACGGCGACCTTAAGGATCCAGGCATATCCCCCTTTCACACGAAGCTCGCGGGCCTGCCTCCTATGTACATGTCCGTGGGACAGATCGACACGACCTCGGACGATTCAACGCGACTCGCGCTCCGCGCCAGCAAAGAAGGTGTCTCTGTCGTCGTCGATGTCGCCGCCGAAATGGTGCACGGCTTCGTTGGCCTTTGCGGCGCATTCCCCGAAGCCACGGAAGCGATGCAGCGCGCAGCCCACTGGGTAAAGCAGCGCGTAAAGTAATTTTTCACCCTTCTTATCACCCCCATCGAAAGCGCTAGCGTTTCCACTTAGATAGAGGAGCCACGCCATGCCCAACGAACGTACCCCCGACGACACCGTCATGATCATCAGCGCCGACTGCCACGCCGGCGCGCAGCCCGCGACCTATCGCGAGTACCTCCCCGAGAGACTCCGATCTCGCTATGACGATTGGCAAGCGGCGCATGATGCCGAAATGGAAGCGCGCGTCGGAACCTTCTATGACCAAGAAGCCGAGGACGCGCGCAACAAGGACGAGTCGGTCCTTCGCGCGATTGAAGGCGAATGGGATCCCGCTATGCGAGTCCTGCAACTCGAAAGCGACGGCATAGCGGGCGAAATCATTTTTCCGCAACAAGCTCCCTTCGGCGGAGGCCTTCTGCAATACCGCACGAAGGTCGACCTAACGGAAAACCTTGAAGGACAGCGCGCCTACAACCGCTGGCTCGCCGACATGTGCAACGAGAATCCCGGTCGTCATGCCGGCGTTGCCATGATCACCGTCGACGACATCGATGTTGCCGTGAAGGACACGATCGCGGCTAAAGAGATGGGGCTCTGGGGCGGCGTGATGATTCCCGCTGGAACCGGCGACAATCCCTATTACCATGACGAACGCTACGAGCCGCTCTGGGCCACGTGCGAAGATCTCGGCATGCCGATCCACACGCATTCCGGCTGGAGCCCAGACTACGGTGACGGCCCCGCCGCGACGGCCATGTTTGTCAATGAAGTCTCGTGGTACGCAAATAGACCCTTTACGTGCTTCATCTGGGCAGGAGTGTTCGAGCGCTACCCGAACCTCAAGCTCATCATGACCGAGCAGGGTTCACGCTGGATCCTCGATAAGCTCGAACAGTTCGACATGCACTACGACTCGCCACTGTTCAAGTATTTCGGCCAAGGCCTCTCCATGCGGCCCTCGGACTACTACAAGCGGCAGGTCTTCTTTGGCGCGTCGATGCTCTCACCCCGAGACTGCGCACTCCGCTACGAAATCGGCGTCGACAAACTCATGTGGGGCTCCGACTACCCCCACCTTGAAGGCACGTGGCCGCACACAATGGAATCGCTCAATGCGACCTTTGGCCAAGTTGAGAGCGACGACGAGGTTCGCGACATCCTCGGCCTGAACGCCGCTGAGGTCTTTGGCTTTGACGTCGAAGCCCTGAATAAGGTTGCAGATCGCGTGGGGCCTTCGTTGGATGAGGTGCGCGGGAAGGCTTAGGCCGCGCCTCAAGACTCGGGTATTGGCCCAAAAAAGCGCCGGAAGCCATCATGGCTCCCGGCGCTTTCTGTTTTTAAGCCAAGCGCCGGGCTGCGGGCTCAGCTTTCAAGCGCGCCCAGGTCAAGCTCCCGACGAGCCCCTTTCCCAATCCGAAGACCAGCGCGGCACTCAGCTCCGGAACTGGGTTCGCAATCACCTGCTCCTAGTTGTTCGAGAGATCGACGATCAAAGAACCGCCGGGCGACAGCCGTCCAAAGTTCGCGGAGATCGCGTCAAAGATCTCGCGAGCACCCAACGGAGAGAGGAACGCTGCAGCGGTCGGGCACAGGATGGTTATAGGTCGGGAATTACGATTTCCCATGAAACGTCAGAAGCATCCGCGATTGAGTCGCCTATACGTTCCGAGCTTCGATTGCTGACCGGAATGCCTCAGGCATATCACCCGCCATATCTCCACCGTCGACCAGAAACTCAGCTCCCGTCGAGTAGGAGCTTTTCTCCGAAGCGAGGAATAGCACGAGCTGCGCGACTTCCTCGGGCTGGCCGATACGTGCGAGCGGAAACGTAAAATTCCCCTCGCTGGCCTCCGCTTCCTGATCTCCGGCCTCCATGGATGCGACCATCGGCGTCTCGACGCCTCCTGGATGCACGGAGTTCACGCGAATATTCGAAGAACCCAACTCGATCGCCGCGACCTTAGTCATCCCGCGCACAGCGAATTTGCTTGCGGTGTAGGCGAGCGCTCCGCCAATTCCGCGCAGGCCAGCCATCGAAGAAATATTGACGATCGAACCGCCACCCGCGCGCCGCATCGCGGCAACGACGCTCTTCATCCCGAGAAAGACGCCGATCTGGTTAATCCGAATCACGAATTCGTAGTCGGCGAGCTCCGTGTCTTCAAGCAGCCCGAACCGAAGTACGCCGGCGTTATTCACGAGAACGTCGAGGCGACCGAAACGAGCCTCTGTCTCCGCCACGACAGATTGCCAATCGGATTCTTGTGTCACATCGAGATGCACATAATGCGCCGAATCACCGATCGCCGCCGCCGTTTCCTTCCCTTCGTCGTCGAGGACATCGCCAATCACGACGCGCCCCCCTTCCGCAACAAAGAGTCGAGCCTCTGCCGCGCCCATGCCGCGAGCGCCACCCGAAATCAAGGCAACTTTACCTTCGAGATCCCCAGCCATTCCTCACTCCTACCGCCACGCGCGCCAAGCTCATCAGGCAAGCACACTGGCTCAACGCAGTTGATCACCGAGAAGGTCGGTTAGCCGACCTTCACACCTTGCCGCGCAAGCAAACCTGCGAGCGCATCCGTCGTCCCGTTAGCGATCGACATATTGGCTTCCGCGGGAACGATCCCTGCTCCCGTCAGTCGATCCCCAAGCTTGATCATGATCGCGTCAAAACGCATCGTCGCGAAGATTTCCCACCAATCAATGGTGTCCGCGACCTTTCGCCCGGAGCGGGCTTCCCAGATAGCCACCTGTTCCTCGCGTGTTGGAAAGCCGGCCAACCGTTCGACGCCGAAATCGTCGTAGGACATTCTGTCGAACATCACGAACCAGCCTATATCCGCCTCTGGCGGACAAAGCGAAACGGCTTCCCAGTCACAAACCGATGCACAACGGTAATCCTGCCAGATGATATTCCCGAGTCGGCTATCGCCCCAACTAATGCCCATCGGACAATTAGGCGCGTTCGCATCCAGCCAGTCGAGACTCGACATGATCACGGCATGTTCACGCTCTCCTAAATGCGACGTGCAGTAGTTACGGTAGAGCTCAAGCTGGTCAGCCAGGGTCGGATCGCCTTTACCTTTTACGTCGAGCCAATCGAGTCCAAGCGTCTTCCAATCGAGTCGCGATAGATCCCCCATCGTCTCGCACGCATCGCGTACCATTCGCTCACGATCCGCAGGCTTTGCCTGATCAACGAGAAATCCCTCTTGGGTGTATCGCGGCACGTCCGCCGGAATTAGGCCCTCAATAAACTCCATCACGAAGAAGGGCTGCCCAAGAACGGTTGAATCTTGCTCAAAGGGAAACATCTCGGGGATCGGTGCGACGCCAGATTCGCGAACTGCGGACATGATCTTATGTTGGACTTCGCAAGAAATAGCGCAGGCATCGGTCTGTTCCGGGAAAAGTCCGCCGTCTGCTGGCTCGATCCGAGCTACCCATTTGCGCGTGGTTTTCTGGCCGGCTTCTGAACTCGTAGTGGAGAAAAAAACCGTCTCGTTTGAAAAGCCTGTTGCCCGCGGCATATCAACGTCGTGGACGTGCACCCCATCTGCCGAAGGCAGTTGTTTAGTCATCCATCCGTTGAGTGCTTCGCGATATATTTCTGGGTCGGCCACCGCTTTTTGCGGAGGCGAATCTTCTTCTGCCATTCGTAAAACTCCTCTTTTCGGACGCTCGACGCTAGCACGCAGATCTGGCTAGGATGCAGCAGTCACTCGGACAGGAGAAGCTCTAGATGGACCTCGGACTCAAAGGCAAAAACACGATCATCACAGGCGGAAGCGGTGGCATAGGGCGAGGCCTCGTCCTGTCCTTTGCCGAAGAAGGCGCGAACGTCGTTATCGCGACGCGCGACGGCAAAAAAGGCAAAGAGGTGGCCGACGCCGCGAAGGATTTCCCCGGCGACGTCATTGTCGTGCCGACCGATGTGACGAACGAAGATGCCGTCGAAGAGATGACCGCTAAAGCGGAATCGACCTTTGGCCCCCTCGATGTCCTCGTGAATAATGCCGGCGGAGTTTTCTACCCGAAGCCCTTTCTCGAGAAGTCCCGCGAAGACGCTGAGTGGGAAGTCAACTTAAACATTTGGGGCGTCTACAACTGTACGCGGGCAGCGGGCCGAAGCATGGTGAAGCGGAAGTCTGGCAGCATCATCAACATCACTTCTAACTCCGCGCTCTCCCCCGAAGCCGCCAACCAGGTTGCTATGTACGGCGGCACCAAGGGCTTCGTACAGTCGTTTTCGAAAGGCCTCGCCTACGAATGGGGACCCGATAACGTTCGTATAAATTGTGTGTCCCCCGGATGGATCGTTCCCCATCGCGAAGACGATGTCGGCGAAGGCAGTTTCTGGCGTAAGTACGGCTACGACTTCTTCGGCACACCCGAGGCCATGGCCCAAGCTGCGGAATCAGGAGAAGCAAACTTCAATGTCTCGGCTCAGCCGATCCGGCGAATTGGCCGTCCGGAAGACATTGCCGACCTCACCCTCTTCTTTGCATCGAATCGCTCCGCACACCTGACGGGCCAACTCGTCAGCGTAAGCGGCGGCGCTTATATGCCGTAGCTCACATGCCATAGGCGATATGCCCTAAGCCTTAGACCCAAAGCCCCATCTCGAACGCCTGCGCTGAAACCGAAAGGATGAAACCGTGTCGATCTGGCAACCCGGACCTCGCCCCGCCTGGGTCACAGCACTCAACGAGACCTGTGACCCTGGATGGATCACGCTCGATGCCGATGCGCTCGCCGCAGAGGCCCGCGAGAAAATAGGCCTCGATGATTTCGGGGACGAACGCTTCTGGGAACCCTTCCGGATCTTCGTCGACTCTCTCAACGAAGAGCAGGCGCTCCACACTATGGGCGCGCTTCTGATTCGAGGCGACCTGGTTAACGCACTCTCGATTCGTCTTCAGCTCACTGAGGAACGGAAGCGTCATCCAGAAGTCACACAAGAAAATGTAGACCGGCCCATCTTCATCACCGGTCTCCCGCGAACCGGCACGTCGATTACGCACGAACTTCTTGCAGCCGATCCGCGACATCGCGCGCCGCAGCATTGGGAGATCCGGACGCCCTTTCCCGCACCCGAGACTGGGACGTACCGAACGGATCCGCGAATCGTCGAAGCTGATCGTCAGATCCGGCTGTGGTGCGAGATCGTGCCCGAGTACGACACGATGCACGAACTCGGCGGAGCCATTCCCGTCGAAGACGTACAGGTGATGGGCGGATCCTTCGTGTCAGACGAATGGATGGGGCGACACGTGGTCCCCGCCTACGCCGGCTGGTACAACGAGGCCGATCGAGTTCCGGGTTTCGAGTTCCACAAACAGATGCTTCAGCACCTGCAATGGAAATGCCCCGGAGACCGTTGGGTCCTGAAATCGCCCTCTCATATGAGCCAACTCGACGCTCTCCTCGCCGTCTATCCGGATGCACGAATCGTCTTCACCCATAGAGACCCGCTCAAGGTGCTGCCTTCCGTCGTCTCGATCCTCTATTCGACTGCCTACGTCCGTTCTGACCAGGTCGACGCGGAGGCGATGGCCAATTGGTTTACGGGCGAGACCTGCAAGATGCTCCTCGACGGAATGACGTCGCTTCGAGCGTCAGGCCGCCTCCCTGAATCGCAATGCTACGACCTTCGTTATGCGGAGCTCATGAAAGACCCGGTCGCAGCACTCGGCGGCATCTACGAACATTTTGAGATCGACTATCCCGACTCCTCCCGCGCAGCACAGCAGAGCTACATAGACAACAAGCCCCGTGGCAAACACGGTGGCCATAAATATGACTTCTCGGACACCGGACTCGATCTCGACGAAGAACGCGAACGATTCAGCGACTACTACGCGCAGTACCAGGTTGAAAACGAAGCCTGATCTAACGCATAACAGAAATGAGGAAAGCATGAGCGACGAAGCCGCAATCGGAGGCAGTGGTAAATCGGGGCAGACCCTGCGAGATGAGATGGCGTTCCCGGAACGAAGTGACGAGGAACAGGCGAAGCGGCTGCTCTCAGGCGAAGCCTGGCAGGGCTTCTGCCGATCGCTAGAAGCGGCCGGCCAACACCTGCTTGAGTTCCCAACCGGAGAAACGGCCACCCCAGGCGAGCTTCAGGCACAAGCAATGAAATATGTCCTCGGCCTCACGACCGGCGGAATTCTCCAGGCGCTTCAGCTCTCGGATCCTGATACTCCACGAATCGTGCGCACCCCGGACTCCGAATCGAAATGGGGTGCCGAGAACGTCGACAACCAATACCTCTGGTGCCGCGTTGGTCCCCACGCCGAATACAAAGTCACGGGCAATAAGAACAATGTCTTCGAAGCGTTGCTCGAAACGAAAGACGGCTACATGCAGATCGGAGATGATCTTGTCTTCGATACGCTCCTGCTCTCGGACATTCAATGCGAAGCCGACGGCAGTTTCGAAATTCTACTGTCCGCCAATAAACCCGAAGGCTTCTCCGGCAACTTCATGCACATGCCACCCGGAACCCAGTACTGGTGCGTGCGCCAATACTTCGCCGACTGGGAAACAGAGATTCCTGCTCGCTTCGAAATCCACCGCGTAGACGGAGAAGGTGTAGCACCAGCCCCATTAACTCCGGCCCGAATGGCGGAACTCCTCGACGAAGCCGGTCGATGGACCCTGCAGACCACGAAGTTCTGGGCTGAGTGGATCGATCAACTGCGCGGCGACCATAAAAAGGGACGTCTCATGGCGCCTAAACCTTTCGTCGGCGGAGCACGCGATATCGTCTACGGAAATGATTGGTGGTCCCTCGATCCCGACGAAGCGATGATCGTCGAATTCGAAGTCCCGGACGCACGTTATTGGCAGCTGCAGTTGTGTGATGTTTGGTTTCGTACAATGGATTGGGCCACACGTCAGACCGGCCTCAACCACGCACAATCCTACGTTCACGCGGACGGTAAGGTTCGCTTCGTGATTGCGCATCAAGACCCCGGTGTTCAAAACTGGATCGACACTTCGGGACATCCCGAAGGTATGCTCCAGTACCGATACATCTGGACCAATAACAAGCCCGCGCCTAGCGTAAAGATAGTGCCCTTCGAAGAGATCCAATCAGCGCTCCCGAGCGACACTCCCTCTTTCGGCAACGAGGCGCGCCGCGCATCACTCGCCATTCGCCACCGGCATCTGCAGAGGCGTGAGCCCGTCACCTAATCGCGCTTCGCTTTAAGCAATCACTTAACACCACAGCAAAGCCCGAATCAAACTCTGACTCTCAACAATCCCAGGAGCTACGAAATGCGCGGATGGCAAACCACTAAAATAGGAACCCCAAAAGAGGCCCTCGCAATTTCTTATGACCTCGCGCCCCCGACACCTGAGCCGGGAACGGTCTTAGTTGAGGTTCTCGCGGCTGGACTGGGACTTCCTGACGCACTGATGTGTCACGGAAGCTATGCGATGAGCCCACAGCTCCCTTTCACTCAAGGACAAGAAGTCGTCGGGCGCGTGCTCGGATGGGGGGACGGGGTCGAAGGACGCCAAGTGGGCGACCGGGTCATGGCGGTGACCAGCTTCTTTACAGGTGATGGCAGCTTTGCTGAGCAGTGTCTCGCTCTCGATGGCTTTTGCTTGGCTGTTCCTGAAAGCATGACGGACGCCGAGGGAGCTGCTTTCCTTATTCCGATGCACACCGCGTATATAGGCTTGATCACACGCGGCAAGCTTCAAGCCGGCGAGTCGCTTCTGGTACTCGGCGGAGCCGGTGGGACGGGGACGGCGGCGGTTCAGCTTGGCAAAGCGCTTGGTGCGACCGTAATCGCAACCGTAGCTGGCTCAGACAAAGTCGCGTTCTGCAGAGAACTCGGGGCCGATCATGTCATTGATCGCAAAGAACAGGACATCACTGAAGCCGTCCGCGAGCTCACGAATGGACGTGGCGTTGACTGCGTATACGATCCTGTCGGCGGACCGGCCTATACCGCGGCCAGTAAATGCATCGCCCATGAAGGTCGCATTCTGATGATTGGTTTTGCAAGTGGCAGCTGGGGCCCCGTGGACCCCGCCCATATGGTGATGCAGAACTACTCCGTCGTGGGCGTGATCCCAAGCCAATATGACAAAGCCTTCAAAGAAGCTGCGCAGGAGCAGCTTCTAGAATGGTGGCGCGACGGCAAACTGCAGGTCCATGTTGAAGATATGGTGCCCTTCGAAGCGCTCCCGGAATCCCTCGACCGACTACAAAACAACCAAGTCCAGGGCAAGCTCACGCTGAAGGTCCACAAGGATGCGACGGCTCCGGGGCGTTAGTTCCCGGCCGTGGCGCGCCCCGGTCAAAACCGCGCCTATACGCTCCCGCCCCTACTCGCTCATCCCTCCAGGAGATCAATCTATGCCCGCCTCGCCTCCCGCTCCTCGATCGGGCCCACTTGCGGGCATCCGCATTCTCGATTTCACGAGCGTGGTCTCGGGACCGATGTGCACGCAGGCCTTAGGCGACCTCGGAGCGGACGTCGTAAAGCTCGAGTCGCCTGGTGGAGATCAGACCCGCTATTCGGGAGCTCCGTTTAAGGAACCGCTTTTTTCGGCAATGCACACTCAGATGAACCGAAACAAACGAAGCCTGGTAGTAGACCTTAAGACCGACGTAGGGCGTGAACTGATTTTTGAGATCATCGGCGAATTCGACGTACTCGTCGAAAATTTCCGCCCCGCTGTCATGGGGAGACTCGGCCTCGGATACGAGGCGCTCGCGGAGCGACATCCCGGCCTCGTCTTCTGTTCAATCAACGGTTTCGGAAGTGACGGCCCCTACGCCGCCCTGCCCGCCTACGACCAGCTCATGCAGGGTCTCGTAGGTGTTATGCCGGCCCAAGGCGGAAGTGGCCCTCCCGCGCCGGTCAACGGCCCAATCGCCGACAAGACAACAGCCGTGATCGGCGTAAGTGCCGTTCTCGCGGCGCTCTTCGCACGGGAACGCGATCCGGACCGGCGCGGGCAGCGCGTCGAAGTCGCCATGATCGACGCCTACGCGGCCTTCGCTCTCCCTGATCCCATGACACCTCGAGCCTTTCCACCGGGCTCGGATGACGGAGGCATGTCCGCCGCATTCTTCGCACCCTGGGAAACTGCCGATGGCTACGTCGTCGGACTCATCATCCAAGACCATCAATACGCAGCGCTATGTCGCATCCTCGGACGGGAAGACATGATCTCAGACCCACGCTTCGCCGAGATGGGGACGAGGCTCAGCAACTACATTGAACTCGTCGGGCTCCTCCGTGAAGAAGTCCGCAAATTATCGAGCAACGATCTCGTTAACCGAGCGCGGGAAGAAGGGGCGACCTTCGGTCCCGTCAACGATGTCGCCTCATTCCTCGAAGACCCACACGTTCAGTATCGAAAGACCGTCCAAATTCTCGAGGACGAGCGCTTCGGTCCCACGCAATACCTCTCGCCTCCATGGGCCTTCGAACGGACGCCTGCGTCGATAGACCGCCATGCACCACGCCTCGCCGAACACAGCGACGAAATCCTTCGCGAGCTGGGCCTCACCGAAGAACGGATCGAAGGCCTACGACAGGACAACGCAATTCGTTAGGCGACAGCTCAAAACCCTCTCGCCGGCCTATTCGAAATTTTTATTGGTGCGCTCGCGCCCGCCAGGTCCCGAGAACGCCAAACCGTAGTCCGGTGCTTCTGCAGACCATTTCGGCTCCGAGATCATCGCCATCGAGCTTCGATAGGCTCCGATCAACTCATCTTCGGCTGCGTAATCGAAGGGATCCTGCATCACCATCTCTTCGATCCCGCCCGGTAAAGGCGGATTTTCGGCGAGCCACTTCGCCGTTCGCGCGAGCGCCTCCCTTGGCGGCACGAGGTCCCGGTAGCCCAATTCGAGTTCAAGCTTGGCCGTACTCACGACTCGATGCGTCGTCCAAGGTTGCGCGACGAGCGGTCGCGCCGGCCATGCGATCTCCCACGGCATTGAAATGATGTCGAAGTCATGCCCCATGGAGTTGCCGATCGTTTCGATGACTTGACTAATCGATAGACATTCCTGGTCCGCTGCGTTGTAGACCTGCCCCGCCGCCTTTTCTGGCTGATCCACAGCAAGCATTATGGCGTGAGCCAGGTTCTCGACAT
The DNA here is from genome assembly GCA_002390675.1 of Deltaproteobacteria bacterium UBA4427. Lineage (GTDB taxonomy): Bacteria > Myxococcota_A > UBA9160 > UBA9160 > UBA4427 > UBA4427. The sequence continues at coordinate 47,997 of DGPZ01000143.1, forward strand.
AACCAAAGGTCGAAAGACTGAGACCGCCGTCTGCGACGATGATAGGCTCGCGCCCATCCAAAACCCGTCGCACTATGCTCCACTCCCGAGGCGCTGGCTGCCGAGGGCCGTAGACCCACGGATATCGGAAATGCGTCGCGTTAGGCTGAGCCTCGAAGAGCCGCTCCTCGGTTCGCGCGATCCGGTATCCCTTTTCATCTTCGCTTGGCTCAGACACCCGCGGTCCATCTTCGCGCGTGGGCATAGGCATTCCGGGCGGCTCAAAGAGCGGTGCATTCATATAACCGCGATAGCCAGGGAATCCGCCAACAGACATAAACTGTCCGACTCGACCTCGCAGAACTTCCGCGTTTGCGCGCAGCCGCCCATAGGTTGCTATGCAGACATCAAAGGTTCGTCCCTCGAGAGCATTGGCCACTTTTTCCGAATCATATGCGTCGGTGTGAATATGTTCGACACAGTCCGGGTTCTCCGGCTGTTCATGTGCACCACTATGCAACATGGCCGTCTTGAATCCGCGATCCACCAATCCGTTCACGACGTGGGGACCCGTTGGACCCGTTCCACCGATTACGAGCGCCGTTTCTCCCGAACGCGTTTTACGTGATGCCACACCCAATCCCTTCGATATCAAATCTTTGATCCGCCACCGGTCATCGCGGTAACCACGTTGCCTTCGGTTGCGTCCCATAAACAAGGTCGTGCCGCTTCGAATTCGAGTTCGATGTAAAGCTCGTGCTGAGTTTTTAACACTTCATCCGCCGACAGATCTCCGCGGATCTCTTGGGTCGCCCTATCCATCGTCGCATCAATAAACCTGCGAACCGCCACTCAAATTGCCCCACTCTTTCTCTTTTAGGGACGCCAGCCCCGATGTACCTTGCCCACTACCTGGAGAGTCGGCCTCCCCCCGCGCAAACTCTCGGAGTGGGATAGCATCTCGCCACACAGTTAACCGAACACGGCGCGGTCTTGCTGATCCTGGATTAGCTCGGACGCCCGCACCAACCGGACGTGCCCATGGCCAGCAAAGACGATATCAGAATGACCGAGGAGGAGATCGGGGCGTATCTCCGCGAAGGTCACACCATGACCCTCGTAACGAACGGGCCCAAAGGCTATCCACACGCGGTTGCCATGTTCTACGCCCTAGACGACGACCTGACAGTCAAATTTGCTTCCTACGCATCGAGCCAGAAGGTCGTAAACGCCGAGCGGGATTCAAGGGTGACTCTCCTGGTCGAAACAGGCCACGCCTACAGCGAACTTCGCGGCGTCATGATCGAAGGCGACGTGGAAATCACCACCGATCTCGACGAAACCGTCGCGACCATGGTGGAAGCCAATGCGGGAACCGGAAGCCCACTCCCTGACGTCTCGCAGATTCCGGAGGACGTGAAGCTCAAGATGGCGGGCAAGCGAGTCCTCATGAAGGTCACGCCACGACGATTCGTTTCGTGGGATCATGGCAAGCTCCCGAGAAACAAGACGCCCGACGGCCTGAAGAAGGCCGCCCGCTGACCACCTAAAAGCACGAGTACTCCCCAAAAATGAACGATGTCCAGAAACTCCTCGCCTACGAAGAGATTAGGCAGCTCGCCGCGCGCTATGCGGTCTACTCCGACGCCCGAGATATTGACAAACTCGTCGAGCTTTTCGTGCCCGATGTTCGCGTCGGCCGAGACACCTATGGCCGAGAAGCCCTCCACAAGGATTTTAGTCGGTCCTTCCGTGGGGTCGGCATCACCTTCCTCCACGTCGGCAATCACGTGATCGACCTGATCGACGAGGACCAGGCAACCGGCATCGTCTATTGCCGAGGCGAGATCCAAGATGGCGGAATAGACAGCGACCGTTTCATCATCCACGCCATCCAGTACCACGACACCTATCAGCGAGCCGAAGGCAAGTGGTGTTTCGTTCGACGAAAACACTTCCTCGTGTATGGTGCGCCGCTTGGGGAAAACCCGCTCTCTCTAGATCCCGCGAATTGGCCTGCCAGCCAGACCGGCATCGGCAGTCATCCACAAGCTCTCGACACGTGGAAGCGCTTCTGGGCTGCGGGATCCGGCTGAAACATGTGAATACCGACGCGATTCAGGAAAACGCCTCATGCATCTCGCTCCCATAGTCGCGTCTCGACTTGCACTAAACCGATTAACACTTGGATTGAGAAGGCACTGAATACTCGCCTCTTGCCCCATCCATCTATGCAGGGAAAATCCGATCATGAAACTCGCACGTATCCATGGCCCGAGCGATCTTCGCGTCGACGAGGTGCCGGAGCCTAAGCTAGGCCCCGATGATGTTGTCCTCGACGTGGCAGCCTGTGGAATCTGCGGTTCAGATGTGGGCTACGAACGGATGGGCGGCGTCCAGGGCCCGACCGATACCCCCATGCCCATCGGCCACGAGCTCGCTGGAACCGTTGCAGCCATTGGTGAAAACTGCGATGGCCTCGTAAATATAGGAGATCGAGTCGCGCTGCATCCCGGCGCTGCCGGCTTCGGGCTTGGGAATGGAGGTCCGGAAGGTGGCTTCGCTCGACGGCTTCTGGTCCGGGGCGCCTCCGCCAACCGCAGCCTATTTGCCCTGCCCGACGATATGCCCTTCTCGATCGCCGCCTTGGCAGAACCCCTTGGGGTCGGAATGCACGCGGTGGATCAATCCGAAGCTTGTCAGGGCGACAAAGTTGCTGTGTTAGGCGCCGGCCCGATAGGGCTCTCCGCAATCGCGACTCTCGCGGATCGCGGCATCGAGGATGTCATCTCAATCGATCTCTCGCAGACTCGACTCGACGTCGCTCGAAAACTCGGCGCAGCTCATACTGTAAACCCCGGGAAGGAAGACCTCTGGGAGGCGCTGGGACGCATTCACGGAACAAGCAAGCTTCATTGGATGGACCTCGTCAATACGAACGTGTTCATCGAAGCGACCGGAGTCGGACCCGTACTCTCTGATGTGATCGCTCGATGCGCAGCGGGCTCCCGCATCTCCGTCGTCGCGCTTCATCGCACCAACGTTCCCATCGATTTCATGGCAGTCCTTACAAAGGAAATCACGATTCGCGGCTCGATCGAATATCCGGAAGATTTCCGCGAAATGATTCAACTGCTTTCACGCCGAGACCTTTCGCCCATGATCACGCATAGATTCAGCATGGACGATTTCATGGCTGCCTTCGACGTTGCTAAGTCACCTGACGCGGGCGCCAAAGTCATGATCGAGTTCAACTGAACCGATGACTCGCTTGTTTCGGTCACCGCTGCTTCATTTCCTAATCCTGGGCATAGCGCTTTACCTCGCACAGCCGTGGCTTAGGGAAGACGCGACCTCCGCTCGCGACTTCCAAATCAAAATCGACGCGGAGCGGCTCATCGAACTCGAACGCGGCTTCCTTCAGCAAGCTGGCCGCCGACCGCTTCCAGAAGACGTCAACCGCATGATCGAGACAGAGGCGGACGAGGAGATCCTCTACCGCGAAGCCGTCGCACGCGGCCTATTCGAGCGCGACGGCGGTGTGCAGACCCGACTCATTCAGAAAATGCTCTTTCTTGAAGGTGAGACTGAACTGAAGGACGCGCCCAGCTTGCTCGCTCGCGCCGTCGAGCTGGGTTTGCATCAGCAAGACGTCGTGGTGCGCCGCATTCTCATTCAGAAGATGAAGCTGCTCGGCTCGACACTCGAATCCGCCCAGGCACCGAGCGACGAAGAGATCGAGCACTCGTACCGCGAACTCGCAGAGTCGCTGCGATCCCCCGACCGCCTGACACTCGTACATACTTTCCTTAACAGAGATAAACGTGGGGCGAACCTCGATACGCAGGCCTCCGATCTCCTCGCGGTGTTAAAGAACGAAGAGATTGGGTCCAAGGAAGGCCCTCGCCGAGGGGACCCCTTCCCACTCGGCCACCACCTTGAACATCGTTCGCAGAACGATCTCGAGCGAACCTTTGGCGCCCGCTTCGGCGAATCGGCCTTCGCCTCAGGAATTGGGGAGTGGACCGGCCCTATCGACTCCGCCTACGGTGCACATCTCATTTTCATCTCGGAGCGCACCCCTGGTGAAATTCCGCCTCTCACGCGCGTTGCCAACAAGCTGCGACTTCAGCTCGAAGAGAAACGCCGTGATGCAAACTTGAACATACTTCTCGCGGAGCTTCGTACGCAATACCGTGTCGTCGTCGAACGCAGTCCCGCTCTCACAGACGCACCCAATTCCCAGGAGCCCGGATGACTTTGGATTGCCTCTTCATAAAGCACGCTCTTCGAAGACCAGTCGCTTCGGCCCTCGGCGCGTGCTCGCTCGTCTTTTTGATAGCTACGGTTGCGGCCGTTGCGACGATCGCAATAACACCGACAACGGTTCAGGCTCATCCGCTCGCCCCCGCCCTCCTTCAGCTCGAAGAGCAGGTCGACGGTCAGGTAGAAGTCCTGTGGAAGCGCTCCTCGCTCAGCGTGCCCGGCAGCAGTATCGAACCCATCCTTCCTCCGAATTGCCCGCCAACGACTCGCGCCAACATTGAAGAACAAGGCGTCGCTGTACTCGTCCGGTGGACGATCGACTGTCGCAAGACCGGCTTGGTCGGCCAGCCGGTTCGAATCGATGGCCTGGGGCCCGCAAAGATCGACACCCTAGTGCGCATAGGCCTCTCGGATGGCCGACGCATCCAAAGAGTCTTGCGTCGTGGAGAACCCGAAATGATCGTGCCGGAGAAAGCCAGCCGCACGGATGTGTTTATCGACTATCTCACCATCGGGTTCGACCATATCCTATCTGGCTTCGATCACCTGCTCTTCGTCTTTGGCCTCTTCATGTTATGTGTTTCGTTCTCGCCCCTCATAAAGACCATCACCGCCTTTACGGTCGGTCATTCCGTCACCCTCAGCATCGCTGCACTCGGATACGCCAATCTTCCCTCAGGCCCGATCGAGGTATTGATCGCTGCAAGCGTATTGGCACTCGCCGTCGAGTTGGCGCGTGATGCTGACAAGGAAACCCTCATGCGGCGCTATCCGTGGCCCATGGCGCTGCTATTCGGATTGCTTCACGGGATGGGATTCGCCGGCGCTTTGCGAGAGGTCGGTCTGCCCCAAGGCGAAATCCCGATGGCCCTCTTTTCATTCAATGTAGGCATAGAACTGGGACAGCTCGCCTTCGTGGCAGGGCTCCTCGCTACCGCTGCCGTGCTGCGGCGAATCGAGTTACCCATCCCACTCCCCACGCGGGCCGCGATCTACGTAATGGGATCGCTCGCAGCTTTCTGGACGATCGAGCGGATTGCCGCGGTCGTCTAGCCCTTCGAGCTAAGCCCAGGCAACAGTTCCATCAGCGAGCACGTCGATCTCTCGCCCGCAGAGTTCTTCACGCTCGCCGAGTGCCATCCACTCGGGATCATCCACTACGCGCAGCGTACGTCGCCCATCTTCAAAATCCGCGACTAATGCCACGCCGTGCGCGGCGTTCATGTCGTGAGAGACCGTATACGCAACGATTCGTGCACGTCCGGTCGCGTCGCGAGCAACCGCCTTCGTGTGCAGGGCCTGCTCCGCTTCCTTGGTGACCTGGTCATAAAGAAAGGGGCAGCTCGGCTCGGGGCCAAAAACAGTAACGCCTTGCTTCGTGATCAGTCCTGAGACCGCAGTCACAACACCGTGACTTCCCGGCTGCGCGCGCATTTGCTCAATCATCTTGACCCAGCTCTGGAGTACAAAATTATTCAAGGGCCCCCCGCCGAAGGTCATGCCGCCGGTCTGGGTCACGCGACGATCGAGAGGAATTCCGAACGCGCGCTGCTGCGTGCGTACCGCGGCAGGGAAACAGCTGTAACACTCGAAGAGTTCGATTTCACTAGGCTCACGCCCAACATGTTCAAAGGCACGCCGACCCGCGAGCTCGAATCCCGGCGAGCGCCACAGATCCCGACGTTCGCTCAAGGTGACCATATGCTCAGAGTCCACAACCGCGAGCGGGTACACGAAGCCAGAAGCGTCTAGGCCGAGAGCCTGCGCCTTCTCATAGCTACACAAGACCAGCCCGGCGCTTTGATTCACGTTCCACTGCGAAACTAACGACTTCGTATACGGATAGGCGAGCATGCGATTGCCCTCCGTCGGAGTCACGATTTCCTCCGGCGTCATAGGCGTCCGATTCCAGGCCGATTCATTTGCGACCGCCGCTTCATTGAAGCCACCCCAGAGCGATCCGAGTTCGGATTTGTGATCCTCCATGCTCTGCCCTTCATGGAAGCGAAGCGCATTATCGATCATGGCGTACTGAATCGTTGGCGTGATAAGTCCGAGATCGATCTCGAACTGCCCCATAATCTCCGCATGGGGAACTAACACCTCGTCAGGCTCAACATCCGCCTGTTCGGTCAGAGGAACCTCTCGCCCCGCCCGCTGCAGACGCGCCGCCCGGTCCTTCGCCTCCGCGCCGACAATCATCACGACGTCGGCATCTCCATTCACGATCGACTGCGCCGCCCGGCCAAGCACGGTCGATTGCAAAATCCCAATCTCCGCGACAATCGTTCGGACATCCTTCGCTCCGAAACGATCCGCGAGAATGCGGCCGGGATCCGCGTAGGCCCAGAAGCCACGCGTCGCCCAGATGGAATCCACTTCCGTGAGCAGCGCTTCGCTCCCAGCATCCGCAGCCGCACCACGAAGCGCCCGCTCCATCAAATCCAGCGGTTCGCTCGCGTCCGCCGGGTTCTCGGGGCGCTGGACGACTGCAGAAACACCCACGAGAACGGGTGTACGGGGGTCGATGGACATGGATTCTCCTTTGATCACGGGGGCTTGGCAGTGGTTCATCAATTCGAACGGAACGCAGTCTAGCCCGATTCCGAGCCTCTGAAGTATCCTTAGCTCCGACTCGTATTGATCACTTGATTAAATCAAATGCTCAAGTAAATTCCCCGTCATGGCCGCTGAAACACGAGACAAAATTCTGGACGCCGCCGCCCGGCTTTTCGCCGCCTCCGATTCTGGTGGCGCCTCCCTTCGAGCCATCGCGCGCGCCGCCGGCGTCAATTCAGCGCTGATTCACTACCACTTCGGCAGCCGCGAAGGGCTCTTCGAAGCCGTGATTCTCCGCGCGCTCAGGCCTGTCCAGGCGCGCCGTCGCGCCCTCCTCGAAACGCTGAGGTCCAAGCGCTCGGTCTCGGCAGAAGAGCTTGCAGGCCTCTTCGTCCGGCCTTTGATTCCGGGCCCTTTAAATGGGGCTGACCTCGATGACAGGCAGTATCCCGAGGCGGACGTCACGGATCTGCGGCTGCTCGCCCGTGCCTTCGCGGACCATCGCCCGCTCGTCCAAGACTTGACCCTCAAACATTTCGGTTCTCTGATGTACGGGTTCGGTGATGTCGCGGGCGCGGCGCTGAGCGAGCTTTCCAACGACCTCAAGCAACGACGCATGCGCTTTTGCGTACAGGCCGCGCTCGAAACCCTCTCCGGCCCGGAGATGGAATTTGCGCGAGCAGAGGGACCCGCGGCATGCGAAGCCCTCGTCGAAGATTTGATCGCGTTTCTTGCGGGGGGACTCGATGCCCCCGCTCAGATTTCCTGAAACCAACAATGCGCTTCCTGCGCGCCGCGTTACTCGACCGCGACCTAAGGAGACTCGACCCCCATGACGACGACTAAACGAGCGCAGACGCCTAGCCTCGACTACTGGATTCACGACGCGGACCAGCACTACTACGAGCCTGACGATTGTTATTCGCGGCACATCGAAGAGAGGTTCAAGAAGAAGACGATGTGGATCGACCGGTCGAACCCGGATACGCCCGGCCGGATGTATATCGGAGACGAGCGATGCCAGTTCTTTAGCGTCGGCGCCGGCGACAATATTGGCCCGCCCGGCATGATGAAGGCATTTCTGCAGGGGTCGACGGAGGAAGGCGGTAGCCCGAGCCTCAACCCGATTAATGGATTGAGTGTTCCTGAATTTGTCGACGCCAAAGCGCGCCTCGCACGCATGGACGAACAGCGAGTTGAATCAAGCCTCATGCTTCCGACAACCGGTGTCGGCATCGAGCCGCAGCTCAGAGCCTCTAAGCATCGTGAAGCTCTGTATCCCTCGGTTCGAGCCTTCAATCGCTGGCTCGAAGAGGATTGGGGATATGGCCAGGACGGGCGAATCTTCGGCGCGCCCATGCTCACGTTAGTCGACCTCGATGAAGCTGTCGCGGAACTCGAGCGATTGATCAAGGCGGGGGCTCGCTTCCTCGTCCTCACGACGGGCCCCGTCGACGGACGTGCACCCGGAGATCCCTACTTCGACCCCTTCTGGTCACGCGTTGAAGAAGCAGGCCTTAACATCGTCTTCCATATCGGGAACACCCCCTTCGGCGAGATATACAGCAAGCCCTGGGGCCTGCGCCCCGCCCCGCCGTCCCATCGTCACTCCCTCATGGAATACTTCCTCGCGTTCACCGAGCGCCCCGTCATGGACACGATCGTCTCGCTGATCGCGGATAATCTCTTCGGACGTTTCCCCAAGCTCCGCGTACTCTCGATTGAATACGGATCAGGCTGGGTCGCCCCCATGCTCGGGAAACTCGAGAAGTTGGCCCGGCTCTACAGCAAGGACATGTGGCGCTTCGGTGCGCCGCCCATGTCGCCAACCGAAACCTTCAGACAGAACGTATGGGTCGCTCCTTTCTACGAAGATGATGTGATCGGCCTCGTCGAAACGATCGGTGCCAGTCAGGTTCTGAATGGCTCAGATTATCCCCATCCGGAAGGTCTCGCGGAACCAATCGAATTCGCCCAGGAGCTCGCGGGCCTCGACGACGATTCGGTCCAGCGCGTCATGCGCCAAAATTTCGCTGCCCTGATTGCCTAGACCTCCTCTGATCTCCTCCATTCGGGCTGAATCTGGGTAACGCAGTTCCTACCCGCGCCGCCCCGAGCTGCACTACAGTCGAGTCAATGAGCAAGCCTAAACGACAAGAACAAGAAGAAGCCTCGTCCGAGGTGACCGAAGTCGCCAAAGACATTCTCCGCATGCAGCTCCCTATTCACCTGCCGGGACTCGGGCACGTGAACATGTATGCGATGATGGATGATGACGGCGCCACCGTGATTGATCCCGGGCTACCGGGTGAGAGCACCTGGGAGGCCATCCTTACGCGCCTTAAGCAGGCAGACCTAAAACCAAAGGACGTCCACACCGTCATCATCACGCATTCCCACCCGGATCATTTCGGCGGCGCGGTGCGCATGCACAAAGAATTCGGCACGCGCATCGTCGCCCATAGAGCCTTCCATTTCGGTGGCCCGTCGGGCGACTTAAAAAAGCACACCGGCTCTAGCGCACATCAGCACGTTCACGGCGACGACGACCATCACGCGGAAGCCTCAGTCAGTGACCTTGTCGCGCACATGGAAGTCCTCGAACGCGACCGGCGCCGCATGCAAAATCCGCTCATCCGTATCTGGACTGCGCTCAGGCGCATCAATACGCCGGCGCCCTGGAAGGGGCCCGCAGATCGTGCGGCGCTTAAGGACAGTATGCGATGGATGAGGATGGCCACGATCGGTCGCAGCAAATTCCTTCCGCCGATCACGCATCATGTCGAACACGGAGATGTGCTCAAGCTCGCGAAACGAGAATGGTTCGTGCAGCACACGCCTGGACATACGGCGGACCATATCTGCCTCCACGACCCCGAGACCGGCGCGTTCCTATCGGGAGATCACGTGCTGCCTTCGATCACGCCTCATATCGGAGGCGTTTCGTATCTCGCCGACCCGCTCAAGTCATTCTTCTACTCCCTCGATCGTGTCGGGGAGATTAGTGACGTGGAGCTCGCCCTCCCCGCCCATGGCCATCCCTTTGCGGATCTTGCGGGACGAGCTCAGGCGATTAAAGAGCATCACTACGAACGCCTTGATGAAATCAAGGACATCGGAAATGACCTCGGTCGCGCAGACGTGAATGCGTTCATGAAGCGGCTCTTTAAAGAACGCAGCTGGGGGGATATGGCTGAGAGCGAGACCTACGCGCATCTCGAGCACATGCGCCTTGAAGGTCGTGCAGAAGCACATCGTGACGACAAGGGAAGATTAGTCTACGACCTTTAGCCGTTGCACCAGCCTGCGCCTAACGTCACTCGGGTCCTTCGTCTAGCTAATCCTGATGAAGGATCTCGAGGTAATTCTTCCGAATCGTTTCGATCTCGTCCTCGAGGGTGTCCAGCGTCCATTCAGAGGTATCGATTGGAGGCAGCACAATTGCTTCGATCGTCGCGGGGCGAACAACCTGCGCGTTCTTCGGAAATGCATCGAGCACATTCCTAAATACGATCGGGACGATGGGGACATCAGCCTGCATCGCGAGATGGAATGCCCCCTTCTTGAAAGCGCCAAGCTTCGCCGTCGTCGAACGGGTGCCTTCCGGCGCGATTGAGATTGACCGACCCTGTTTAAGGGCACGAACCGCCGGCGCGAGCGCTTCCCTCGCTGCGGAGGCATTCGTGATTCCGGCGCGGTCAATGAACACCACTCCCGCCGCAGCGAGGATCGGGCCCATCACGGGATCGTTCTTGATTTCCATCTTCCCAACACCGGTCATGTCGCGTCGCACAATCTTCAGCATCAAGATCGGATCGAGCGCACTCTGATGGTTAAAGATGAAGACCGCGGGCCTCTGGGTCCAGGCGTTCTCTTCGCCTTCCACACGCAGATCAATACCGGCGAGTGATGTCGCAAGATTACTCCAAACCGCCCCGGATACGTTCAGCCCCTCGCGATACGAACCGTTCACGAGTCCCGCGATAATCCCGGCACCGAGTGCTGGACCGACACTTGCATAGCTAAGCCCTGTCCGAATAACATCTCCAAGACTGGGCGTTCCACGACTCCGAAACCGCCTAACAGGCCAATTTCGTTCTTTCGCGATCTGTGCCAATTGCCGATTTGGATTCAGAGGTCGCGGACGACCGACAGCTTCGAGAAGCTGGATATCTTCGTGACTATCCGAATAAAAGTAGCTCTCATCGAGGTCGGCACCCTCTTGCTCGGCGACTTGGCGCGCGGCGATGGCCTTGCCTTCGCCGTAACAAGTTGGATGAACCACCTCGCCGGTAAAGACGCCGTCCTTCACCTCAAGCTCAGTGTTCATCACGAGATCGATACCGAGCTCCCGAGCAAAGGGCGCAACCTGATATCGAGTCGCCGAGGAGATGATGGCGACGGTATGACCGGCCCGCTGATGAGCTTCGACGAGGGCACGGGATTCGGGATAGATCTGGCGAATCAGATGCTTCGCGAAAACTTCTTCGCCTACTTCTTCGAGTGTCGACTCCGCAAGCCCGCGATAGGTCGCGGTCATTCCTGACATTAGGGCCGAGAACCCGGTTCGCCCCATCCCAAAGGAGAGCGTGCCCAGAAACGTACCCGCCATTTCTTTGGGACTCATGCGGCCGCTAAGCAAGCGTTCCCGCATGAACGAGGTCGCCGAGAACCCGGCGAGGATCGTTTGGTCGAGGTCAAAGAACGCGCCGACTTTCGAGCCCGTGGGCCCCTGTCGGATCTCTTTTGTCAGTCGATCGTAGAGCGCCATGACTCGCAGCATATCGTTCGCCCGCGGGCCCGCTATATTCGGACGCCTTTGCCCCACATTCTTCTTGGAGACGTGCATGTCCGGCCCCGTCCGCTTTGGAGTCACTCTTCCTCAAATAAAGCGCTCCTGGCAGGAAGCTAGCGCTGCAGCAATTGAGTTCGACCGTCTCGGATATGACTCACTTTGGGTATGTGATCACCTCTACGGCGTCCCCAACCCGCAACTCCCCATTCTTGAGGGCTGGACCCTACTTTCCGCGATCGCCGCGATTACGAAGCAAACAAAGCTCGGTACCCTCGTGACACCGCCCTTTTTCCGAAACCCTGCGGTCCTCGCCAAGCAAATCGCGACCATCGACCAAATCGCCCCCGGCCGCGTCATAGCCGGACTCGGCGCCGGCTGGTTCCCTCCGGAATTCGAGCAGACCGGCTGTCAATTTCCCAATCCTCGCGAACGCCTCCGTGCCCTCGAAGAAATGGTCGAAGTCATGAAGCGCATGTGGACCCAAGAGAAGGCCACCTTCAAAGGTCAGTATTTCTCGGTCAACGAAGCCATCTGCGAACCCAAGCCCGAGAAATGCCCCGAGATTCTCATTGGCGGCGGCGGCGAAAAAGTCACCATGGCCATAGCCGCCCGACACGCTGACACCTGGAATAACATGGCGGTCGCCCAGGCTCAGCTACCCCAAAAAATCGAAGCGCTTAACAAACGTTGTGAAGAAGCCGGACGCGATCCCGCCACGATCGAACGCTCACAGCAATGCGTCGTCGTGATCGGCGAAGACGACGCAGCAGGAAAGGCGGGCCTCGAAAAAGCCAAGAGGATCTACGGCGGCCACATGGGCGGCGCCCTCGAGGAGCACGGAATTTGGGGCTCCCCAGACCGCGTGATCGAAGGCATCGAACGCCACCGCGCCCTAGGCATCAGCTTCTTTGTGATGGAGTTCTTCGGACGCGATACCCGCGAGCCGGCCCGGTTATTCGCTGACACGGTGATGAAGCACTACGCGGATATAGGCAGTGCGGTAGGCCGTTCTTAGCTCGAGGTCTGATGAAGCGAAGGCGCAGCCACTCGATTCGATCCGCGCACGACCATTATAAAGCCCGTTACAAAAGCGCGATCGGATTAACCGGCGATCCGGTCCCCCGCTCGATTCGAAGCGGTGCGACCGTCAGCTGAAACTCCCACTGCGAGAGTTCACCGCACGCAGTCATCAAATCGCTAAGATCGAGATTATCCAGCAGATGAACGCCCATAGCGACGAGCGTGCATTCATGAATGGGCATCCCCCATCCCTCGATCGCCGGAAGTGGAATCACATCAGAAACGACGTCTGAACCCAATACCGAAACACTGCGCTCATGTAGCCACGGCACACATTCCGGATGAAGCCCGGGCATGCCCGGATCCATAGGGCTCCACGGTCCAAGTTCGTCACGACGCGCATCGCGGCCCATCGAGATCAGTAAACAGTCACCTTCCCGAACCTCCACGCCCCCTTGCTTCTGTACCGCTTCATCAAGCTGGTCCGGGTCGATCATCTGCCCCGGTTCGATCCAGGGCACACCTAGCGTGCGAGGCATATCAAGCAGGACGCCACGCGTTACGATTCCGTCTTTCCCGCACATGACGCTGTTCTTGAGCGCACCGGTGCTTTTCACGAGTGTTCCGGGATAGCCGTTGTACATCTGGCCTTTTCGGTGGACATGACAAAAGGCGTCCAGGTGCGTGCTCGCCATTCCATGAAATGCGATCCCAACGAAGTCCGATGTAGACTCGAGGCCGACTTCCGGCACGAGACAGTCGTCCCCACCGGCGACCATCATATGAAGCGCCGGGTGTGGATTATCGGGTGCCGGATCAACCGGGATATTGCGAGAACAGCTGACAGCCCGACCGTGACGCACGCACGCAGATGCCGCGCGGCGCACTTCGGGCGTGATTAGGTTGAGCGCGCCCGCTTCGTCCTCCGCACCCCAGCGCCCCCAGTTCTTCACAGATTCAAAGATTTCGTCCATACGTGCCTGATCCGGAATCGGCCATTCTGCCATCGTGAAATGCTCCCTTGTCGTGCCCGTCGCTATCGGTCGAACGTCCCGCGATCGCGGGATCTAGCCTGCGGCCGGCGCACTGATGATGCCTGCTAGCACCACGTCAAACCAGCCGGATTCTTACGTCGCGATCCAATTCGCGAGTTATGCTCTGACTTCGTTTCCGGCAGTGCCCAGAGGCAATCGCCTCACGACGCGCGTACGGCATTAACCTGCTGGGATCTCGAAACCGGATATCGGACAAAATTGAAAGGAAGATCTCGATGAGAGTTCTAGTCATGGGCGGCACCCAGTTCAACGGCCTCGCACTCGTTCACGAGCTGGCGCGAACCGGGCATCAAGTCGTGATCCTCAATCGAGGGCAAACCAAGGCTGATCTACCCCACGGAGTGGAACGCGTCTTCGCAGATCGCACGAATCACGATCAGATGCGAGATGTGCTCGGCTCCGTCAATGTCGATGCGATCATCGATGTCAGCGCCTATCTGCCTGAAGACGTCGAACTGATGATCGAGATCTTCCGTGGACGAATCGATCATTACGTCTTCATTAGTTCAACCGTCATCTACGCGCAGAGCGATCATTTCCCGATCACCGAAGCGCACCCCGTCGAACGTGGCGATGCCCAGAATCCCTATGGACGGAACAAGCTCCTCTGCGAGGATATCCTGCTTCGCGAGTGGCGAGAGAATCGCTTCCCCTGCTCGATCGTTCCCTTCTCCATGGTGATGGGCGCGGGCAATATTTTACCCGATCGCGAACAGCGCATGTTCCAGCGAATCCTGCGAGACCGCCCGATCCTGATTCCCGGCAATGGTCGCACGATCCAACAAGTCGGGCACGCGGACGATCAAGCGCGGGCTCTTCGCATGATGCTCTGCAAGCCCGTCACCTACGGCCAACGCTACAACCTAACTGGCAACGACTACTTCACGCAGGAAGGCTATGTCGACGTCTTCGCTGGCTTACTGGGCAAGGAAGTCGAGAAGGTCTTCATACCCGCCAGGATGATGGATCAGCTTTGGAGCGGCGACATCGAAGTCGAGCTGCCTAAGACCGAATCGAAAAATGATATCCGCGCGGCTTCAGGCGTTTCGCAGGTCGAGATCAACCGCTTCATGCTGACGATGCTTGTACAGCAGATCGCGCCCAACATTCACTACTGGGATCGGAGTTCGCTCTTCTCCGTCGACAAGCTACGGCGCGACGTTGGCTGGGAACCGGAACTGACCTTCCCCGCCTCCGTCGAGCGCACCTGGCGCTGGTACCAGTCGGCCGGGCTCCCAGACTCACAGGAATTCGACTTCTCCTTTGAAGATGGCCTCATCAAGATGGCGCGCGGCTGGAAGGACTGAGCCGAGCCGATCTACCGCAAGGCCCAAAGACCAACGCCTAACCGAGTAGCTCGGGATGACGCGCCGCGATCATCCGATCAACGCCCTCTTGCCACGTCACCTTGCAGGCTCCTGCGAGCTTGATGCGCTTGGCGGGATCGAGCCAGTACTGATGAATACCATCCGGCCCGGCCACTACCTTTCCCTCTCGACCGATTTTCTTTGCGATATAGGCGACAAGGTCCGGCACCGGCACGCCCTCGTCTCCGCCCCAATTCACGATCGTTGCAGGTACGCCCGCAGCTTCGAGTAGCCCTGACGTCTGATCATAGATGTCGTCTTCATGAATAGGCGTACAGATATCGCCCGCGTCTGGCGGCATCACGGGGATCGTTACGTCGCCAAGGATCATGTTAACGACCATGGCAGGAAAGCCGCCATTGTCTCCGTACGCGGCGTTCATGCGCGCAATAGTCGTCGGGAGGCCGAATTCTAACGCGGCGAATTTACCAACCGCTTCCTGGGAAATCTTGGAAACACAGTATGTCGGCGCATAGGGCTGCGGCGTGCCGCCCAGCGGATCCGACTCGAGCACACCGACCGAATAATCCCGCGGCGCCGCATACACACCACACGTCGACATCATTAGACATGCCTTCGCATCCCGGTAACGCGACATGACATGGCCTGTCCCGCCTGCGTTGATCTCGATCGATGTGTCGTAGTCTTCGCCGGGAACGATCGCCGCCGCGAGATGCAAGACAAAGTCCACGGACTCGGGGGTCTTTGACCAATCCGGTGACACGAGATCGACTGCCGCGGTCTTGATCCCCGCCGCTTCACATCGCTCACGCGTAGCCTCATCGCTAAAGCGTGCGACGCCAAAAACTTCGTTGTCCTTCGCGAGCCGAGCGGCGAGTGGAAATGCAATTTGACCCGCCGGTCCGGTGATCAGAATTCGCTTGCCTTCGATCTTACTCATGGTTTCTTTGCCTCATATTCTGGGGAGTCCCGATCCTAGACAGATCATGAGCACCTTGCACCTGCTTGCCACCGGCTCTGTGGTCGGCGAAAATTCACCCTCGCGTGGTAGACGCGTGACGTTCCACCGTAGGCGGGCGAAAAGCGGCACCCGCAAGGAGTTCGCATGACTAGGCCCACGTCCCACCTCCAACTCACCCGCCTCGCGCTGGGTTGTGAAGGCGTGGCAGGCATTCCGACTCCGCAGGGGCTTCCTTGGAGCCAATAACCCAAGCGCTTCTCGGCGCGGCCACTGCAGAACTCGCGGCCGGTCGGGCTTTGCGCGGGCGCGCGCTCGGCTGGGGCGCCATCATCGGAATGTCGCCAGACCTCGACGTGCTCCTTGGCCCCTTGCGAGACGGCTACGGCGCATGGCTCTACCATCGTGGCACCACTCACTCTCTTTGGTTCGGGTTCGTTTTAGGACCGCTGCTCGGATGGATCCTCTGGCGATGGCGGGACATGGGCCGGGGCGACACTCTGCCAGGATGGATCCGACTCTGTACCGTCGCCCTCGTGACGCATCCTATCCTGGATGGCTTCACGGCGTATGGCACGCAATTTTTTGCGCCCTTCCTACGAGATCGCTTCGCATGGAACGGCGTTGCAATCGTAGACCCCTTCTATTCTCTCTTATTAGGCGCCGGCGTTTTATGCGCCGCTTGGCGCAGCCTCTCTCCTGAAAAAAGACACCGAGGGCTTATCGCGGGATTGGGCCTATCGTCGATCTACTTAGCCGCGGGTCTCGCGATCAATCAATGGATCGAAAACGACCTTCGCTTGCGCCTAGCGCCCTATGCCACCACGATCGAACGCGTACGCGCCTACCCCACATTCTTCCAACCTTGGTTACGCAGCTTCGTGATCCGCACGCCTGACGCTATGTTCGTAGGTCTCCATAGCTGGCAGGAATCGAGCTGCCCGGTATGGCATCGACACGATCGACGCCTAACGGATCCAAGCAGTCTCGCACTTCGCAAGAGCTGGGAGGGCGAACTCCTCGAATGGTTCGCTGATGGTGACACGATCGCTCTGGTACATCCCCAGCCCGGCGGCAGAACCCATGTCCGGATCGAGGACGTTCGCTACGGCTGGGCGAGCGATCAAGGGCGCGGGATGTGGGGGGTCGAAGCAGTCATTGATGCCAATGGCGAGCTCCTCTCCCCTCCGACGAGAATCCCTAGACCGCGCTTCAACCCGAGCGACTTGTCTCGAATGCTTCCGCTGCTCATGGGCGAGCTTCCTAAAGGCGACACTTGGGAGCGCCCGATCGAGTGCGGCGCTTCGGCAGTCGGGGACGCACAAGACTACCTGAGTCGGGTCCCTCCGACCAACGAGCTCGAAGAATGCTGTCCTCACGCGATCTAGAGCCTGCCGCCCGTGGTAGGAGAGGAGGAGCACTCTGCCGCCGCTCAGGTCTTTCTTGACGAACTGCGCGCGAATGACTGCGTACTGGACTCGACGACGCTCTACTCTAATATCCATCGCCCCGTGACACTCGCAGCCGACCAGCCGCGTAAAGTCGCGGTATTCGTAAGGCCGGATATGAAGGCGGCAAACCCTCTTTATTCGGGCTGGACGCTAGGTGATTTTGAGATGAGCGAGATCTTTGTCGATGGTGACGCATGCCCTGTGAAGGACGAGGTCTACGCGGTCGCCGCACGCCTCGGCCTCGCTGTCGTCGTCGTCGCGAATCAACGCATTAACGTTCCTCGCGATCTTGGTGTCGAGATGGTCGTCGTTGAAGACGGTCCGGACGTTGCCGACGATTGGATTGCGGATGAAATCCGCGCCGGGGACATCGTCATTACTGCGGACATCCCGCTCGCCGCACGCTGCCTCGCCGTCGGAGCCTTCGCCCTAGGCACACACGGCCGAGAGTTTACCCCGGACTCGATCGGCGGCGCCCTCGCCAGCCGTGAAATCAAGGCCTCCATCCGTGAAATTGGAATCTCGACAGGCGGTCCGGCTCCTATGTCCAATCGAGATCGATCTCGCTTCTCCGGCGAACTCGATCGCCTCGCTCACAAATCCCTTCGCGGAGAAACCTCCGAGGAGATGCGTTAAGCCGAAGCACGTCGGCGCCCTGGACACACCGTAAGCACCAGGCGGGCGGTACGACGCGATCTGCTGTCCTGCCTAGTACAGCGTTCAAGAGTGCGGAGCGCCCATGAGAGCTGAAGAAGACGCCATAGACAGTCGACGAAAAGCCCACTGAGCGGCGATGGAAGATCGAACGGATCGCCGCAGTCGCACTGGCAGCCGACCTTGCGCCTCGCCATTATACGGGCTGAGGCGGACGCCTCTCGGCGGGACGCGGCGTACTGCGTGCGGCAGGAATTATTCCGAAGCGTCCCTTCGAAGTCGCTGCGACTGATCCAGTCGGTCGCATAGCCAACGAGGACGCACCGATGTCGGAGCAGGACGTAATCATCCCACTTGAAGATCCAACCTGGTGGCAAGACCCGTACCCGATCCTCGGCCGTATTCGAGATGCGCACAGAACGGGCCTCACCGACGCCGGCCAAAAGGCCATCTTGCGGTGGGAAGACGCGGAGGACCTCCTTAAGGGCGATGCCTTTGAGAACGAAGGCCTCGAATATATTGAGCGACGCGGATTTCGACCCGGCGATGCCCTCTATGAATGGCGGCGGCACTCAATCGGCGCGCTAAACGGCGCGGACCATGCACGAATCCGCGCCCTTGTTAGTCGCGCGCTCACCCACAGATCAGTCGACGGACTCCGTGAACGAATTCGAGGCCATGCTCATAACCTGCTTCGCGCCGGGGACGACCAAGGCGAACTCGAAGCGCGGACGCAATTCGCGACACGCCTCCCCTTCCTCACGATCGTCGACTTCCTGGGCATCGAAATGTCCGAAGCCGCGACGATCGCCCAAAAAATGGGCGCGGGTTCCGCTGATGCTTTCGGCCCGAAGGTGACCCAGGAGATCCGAGACAAGGCGAACGACATGTTCGCGACGATCATGGAATTCGTGGGCGGCCTTTACGAGCAGCGGCGCGAAGAGCCTCGAGACGATCTTCTCACTGCACTGATTCAGGCAGAGGAAGGCGGCGATCGCCTCAGTCATGATGAACTCATCGTACTCTTCACCAATATCTTCGGCGGCGCTATCGAAACAACCGCGAGCGTCATCGCGAGCGGCATCTATGAACTCGCCCGCCACCCCGAACAGGCAGCGCTCCTACGCGGCGATCCTGAGCGATTCAAAAAGAGCGCAGCCGAGGAGGTCATCCGGCATCGGCCAGGCTTCTACGCCGCTGGCAAAAAAGCCAGGCACAGTCATTCGGCCTACGGACTGGACTTCAAGGAAGGCGAGCCGATCAGCATCCTCATAGGCGGCCCCAATCGCGATCCGTCGCGATGGAACGATCCGAATCGCTTCGACATCACGCGCGACGCCCGGATCTGGTCCCTCACTTTCAGCATGGGCGAGCATTTTTGTCTCGGCCAAGCTTTGGCACGGGCGGAGATCCAAGAAGCGATGGCCGCGCTCGTTGAGCATTGTGATGAGATCGAACTCACGGAAGAACCGAGTTGGCTTCCTCATGTCATGGTCAATCGACTCGAAAGCGTCCCACTTCGCTATTCGGCCCGAAGCACCGACTAGCGCTTTGCGGCGGCCTTTATGGCAGCGACCGCTTGCTCTTGATCGAGACAGTTGACAAGAATCTGGTGATCAAGTCCCGCGTCACGATGGACGTGAATTTCCTGGTAGCCTTCGCTCTGAGTCATATTGCTGAAATGCTCGAAGGACGGGTACCTCACGATCGCTACCTGATCCCATTCGAGTGCCCCGTCCCCAATCAAAAGGACATTCGCAAGTCCGCCGAATAGCATCTCTCCGCCGAAACCTTCGATGATTTCGCGAACGGCGGCTCCGTAAATACCGTAGGCTTCTTGTCCCGTAAGGTTCGTCTCGCGCCCATCCGCGTACGCTGCTCTCTTCCGGAACTTCAGCAGGTTCAACATATACAGCGAGCCTTCGGGCTTCTTCTCAACCAAAGCCTGAAGCTGTTCGGGACGCGGTTGTTTCGCCGGCATGCGGTCTCCTCCTAGTCAGCAGCTCGCCGCCGGAAATGTGGCAGCACGTGCGGGAATATTTCGCTTGGATCCTACACTATTATAAGGTCCATCTCGCCCGTGCCTCCGGGCTTCCAGGCCGACTCGACTGGGTTACCGTCGGACGATGACGATAAAGACCCCGATCTGCGATCTCCTCCACATCGACGTGCCCATCCTCCTAGCAGGCATGGGTGGCGTCGCGTACGCCGATGTATGCGCCGCTGTTTCGGAAGCCGGTGGCTACGGAACCCTCGGCATGGCTGCCGAGACTCCCGATGGCATTCGACAAGAGATGCGTCGCGTGCGGGAACTTACAGACAAGCCCTTCGGCGTCGACCTTCTCGCCGCACTCCCCGACCAGATGATGGAAGCCATCGACGTCGTGATCGAAGAAGGCGCCTCCGCTTTTATCGCAGGACTCGGCGTCCCCGGTCCGGTGGTTCAGAAATGCCACGACGCCGGCCTCTTGGTCATGAGCATGTGCGGCAAGGTCTCACACGCCGTAGCCGCGGAAGAAGCCGGTTGCGACGTCGTCATCGCCCAAGGCACCGAAGCGGGCGGCCACACCGGACGTGTCGCTGGAATGGCGCTCATCCCTCAGATCGCTGATGCCGTCGAAATTCCCGTGCTAGGCGCAGGAAGCATAGTTGACGGTCGAGGCCTAGCTGCTTGCCTCGCTTTCGGCGCCCAGGGCGTGTGGATGGGTACCCGCTTCATCGCCTCCCACGAAGCGCGAGCCGCTGATTCTTACAAGAAGCAGATCGGATCCACGGGCAGCGATGAAACAGTCATCACCCGATGTTATTCAGGGAAGCCGATGCGCGTGATCGCAAACGAATATATCCGGGGCCGCGAGCGAGACCCGGATTCGATTCTGCGCTTCCCCGATCAGATGTATTCCTCTATGGAAGAGGGAACCATGAGTGCCCTTGGCGGCGCTACCGAGGGAATCGAGCCCGATCGACATGCGATGCCCTGCGGTCAAGGTGCAGGCGCGATCAACGACATTCTTTCGTGCCAGGAAATCGTCGACAAGACGATGACCGAGGCCGAGGCTGTGATCGCGAGACTTGCTCCATTGATTGGCTGAGGCTGTGATCGCGAGACTTGCTCCATTGATTGGCTGAGCAAGCGCTCGCAATATTCGATCGACAGAAGACGAAAAACGATCCGGCAGTCAGCAACGCACCGGAGTGAAAGGAATAGATCGTGGGTGAACTCGAAGGTAAAGTCGTACTCGTGACCGGCGCGAGCCGTGGTATCGGGGCAGCAATTGCCAAACGATTCGGAGCCGAGGGCGCACGGGTTGCGATCGCCGCGCGAACGATGGAGAAGCATGCTCACCTCGCAGGCAGCCTCGTCCAGACAGCAAAAGTGATCGAGTCCTACGGAGGCACCGCATTTCCGATTGCTGCCGACCTCGCAGACAGCGCGGGCCTCGATCGCCTCGTCGAGCAGACCGTGTCCGAACTCGGCCCGATCGACATCCTCGTCAACAACGCAGCCGCGGCGTTCTACTTGCCCTTCACGAAGGTCGGCGAAAAACGTTTCCGAATCGCAAACGACATCAACTTCTACGCACCCTGGCGCCTTTCGCAGCTGGTCGTTCCGAGTATGGTAGAGCGCGGCGAGGGATGGATTCTCAACATTTCATCCGCCACCTCGACCCTGCCCGTTCAGTCGAGCTTCAAAGAATTTGACGGGCTTTCGATTCTCTACGGATCGACCAAGGCTGCACTCGAGCGCTTTACGGCCGGACTCGCGGCGGCGGTGCATCAAGACGGCATCTGGGTGAACTCGATGGCGCCCGTCGGAGCGGTGCCGACCGAAGGGACCGAAGCCCTTGGCGTCGTCCCTGACGACGCACTCGCAGTTGCCGAGAGTCGCGAAGCCATGGCGGAAGCGGCCTTGGCGCTCTGTGCGACCCGGGACGAGAAGCTCACCGGGCGAATTACATTTTGTACGCCCATCCTCGAAGAGCTCAATCGCACAGTTCATACTTGCGATGGCAAGACGGCGCTTGCTAGCCCTCTAGAAAATGACGCGGCGCCACATCGCTAGTCGTCGGACTCCTTACGAGCATCGGAGGCGCCGGAGGTCTAGCCACCGCAACTTGGCGCGCGGTGCGGTAAGCATAACTCTCAAGCTGCCCCGAGCGACCGACGGGACGTTATGCCTACCGGAAGACCCTTACGCCTGGCCGAAGATCACCGCGCCAGTCGGAACGCCTACACCGCTCGTCACGAGAACGTGCTCGACGTTTTCGGGCTGATTGCAGCTCTCACCGCGGATCAAGCGAACGCCCTCTGCAATATTATTTACGCCGTGCATGTAGGCCTCTGATAGCAGGCCTCCATGGGTGTTATTCGGAAGTGCGCCACCGATCGTCAGCGAATCGGCGGTCACGAAGTCTTTCGCTTCGCCCTTGCCGCAGAAGCCAAACGCTTCGAGCTGCATCAAGATTTCTGGCGTAAACGCATCGTAGAGGCATGATGCGTCAATGTCCTTCGGCCCGAGACCGCTCATTTCGTAGACGATCTTCGCTGCGAGTTCCATCTCAGGAAGCGCCGCCAGATCATCACGATAGAAGCTCGTCATCTGCTCCTGCCCCTCGAATGACGCCTGCGTTACGGCTCGCATAACGGCGGGCTTTTGCTTCATATCCTTCGCGCGCTCGGGCGTCGTGATTAGGAGCGCCACGCCGCCATCGTCTTCCTGGCAGCAATCAAAGAGTCTAAGCGGCTCACAGACCATCCTTGAATTCATGTAGTCGTCCATCGTCATGGGCTTGCCGTACATGGCGGCGTTCGGGTTGTTCTGCGCGTGCATTCTTTGCGTAATGGCGACATGCGCGAGGTGTTCGGACGTCGCGCCGTATTTCTCCATGTACAGGTTTGCCTGGAGTGCGATCCAAGAAGCAGGAGTCAGCAGACCGAAAGGCATGTACCAAGACCAATGAATCAAGTCGCTGGAGATGATGTTGCCGGAGACGCCCTGCCCCATGCGCTGGCCTGATCGGCCGTTGAGCGCGCGGTAGACAACGACGTTCTTTGCCTGGCCCGTGGCGACGGCCATTGCGGCATGAGTAATCAAGCCGACCGCGGCACCACCGCCGTAGTTCACCTGGCTCCAATAAGTCATGTCGCCGATTCCGACGGTTCGCGCGACTTCAACTTCGTCGCTCGAATCCATCGTATAAGTCACGAGCCCATCGACTTCAGAGGGATGAATGCCAGCGTCATCAATCGCAGCGCGAACCGCTTCCGTCGCCAGCTGCAGCTCCGAGACACCGGAGTTCTTCGAATAAGCGGTCTGGCCGATACCCGCGATCGCGGCTTCGTTATGGAGTGTAGTCGGCATATCGCCTTCTCCCTTAATCCCATGGTCCCTTGCGGGACAGCCCCGAAGCAGGTCGCTCGGAACCTTGTGAATTCTCGAAAATCCGAAACAGCGAATTCGCGGTTTCGAGCTATTCAAACCTGCCATCAGGCAGATGGAATCGAAAAAATATCCCGCGCTACCCGCCGCGCTAGGCCGGCAGTCGCAAGCTGAACGTGGCCGTCACATGATTGCCCCAGGCGTTATTTCCTGTGACTTCAATCTCGGCAGCATCGCCGTCAGTAGACAAGACCTTGCCACGAATCTTCAGCGTATCACCGGGCATGTTCGGGCCACCCAACTTCGTCTTTACGCGAGTCACGATCGCATCCGGCCCAGCCCAGTCCGTCACATAACGACTGCAAATCCCCTGAGTGGTCAGAATATTCATGAACATATCGGGAAGACCTTGGGAAATTGCGGCAGCCTTGTCATGGTGAACGGGCGTGTAGTCGCGTGAAGCAATCGCTCCGCCGGCTACGACTGTGGTTGTTGTCTTAAAATCGAGATCGGGCAGCGCCTGCCCCGTCTCAAGTTCATTCGCTTTTAATGTCGTCATGTCTCGCTTCCTCCGCTCTCGCGCTTGCCGTTCAGGAGGCCGGCTTGAACAACGGAATCTTGAACCCGTCGTCGTCTTCGTGAATCACCGCTTCGAGTGCCATCCCAATTTTCACATCCTCACGCTCGCAATCGATCAGGCTCGACGCCATGCGCTCGCCCTCTTCGAGGTCGACGATGATCGAAATGATCGGATACTCGTAGCCGGGGAATTGGGGATAGTGCACGACCGTATAGGTCGTCAGGGTCGCCTTTCCGCTTGCGTCAATCGAGTCGAAGCCCTGATGGCCACACCCGTCACACATGGGGCGCGGAGGATGGCGAAGCTTTTCACACGACGTGCATCTTTGAATTGGAATCACGCCGTCGTCTGCGACGCGCTCCCACCACCAGCCATTATCGTGACCCATAGGCGGCTTAATACGCGATGGCTTTTGCGCGACAGCTTCTTCGCCGCCTGCGGCGGAAGCGGTCGGCTGCGGATTGGCCGGCTTGAAGCGCAGCACCCGAAAACTCATGGAGCCCAGCTCTTCGCCGTCCTGGTTCTCAAAGGCCGTCTTCGTTGTGATGAAATATCCGATGCCCGCGCCGGTCGCTTTTTCTTCAGAGATCTCATCGATCACCGTAAGCGCTTTCACCGTTTCGCCGAGCTTCAAATAGCGGGTGTAGTTCTCTTCGGTATTCGTACCGAGCACCCCCGTGTAGCCGTTGTCGGCTAGGAGCTTATGCAGGCGGTGCTGCTCGTTCTTGGGCTCGTCATACCCCTCATGCATGTCCCAGCCTTCCATGACCCAGGCTTGGAGCATTGTGGGCGGCGCCACGATTTCGCCGTGCACCGTCCCTTTGGCCCCATCCACGTCGAGGTAGGCCGGATGGCTCTCTCCCATCGCGTCGCACCACTGACGAATCATGGGCTCGTTGACGGGATCTCGACCGATGACCTCGGGTCCGATCGGCTTCCCGACATAACTGCGGATTTCGGCCTCGAGGGCCTGCTTCTTTTCGTCGCTCATTACTTGTCCTAGACGTTGGGAACCATCGACGGCAGGGCTTCGGAACGAATGCAGAAGCCCCGTTCGCGCGGGGAGAAAAGTCTAGCTTCTGGGCAGTCGAATGCGAACGCCTGAAGCGGGAGCATCAGCCGTTTCGGATCGCCACACCCCGGTACATCTGCGCCACGATTCCCGGGCCCTTTGCTCGAAAGCGGTTAAGGCTCTCCAACTCAAAACCGCCCTCTTCAACAAGTCGATCAATCTTACGATTGATATTGCAGCCATCGCACATCCGATTCCAAAGCGGATTCACACGATCCTGCCAGCGCGCAGTCGAGTTCGCATCTGCTCGCCCATGCTCGATGAAGACATAATGCCCCCCCGGCTTAAGCACGCGGCGCATCTCTTTGAGCGCCTTATCGACCTCAGGAATCGAGCACAACGTCCAGGTCGTTACGATCGTATCAAAGCGACCCGCATCAAATGGCAAGCCGCCATCCGCACGAAGCGCCTTGCGCTCAATAGGAAAGGATACACCGCGAATCCTCGCCTGAACTGATTCGACTTCCGTGACATCCATCGGATCGAGCCCGACAAGCGTCTTCACTGCCGGACCGTAGTAGGAAAGATTAAGACCCGTTCCAAAACCGACCTCGAGAACTTCCCCCTCCGCTTCCTCGATCGTTTCCGATCGCATGTGATTCATCTGGCGCATGGCCAGATCCTGAAACCTCGGCTTCATCCACTCACGGAGTCCCATCGCTACGCATCCTTTCCACCGGGCAGTTCGACTGTCCGCGTATCGCGACCACTCCGGAAGACCGTACCCGGTCGCGCTCCAGTGTCTTCGCCCTGACGAATGATCTCAACGCCATTCGTAAAGACATGCTCTATCCCGTCTGCATCGGCATAGAGTCGTCCAGCTCCGGCTGGAAGATCGAATTTCGTATACGTCTCGCCTAGGCCAACCTCGTCGGCATCAAACACAACGACGTCCGCATGGAAGCCCACTTCCAAACGACCGCGCTCAACGAGCCCATAAAGGTTTGCCGGCACATCGGTCAATTGTCGAACGGCCTCCTCCAGCGAGATGAGCTTCCGCTTCCGAACACCCTCGCCTAGCACCTGGCTAGAGAACGCGAAGGTATCGATCATGTCGAGATGCGCGCCGGCGTCCGAAGCCCCGATGATTGTGCGGTCATCGTGCCAAAGTTCCCCTCGCATCTTCCATGTCTCATCATCCTCGCCCATCGTCGGCGGCATGAAGTAGGTCTGAAGATCATCTTCGATCGCGATATCGATCAGCGTATCAAAGGAAGTCTTGCCCATGTCCTCGGCAATCTCCCCGATGCGTCGTCCACAGTACTGCTTAAGAGAATCCTTCTGAGCTTGGTCGACCGTGAAGAAGTCCCAGTTGGCCAGCATATGCATAGGCGACTCGGGGTTCTGCGCATCTTCACCAAATTTATTGCGCTTCACCGGATCACTCAGGAACTCGATCTTCTCCGCCTTGGTCTTCTTAAAGAAGGGCGCCCAGTTATGCAGCGCGTCGAAGACGAATCCCGAATCCAGATTAATTCGAATCGTCATCGGCTGCGGGACCGTCAGAGCGATCACCTCAGCGCCGCGCGCGCGGGCGATGTCCGTCGCGGCCAGCTGATCCATCGCGTGCTGAATATTTTGGGAGTTCGGAACCAGGACGTTCCAGTTGACCGGTCGATTCGCGGCCAGAGAAATATCAGCCATATAGTTGGCTTCCTCTTCGCCCCAACCGACTCCCGGCAAGAACTCGACGGTCGTCCCTTCGAAGTCGCGCACCTGACGCGCCAAGGTCAGCATCTCATCCTTCGAAGCATGTCGCGACGGCACCGGGTTTCCATCAAAGTCGTTATGCGTCGAAGAAACGGTGGAGGAGAAGCCCATTCCACCTTCCGAGAGAGAGGCCCGAAGGAGCTCAACCATCCCAGCCAGCTCTTCTTCATTGGCTTCGTGGCCGATCGCGCGCGCGCCCATCACACTGCGGCGAATCGCAGAATGTCCAACCATGAAACCGGCGTTTACAGAGAGTTTGCCGTCGAGTAATCCGAGGTATTCACCGAAGCTTTCCCAGTTCCACGGGACACCCTCTTCAAGAGCTTCAAGCGGCATGCCTTCGACGCGCGAGAGCATCTTCATTAGGTACTCGCCCGCGTCAGGCGCGAGGGGCGCGATCGAGAAGCCACAGTTCCCGCCGACGACGCTGGTCACGCCATGATAGGGAGAAGGAGACAACGTCCCGTCCCAGAAAGCCTGCGCGTCGTAATGTGTGTGCACATCGACGAAGCCAGGGGAAACAATCTTTCCAGAAGCGTCGATGGTCTGTGTTGCTTCCTCGTCTATTGCACCTACAGCAACGATACGTCCGTCTCGAATTCCGAGATCCGCTTGTTGCGAGGGACCGCCAGTTCCATCGACGATCGTTCCACCCTTAATGACTACGTCCAACATATTGACGTTTCCTTATGTTTGCTTCGATTGCTGACTAATTCGCTACTCGCGACGGCCACATGAGTATCTGGGACTTCGTGCGCACACTCATTCTGCCACACTGCGGCGCGACGCTGCACCCGGCTTCTTTCCGCGCGAAAGCTTTGTCTCGGGTGTCAAACTTGCGCGGCCGTTGCCGATCTGAGCCACGAGACGCGCCCTACACCCACTACAGGACCTGACCAGCCCTATACGAACTGCCAGGCACGCGGCGGCTCGGTTCCCTCTTCGAATTCCTGACACTGAACGTCGAACCAGATCGGCAGTAGATGCCGCACGTAGAATGCGTGGGTTGTCACATTCCCGGTCACTAGGTCCTCGTACTCTTTGATCCGGACACGCTCATCCCTTTCCTGCCACGCCTTCGTCTTCTCGAAGATCGCGTCGACCTCGGAACGGGTGTCGTAGATGATCCCCAGATGGTCGTAGCCAGGACTGTTAATGTGCTTGCTCTGCTCTGTCACGAGAATGAACTGGCTCGTCTCGGGATCCGTGCGGAGCAGAAGCCCCGTCTGACCGAGGATCGGAACATCGATCGAGTCCCAACCGAAGAGATTTCCATAGAACTCCGCGATCTCTTTTCTATTCGCGTTGAGTTCGCCGTCAGGCAGCGTGAGTTCCATGTGATTGAAGCGACCGGGCATGGGGATTCTCCTTCAGAATTTTAAGCGATTATTCTAGCACCGGCGCACGCCCTGGATCACTCGATCGTAGTCTTGCTGAATTAAAACACGCGTATTAAACTATACCATTTCGCAAACCAGGAGGCTCTCCATGTCCGATTCCCCCGGCCTATTGCGCCCACGAAATTTCCTGATCGCCGCACTCGTCGGTGTCGGGTTGATCGTTCTCGTGTTGTCGACCTCCGTCGACGCCAAACGCGCTGCTGAACTTCGCGCGGGCGAGCTCGCCGGCAATGTCGCGGCACGGGTCATCGCGTCCAATACCGAAAGCGGGGGCGACACCCACTCACGCGACTTCATCTCGATCCCGATCGAAGTTCGAAAGCTCGCGGACAATGTCTACCAGGCACGCGGCGTTGGAAACACGCAAGTCATCGCGACCTCCGAAGGACATGTCGTCTACGACACCGGCCTAGCCACCCAAGCCGCGAAGCAGCGGCGACTCCTTGAAGAAACGCTTCCCGAAGGGCCGATCACACATGTGATCCTGAGCCACTCGCATCAGGATCATGTGGGCGGCACACGTTTCTGGACCGAAGACGACACCGAGATTGTTGCCCATTTCGAATATCCCGAAGAGCAGCGTTATTTGAAGGAACTCGAGGACTTTCTCTGGACGCGCAACCGCATGCTCTTCCCCTTCATGCCGGAGTCCCCGCCTAAGAGCGGCATATTTGCTTACGGCGATGTCGTCCCGACGTTGCTCGTTAACGAACCTAACATTCTGAAATTCGAACAGGGTGGCGTTCGCTTTGAGGTTCTCCCTACCCCTGGTGCCGAGGGCGCGGACAACCTAACACTCTGGCTACCCGATCAGAAAATATTTTTCTCCGGAGACTTCTTCGGCCCGAACTTCCCTCAGTTCCCGAACGTCTTCACTATGCGCGGCGAGAAAGTCCGAAAGCCGATCGAATACATCCGCTCGCTGGAGCAGGTCATCGCCCTCGAACCCGAAATGATCGTCCCGAGCCACCAAGACCCGATCGTCGGTAAGGAAAAAATTCGCGAGGGACTCGTCACGATGCGTGATGCGGTCCGCTATGTGCACGATGCCGTAATCGCCGGAATGAACGCCGGCAAGTCCATGAACCAGCTGATGGAAGAAATTGCCCTGCCCCCGGAACTTTCCGTGACCCAGATCCATGGCCGAGTCTCCTGGGCGG
Source organism: Deltaproteobacteria bacterium UBA4427 (assembly GCA_002390675.1). Lineage (GTDB taxonomy): Bacteria > Myxococcota_A > UBA9160 > UBA9160 > UBA4427 > UBA4427. The sequence goes on from DGPZ01000143.1 coordinate 77,364, forward strand.
TCAAGAGCATTTGGCAGTACTACGCAACTTGGTTCCAGTTCAACTCCACAACGGAGCTCTACAATGTTCCGCATACCGCCGTTGCCGCGGAGCTAGCTGGCCTCGCAGGAGTCGATGCCCTCGCAAAGAGCGCTGCATCTCACGTGGCGGAAGGACGCGACCTCGAAGCACTCCACTTGCTTGAAATCGCCCTCGCCGGCGACGCAAAGCACCGCCTCGCACTTGAGACCCGAATCGCGGCGCTGTCCAGTCTACGAGATGAAGCCAAGGCGACTTTTAATAACACCTACGAAATTGATTGGCTGAGTCTGCGAATCGGCCAAACCGAAGAGGCGCTGGGAGCTCTTCGCGAGTGAGCGCTCGGCCAAGCGCCGCTCGGGAAGCGACCCGATCGAAGATCCAAGCTGTTGCGGAACAACTCTTCGCAAGCGAGGGCTTCGACCGCGTCCCCCTGCGCCAGATTGCGCGGGAAGCGGGACAACGAAATGTCGCCGCCGTCCAGTACCACTTCGGATCCAAGGAAGGCCTACTTTCGTCGATCGTCGATACCCATCGCTCCGAGATCGACGATCGTCGACGTGACCTCCTCGAAGCGCTTACCGAAGCCGAATCCGAAGCAGATCTCTCGACTCTGATCGGAATCTTGGTGGAGCCTTTGGCCGCCAAGCTCGATGACGCGTCCGGCCGAGCCTATTTACGCATCCAGGCTCAAGGCCTAACTAACGAAAAGATGCGGCCAGCTACCCAGAGCCTGGTTCGACGCATCCGAGGGCACCTCGGTGCACTCGACGGGGAGCGCGGCGACCCCTTCAGAGACCGATTCGCCCTGCTCTTGCTCTTTCATGCCCTCGCCGATCGCGCACAGGCAGAAGAGACACAGGCGGCTAGACGTGGCGCAAGGCGCGATTTCGTGGACTCACTTACGCGGTCAATCGAAGCCCTTTTCGCGGCATAACGTGCGCGCGATGGGGCTAGCTTCGCTCGCGCCGATCCACTAGAAAATTCGAGTCCATGACCATCACGTCGTCGCCGCCAGCATTCCTCATGGTCGTACGGCTCTTAACGATCCCGTATGCCGGCTGAGATTTGGATTCGCGCTTTTCCAAAAACACGCGGGAGAGAACGAGTTCGTCTTCGGGTCGCACCGGATTCGGGAACCGCATTGTAAGCCCCAGCATCGCCGCCGTATGCAATTTCAGATCACTCTTCGAATAGATCAGAGAAGAGATCGAATAGGTGTGACAGGAGGAGGCTGAGAGCCCTCCCATCACGGACTGGCGGCCGGCCTCTTCATCAATATGAAACGGCTGAGGATCCCACTGGGTCGCGAAAGAGACGATCTCTTCTTTCGAAGGCACGTGCCGTCCGAGTTCAATTTCCACGCCCAGCTCAACATCTTCGAAATAATCCATGGCCTTGGAATAGCTCGGTTTTATTCCGTTCGCAGCGCATCCACGGGCTCGAGCTCAGCCGCCCTGCGTGCAGGCCCAACGCCCGAGACCAGACCGGCGAAGGCACTCACGACGATGGCCGCAACGATATATTCGATCGGCGCACCGGCTGGAAACTCGGGTAATGCCAGCCGCAGCAGGAACGTGGCGAAGAGACCTACAAAAAGTCCGGACATGCCGCCGGTCAGTGTGAGCAGAATCGCCTCGATGAGGAATATCACTTGCACCTGTCTGGCCGTTGCACCGAGCGCGCGCATCAAACCGATCTCTGAAACCCGCTCTCCGACAGAGATCCACATCATGGTGAAGATTCCTATCGATCCGACTAGCAGAGAGATCGCTGCGATCACCGCCACGCCTAGCGTGATTACATCCATCACTCGACCAAAGACACTCAACATCTCCGACTGCGACACAATCGTGAAGTCCTCGTCGCCGCGGTGTCGCTCAATCAGGCGACTTCGGACCGCTTCGATTGCGGCCTGCGTCAGCCCCTCATGCGCGAAGACGATGTCGATCTCCTGAAGTTCCGCCAGGTTAAAGAGCCGCATGGCCGTCGCGACAGGGATATAAGCCGCGTCATCGATATCCATTCCAAGGACTTGTCCCTTGGGCTGCATTACGCCAATCACCCGCAGCCGCGCTCCGGCAATCCGTACGAACTCCCCCAGTGCATTCGATTCGCCGAATAGCTCTCGTTTCAATTTCGGCCCGAGGACCGCGACCGAGCCCCCGCGCCGCGGATCCCCCGGCGGAAGAAAACTGCCCTGACCGATCTCGCATTTCATGACCGCTGGGAAGTCGCTCGTCACTCCGTGAACGAAGACGCTGCGCCCTCGCCCGCCCCCCTCGACCCGTGCCTGTCCGACCGCCATCGGAACGACCGCATCGAGAAATGATATTTTCTTGAGCGCTTCGGCATCGTCAATCGTGAGCTTCTGCGTCGTTCCACCAAAGGCGCCGGGAACGCCATGCGTCTCTGTCTTCCCAGGATTCACAGCGAGCACGTTCGTCCCGAATTCAGAGAACTCCGCGACCATATAACGACGCGCACCCTCGCCAAGTGAGGTCAGCATGATCACAGCGGCGACGCCGATTGCGATCCCTAGCATCGACAGCACCGAGCGAAGCGGATGCCCTATCATCGCACCAGAAGACAGGCGCATTAGATCGGCAAAATCGATCCTGACCATATCCTGCATTCCTTTCCGCGAAAGCCAACGGTTACCCCGGCTTGCGCCAAGCCAAAGCCGACTGAGCGCGAGTTCAGTGCCCTTGTAATGCCGCGACCGGGTCGAGACGGGAAGCGCGCCACGCGGGTAACACGCCGAATACGATTCCCGTTCCGAGCGACAACCCCAATACAGCAGCGATCGCCCAGAGCGGCGTTGCCGCGTCGATACGGGGATAGAGCAGGTTTCCAAGCTCGACCAACGCCGTGCCACTCGCGAGGCCAATCAGCCCGCCCGCTGAAGAAAGCATCGTCGCCTCAAGCAGGAAAACCTGAAGGATTTGCCGCTGGTTTGCGCCTAGAGCCTTGAGCAGCCCCACTTCATCTGTTCTCTCTGAGACGGAAACGAGCATCACATTCATGATGCCGATCCCAGCGACTCCCAGGCTAATCGACGCAATCCCGGCGACGACTAGCGTAAGGATCCCAAGGATAGAAGAGAGTGAGGCCAACACGGCGTCCTGGCTAATGCACGTGAAATCTTCTTCATCGTGCCGGTCGATCAGAATTTTCTTGACCTGAGCGATCACCGGCTTCGAATCGGATTTAGGATAGAGGTCGAGCATGATTCGATTCACCGAGCTCTTATTCGCCATCCGCATGCCCGAAGCCACAGGGATTAATGCGACGTCATCGATGTTCATTCCTAATTGCTGGCCGCGTTCCTGAAGGACCCCGATCACTCGCATGCGCCAGCTCCCAATACGGACTGTGGCTCCAAGTGGGTTCGCGTTGTCAAAGAGTTCCTGCGCGACCCTATGCCCGAGCACGACCACTGCGGCACCGCGATCAAGTTCGCTCTCGGGGAGAAAGCTGCCCGAATCCATATCCAGCCTCTGAAGCTGTTGGAATTCCGAAGTCACGCCCACTACGCGGGACGAGCGGCCCCGCTCCCGATAGCTCACGATGTCGGTGCTGACGGATACGGGAACAGCCGCTCGAACGGCTTGAACACGGCGCTCGAGCACGATCGCATCTTGCAGGGTCAGGTCGTTCGGGACACCGCCGATCCCGTGCGGCATCCCGCCCGTCGTCTCGTTCTTTCCGGGCGATACGTTTACGATCGATGAGCCAAGACTTGCGAATTGCGTCGTGACATAACGCAAGGCCCCCTCGCCGATTGCGGTGAGGGAGACCACGGCCACCACGCCGATCACCACCCCGAGCAGCGACAATCCACTTCGACGACGATTCTGCAGGAGCGCTTGCGCGGCGAAGCGAAGCAGATCGAGGGGATTCATACTGGCTTCTCGGGAACAACGGCCTCGGTTTCGTCCCCTTCTCGAGCAGTGTTCAGGTCTTGCTTAGATGGATCATCCTCCGAAGAGATGTCGAAGAGCCCATTCAGATCGCTAATGTCCTGCCCCTGGACTCGCTTCACAATCTCGCCGTCTCGCATAACAACGACACGATCGGCTCGCCGGGCGACGGCAGGATCGTGAGTGACAACAACGAGGGTCCGCCCTCCGGCATGTAGTTCGGCCAAGAGATCGAGGACCTGCGCGCCGGAGCGACTGTCCAAATTACCCGTAGGCTCATCTGCGAGGAGCAAGCCCGGGTCCATAACGGTCGACCGCGCAATCGCGACTCGCTGTTTCTGTCCGCCGGACAGCTCATTCGGCTTGTGGCCAAGCCGGTCGCTCAATCCCACCGCGGCTAGAGATGACTCCGCGCGGCGGCGACGGTCCGAAGGCGCGATGCCCGCGAAGATCATGGGCATCTCAACGTTCTGAACAGCGGTTAGGCGTGGAACCAAGTGAAACGACTGAAAGATGAATCCGATTCGGCGCAGACGGGTCTCTGCAAGTGCGTCATCCCCAAGCCCTGCAACATCTTCGTCCGCGAGCAGATAACGGCCGCGGTTTGGGGAATCAAGACAACCCAAGAGATTGAGCAGCGTACTCTTACCCGACCCCGAAGGCCCCATGATCGCGACGTATTCGCCGTCCTCGATCGTCTCGCTCACACCGCGCAATGCGTGTAGTTCGTGATCGCCCATTTGATAGGTGCGCCACAAACCTTCGACGCGGATCACGACCGATCTCCCGCCTCATCCTCAGCCGGCACCTCGACCGCGCGCACCCCTGCCTCGATTCCAAGTTTATCGAGAGCGATGACGATCGATTCACCTTCTTCCAGGCCCGAGACAACTTCCGCGAATTGCCAATTCCGGAGCCCAACTTCGATCTTCCGTTCGACTAACTCGCCCTCTTCCAAAATGAGCACGCTTTGATTTTGCAAAAGAGCGGACGTCGGCACACGAAGAACCGAGTCCTTGGCCTCGAGAATGACCTCCGCGTCCGCCGACGTGCCCGGCAGAAGAGACTCGGCAACGGCGGGGTCGTTCATCTCCACTTCGATCTCGAGAGTGCGGTTCTGTGCTTCCTCATCGAGGACATAGGGTGCGACCCGGAGCACGGACCCTAAGAAGGACTCATCTGGACGTGAATCAACAGTGAGATTGACGGGCATCCCAGCTCGAATAGCTCCGGAGTCCACCTCGTCCATAGGCGCGCTGACGAAGATCGATGTTGGATCGATCAGGTCAATCACGGGGGGCGAAGTGAGGAGAGGCGGCGAAGGTGTCACCCATTCGCCTACTTCGACATTGACCTCGGCGACGATCCCTGCGAAGGGCGCGACGATCGTGGTCTTCCTCAATTCGGTTTCGGCTGAAGCCTGTTGCACGCGCGCGCGCTCTAGTTCCGCGCGCGCGCCGTCACATGCAACTCTTGCGGAATCGGACTGGTATTGGAGTTCATCCAAGCGATCTTCGGAGGCAACGCTGTTTGCTGCAAGTCGCTGGGTGCGAGCGAGTTCTCGCTTCGCGCGATCTCGGCGGAGGCAGGTATCCTCAAAGCCAGCCTGAGCGACCGCGACGCCCTGCATAGCGAGGTCGCGCTGGACCTCATGGCTGCTGGCCGAAAGCCTCACGAGCATCGCCCCGGCTTCGACGCGAGACCCTTCCCTATGAAGGATTTCAACAACCCGGCCACCTATTTCCGAAGCGATTCGAGAGCGCCTGCGAGCCTCGACCGTCCCCGCTTTCGAGTTCGTAACAGTCGATTCCACACGGCCCTTCGAAACGGGCGCCACGCGAACCTCGACCGGATCAGGTGCAAAAACCGTCTGTTTGAGCAGCGCAACGACGACGGCCAAGCCCAGCAAGACGATCCAGGGGATCCACCTGCGCGAGGGATTCGATTCGTTCTCGACCAATGGTTGTGCCTCGCTCGACTCCCCCGTACGAGGCGACCTGCTTGGATCGAAAAGCGATCTTGAGCCAGCCCAACCGAGGGGAAATTCCTTATTTGCGCGCGCGCTGAATTCTATACCATCAAGCTCATGACGTCTCGATCCGAACTCGCCTACGACATATCTTTACATTGCCGCATTCTATTCGTGCTCATCGCGATGAGCTGCATGGCACCGCATCTGGCTTTCGCTCAGGCAAGCGAGGTCGACGCTCAATCTTCGCTTCGATGCGCTGACTACGACCCACAGAGAAACGTCTACTGGGGCGATCTCCATATCCACACTTCTTATTCGATGGATGCCTACATATTCGATACGCGCTTGACGCCAGAAGACGCCTATCGGTTCGCACGGGGCGAGACTCGGATGCTCCCGCCTCTCGACGAGAACGACCGTGGGACCGTGCCGCTCACGATCAGCCGACCTCTCGACTTTGCCGCCGTAACCGATCACGCGGATGCCTTCGGCGGCGTTCGTCTTTGTACAGATCCAGAATCGTCCGCCTACCAAAGCGATCTCTGCAAGAACTACCGGCGCCCCTATGCGCCCTCTTCGGTCGCCGAAGCCACGAAGGACATCACGGGCCGCGTCACAAGCCTCAACTCCACACCTCTCTGCGGCGAAGACGGCGCGATCTGCCGAGCCGCGACCGTCGACACATGGAAAGACTTGCAGAGCGCCGCGGCGAAGTACGACGATGAATCACCTAGTTGCAAATTCACGACCTTCGTCGCTTATGAACACACAGCCACTCCTGACCTAACGAAGATTCATAGAAACGTTATCTTCCGAAACAATAAGGTCATAGAGAAGCCGATCACGTTTTCAGATGAGCCGACAGGCCTAGGACTATGGCAGCGGCTTGACGAGCAGTGCCTTCAGGGCACGCCCGATTGCGATGTCCTCGCGATTCCGCACAACTCGAACCTCTCGAACGGCCAGCTCTTCACCATCGAATACCCCGAAGGTTCCTCGCGCTCCGAACAAGCACGCCTAGCATCGCTTCGCGCCCGTATGGAACCAGTCGTAGAGATGATGCAGATCAAAGGCGAATCCGAATGCAAAGCAAATCCCTGGCGGGTTCTGGGCGCAGACGAAGACTGTGGCTTCGAAAAATATCGGTCGCTGCATGGCGCCGAGGACTGTAAGGGCGAGAAGGAGTGGGGAGCGCTTGGCGGCAAGGGCTGCAGCTCGCGCCTGGACTACGCCCGTTATGCGCTGATCGAAGGTCTTCGCGAAGCCGACCGGATCGGCGTCAATCCCTACGCCTTCGGCATGATCGGCGCGACCGATATCCATTCAGGCACGCCGGGTGCGACAGAGGAAAGCCAGACCGCTGCATTCGATGCAGCTGTTCCCGGGCCCGGGTACAACTTAGGCGGACTCGCCGCGGTTTGGGCGGAAGAAAATTCACGAGAATCGATCTTCCTGGCGCTTCGCCGACGCGAAGTTTACGCCACGAGCGGTTCTCGTATGACCGTCCGACTCTTTGGCGGCTGGGATATTCCAGAGGCAGCCTGTGCGGCCTCGGACTTTGCAGCACAGGGCTACAAGCACGGCGTCCCTATGGGCTCCGACCTCCCCGAGCGGAGCGCAGAGAGCGACTCGCCCGTCTTTATTGTTTCCGCAATGCAGGACGCGGGAACAACTGAACATCCCGGCAACTTGCTTCAGCGCATCCAAATCGTGAAGGGCTGGTCCGACCCCGACGGGACTTTCCACCAGCAGGTCGTGGACATAGCAGGACAGAAGAACAACGGTGCCAGCGTCAACACCAACACTTGCGAAGTGTCCGGCCCCGGCGAGCGCCAGATGTGCGGGCGATGGCAGGATCCCAGCTTCGACCCTAACCAGCGCGCCGTCTACTACGCGCGCGTCTTCGAGAACCCCAGCTGCCGCGTGACTACGCGCATTTGCAATCAAGCCGAAGCTGGCAGCAAGCCGGCGGACTGCGCCAGCCCGGCGGTGCCTAAGACGGTTCAAGATCGCGCTTGGACATCTCCTGTCTGGTACACGCCCTAGCTCCTAGATAGATTCTGCGTAGCCCCCAAGCAGTTCGTATCTAGCTCACATGCTGCCGGATTCATTCTCGCGGTCGAGAGCAATGATCAGTCCGAGACGCAGAAATAATCAGGTGCCCATGCAATATGCGGCGAGCTTATTACCGTCTAGGTCACGGAAATAGCCCACGTAGAATCCGGGCATCCGATCACCCACCGCGCCTTCGTCGGTCCCCCCGAGTTCGAGCGCGAGCGAATGGATCTTGTCCACGTTCTCTTTGGAAGAGACGTTAAGGGCAACCATATGGCCATTTCCTACGGCGGCCGATTCCTTGTCGTAAGGGGTGCAGACAGCGAGCATTCCGTCCCCAAGCTCCCGGCCGAACATAACCATCTGCCCGAGATTCATCACTTCCTTCGCATCGAGAAGCGCAAGCAGCGTAGTATAGAAGCCAACTGCTTTCTCGAGGTCATTCGTTCCGACCGTTACGTAACCAACCACGTCCAACTCCTCCGAGCGCCGAATCCGCGCGCTCATGTCCTGCCTCCGGGGTCTGGCGACCCATTCGGCTCACTCGCGTCGAAGCGCCAGTGTTAGTCTTCGTTCACTCGCGCAGCGCGCAGTGCCCGACGGCGCACCTTGCCTGAATCGTCCTTGAGAATCTCATTCACGAACTCGAAGCTGCGCGGCACCTTATAACGCACGAGCCGATCCTCGAGATGCGCGCGCATCCCAGTGTCGTCGACGGGCGTGACAGCATCCACGATTGCATGGACAATCGCGCCCAAATCCTCGTCGGGTAGCCCGATCACAGCGCAGCTCCGAACGGCGGGATGCGCCTCGATCGCACCCTCGACCTCCGCTGGATAGATATTTGCGCCGCCGCTGATGATCAAGTCGGTGCGTCGGTCCACGAGAAACAGAAAATCGTCGTCATCGAGATACCCCATGTCGCCAAGGGTTTCCCAGCCGTCCGGGGTTCTTCGGGGCTCAGCGCCTAGATAGTGATAGGTCGAGCCCGGGCCACCGGGGGGCATAAAGTAGACATCGCCGATCTCGCCGGGCCCGAGTTCATTCAGTTCAGGATCGAGGACTCGCAGCTTGCGTCCTTCCGTCGCGCAACCAACCGATCCCGGCTTCTTCAGCCATTCGGTTCCAGAGATGAGCGTCCCGCCGATTCGTTCACTTCCGCCATACGCTTCCCAAACGCGCTCAGGGCCGATCCACTCGATCCATTCACGCTGCAGCCAATCCGGAAGCGACGCACTGCTCGAGACAACTCGGCGAAGCGATGTGAGATCCGCAGCTGCACGCACTTCCTCCGGAAGTTTCCAGATCCGAAGCAGCATCGTCGGCACGAAGATCGCGAGATCGAGCCGATGCGAGGCGATCAGCTCGAGAGCCTCTTTGGCATCGAAGCGAGTCATCGCAACGACCTTACCGCCGCCTAACAGAATCGTAAGACAGTTAATCAGCGGCCCCGAATGATAGAGCGGTCCAGGCACGAGAATGCTGGCGCCGGGCGGCTGCCCCTGAAAGGGTAGCTCTGGGTCGATCTGTCCAGGAATATGATCGACGACGACCTTGGGACGCCCGGTGCTTCCGCCGGAGCAGATGGCCATGCGGAACTTCGACAACCGATCGGGCAGCGGACCCGAATCCTCCGTGGACGCATCAAGGCCTGGGAGCCGCGTGGCTCGCTCAGGATGATCTTCCGGCGCAACGCCGACCACCAGTTTGGGGTCGGCAAGTTCGATGATCGCTTGGCGTTCATTGAGGGGGAGCCGTGCAGAAACCGGCTGCGGCGTCGCGCCTAGCTTCCAACAAGCAAAAAGGGACTCAACGAACTCAAGACCATTTGGCAAAGCGAGGGTGACAAAATCGCCTTCCCCCACGTCCATTCCCGCAAACGCCCTCGCCCGCTGGTTGGAAAGGGCCTCCAGTTTCGCGAACGATGTCTCTTTGCCCTCGTGAACGAAAGCAATCGCGTCGGGCTCTTCCGCTGCCTTATTCGTAAGCGCACGTCCATAGGAAAGAATCGGCATTTCGTTATCGTGCTAGGCCGTGGCCGGAAGCAAATCTTTCTGAACGACGCCGTCCTTGAGTACCAGCTGAATATTCGCTGGATTCCGGAATACCAAAACATCTTCTGTCGGATCGCCTTCGACGACGAGCAGGTCCGCGAGCTTTCCTTCGGCAATCTCGCCCAGATCCACTCCGTGCCGCCCCATCGCCTTGGCGCCGTTCCGCGTACCCCATTGCATCACTTCAAGAGCCGGCGTGCCGTAGTTCACGTAGGCCTCCATCTCCGAGGCATAGTCTCCATGAGGCATCATGGCGAAGCCATAGTCATCCCCAAGCACCAAGTTCACGCCTGCGGCTCGCATCTTCGGAAGCATGGAAACCGAGTATTCGAATTGCTCCTTCACGCCCGCAAGTCGCGTTTCGGTCTGAGCCTGGGTTTCCGGAAAACCATTCCCGATCGGGAACGGCCCGTTCGCGTAGTCCCAGCTCGCCGCGAAGCCCATGTAGCGAACGCTCCAGAGGTAGCTCGGCGTGATCGAGGCGCCGGAAGCTACGACGAGCTCGATGCCTTCCTCGTCGATCATGTCGGCGTGATCGATGATGTCGACCCCCGCCTTAGCGCACTGGATAATGCCCTTTCGGCTCGGGCAGTGAGCCCGCACCATTGCCTGCCTGTTATGCGCTTCATCGACCGCGGTCACGATTTCTTCTTCCGACATGTAATTCCAGTCGGGAATGATCTGGCTGCCGTGCCCATCGCTTATCGAGAGCTTCACAATCTGACAGCCACGGCCCACTTCTTCGCGCACCGCCAGTCGCATTTCCTCAACGCCGCTCACGTGGCGGGTCAGCCCCGTGTGCTCGATTCCCATGTACCACGACCGAACGTCGCCATCGGCGGAGTCGCCAGGCGCAATCATTTCCCGTGTACAAGGAATTACCCGCGGGCCGACTGTTAGTCCAAGAAGAATCGCTTCTTTTAGACTGACATCAAGGAGATCGCCATTGCTCGATCCAATGATACTCGTCACGCCGAAGTCGATGGCAATCTGCGCATTTTTCGCGGCGATCATGCCCATATACGTCGGCGGCATCGCCTGCCCGAGATACGGCGAGGGATTCCCCGCATCCGGTCCAAAGCCGGTGTGAAAATGGCATTGCACGAGTCCCGGCATGAGCGTCTTACCCGCGAGATCGTGAACCGTGTCGTCGGACCCTGTCTCAACTGGGGCGGAGGTCACTTTAGCGATGCGGTTATTCTCAACAACCACGGTCGTTCCGGCCGGAAGAACTTCCGTGCCATCGAAGACTCGACCATTTACGAATACGCTGCGCCCCATCAATTTCCCTCACTCTGCTTTGCGCGGATCTTCCTGTTCTAACCGTCATGTCGCTGTACGTCGCGCGCGTAACTGCTTCCGGCCCCTCATGGAGGTCACTGAGTCTATCACGTTGGATCGCGCGGACCCCGCTCGGTTATCTCTCTGCGCTGCAAGTTACGCCGGGCAAGACGGCCTGCGAAAGTCACTCGATCCCCCAGAAGGAGTTGCCTGCTGCGTGGCTGGGGCACTTCGCCGCACCTGTTCCCGAGCAAGCAGGCTCTTATGCCTACTTCTCCTCTCGGTTCACCTTGCCACGGTCTTCGTCGTTGGATGCGCAGCGACATCTCACTCCTTCGGGCCGCACGTCTCGTCAACTGCGCCTGCCGAGGCGACAGCCTTTCGAAGAGCCCACTATCGCGCCTCAACGAAGCTCTGAGACGCTATGTCGAAAAAGGCAAGATCCCCCGCGATCAGCCGATGATCTCGCACCGCAGACAGGTCATTCACGATTCTCTCTACGGCGCGCGAGATGTCGAGGCCGGTCGGCCGGTCAAAGAGGACACGACCTTTAGAATCTCTTCTATTTCGAACCTCGTGACAGGCGCGGCCGATCAGGTTGCTCCGCTGGAGGTTGGCATCTTCGGTTCCTCCTTTGATACCGGCACCGAAGACATCGACAATGCGCTCGACGCGGCTAACGCCCACCCTGGCCGTCATCGACGTTTATCGTCGCGCCGGTCACCGCATCCGAAGCGGGTGAGCAAAGATACAGCAGCGTAGAATCGAGTTGCGCCGGATCGGCGATTCGCTTGCGGGGGGTGTGTTTCGCAAGGTCGCCCATCCGCTCGAGCATGCCGTCGAGCATTTCGGAGCTCACCATACCCGGAGCAATACAGTTCACGTTGATGTGATTTCGAGCCCATTCAACAGCGAGCACATCGCTCATCCGAGCGATGCCCGCCTTCGTCACAGAGTAAAGCGCCGCGCCGCCACCTGAATACGAAAAGCCTCCCCGACTCGAAATGTTAATCATGCGCCCGGGGGACTCTGCCGCAATCAAGCGCTTCGCGACCTCACAGCTCAAAATAAAGGGGCCTCGCAGATTCGTATCGAAGACACGGTCGATGAGGTCGACGGACATTTTGTGAGCGTGCTGCGCGTCAGGAATGCCGGCATTATTCACAAGGATTGTGATCAGACCTACTTCCTCTGTCGCCCTCGCGACGACGCTTTGAATTTCATCGGCGTTAGTCATATCTAGCGGATACGGAAAAAGCTGGCCCCCTTCGCCCTCAATGACTTCTTTAAGTTCAGCGAGACGCTCCTCACGTCGCCCTGTCGCGATCACCTTCGCCCCCGCCTTCGCAAGCACGCGAGCAAAGCGCCATCCCAGGCCTGAAGTGGCGCCGGTGACAAAAGCAATCTGGCCCAAAAGATCTTCAGAGGTATTCGGCAACGGGTATACAGACAAGAAGGCTCTCTTTCTTCGGTGTGCAAGACTATGCGGATCGGCTTGACTAGCTCGCGCAGTTATTCTTAGGCCCTACAGAATAGATAGGATTCGATCTCGCAGCCAAGATGTCTCGGCTTAAACCCAAAGGGCCGCCAGCTATCGACTGCGAAAGATATAAGCCTGAGACGAGCAAACCATCTCGTACTCAGTGTCCAACTTTATTGGCCATGAGCGTTACGACTCGAACCCGATTAGTGACACTAATAATAGTCAATCCGAATGGCTCTGAGCGAAAGCTCCCAGGCAATTCCGAAACGCTGCAACACCTATCAGTCATTGGCCTTCGGAGCCCCCTGACCGGCAGCGGCTGAATCGAGATGTCCTGCGCGAACCATCCAATCAATCAGATCTCTGAAAGACGCCTCATCCGAAATTGGAGGACGCCCCAAGAGTCGACAGGCTTGAGAGTCATCAACAGGAACGCTCCTCGTGAGAACCGCAGCCGCTTCGGAAGTCAGCTGAACCGGCCGTCCCAAACGGGCCGCCAAATCACCGAATCGGCCCAAGATACGCAGCATCCAGCCGGGCATCCGCTGCGCTGCGAGATCGCGACCCGTTATGGATTCGAGCAGGCTGTGATACCTCTCGTGCTCCAGAAAAAAGGCGGGGCCCATCACACGGTCGCTCTCGGCGCGTCCCTCGAAAACCGCCCGTACGATCTCCGCAAGGTCTCGGACATCTGTCGTCGGCAGCCCACCTTCGGTCACAAGCACCCGTCCGTCGACCAGAGCGTTAGCGACGAGCTGTGGCCCAATCGAAAAAGTCGGATCATCCGGGCCTTGAACTGCGCCTGGGTATAGAATCGTGAGCGGCATTGATACTTGATGGGCGCGAGCGATGCGTTCCGCGGCTGCCTTTGTCGCGGCATACATCTCGTTTGGCTCTGCAACCGCGTCCTCCGCGCACATAACATCAGACACCGGAGGGAAGAGTGAGAGTATGCTCGACACATAGACGACTCTCTCGAGCTGTGCGGATTCAGCAGCTTTAAGAACGAGCCTTGTTCCCTCCACGTTCGTCTTAAGGAGCAATTCCGCAGCGTCGGGATCTGGAGAGAAAATCCCTGCGCAATGCAGCAGCCCATCACACCCACTCAGAGCCTCTTCGATCGCAGCGGAATCATCAAGCGCCCCGACTACCACTTCCACATTCTCTTCGCCAAATCCGAAGGGGGCGAGTACGCGGTTCAACTTCTCCGCATTCCGTACAAAGAGACGCACTAAAAAACCTGCTCGAAGCAGCGCTGCCGTGCTATGCGCGCCAATCAGACCGGTCGCCCCTGTCACCAGAATTTTCACCGCTCAGCCTCCCAAACATGCAACTGCCATCGCCACAAGCGGCGACTCAGTAGATTGGGCCAATAAAATTGGCCCAGAGGTCGAGCAAAAGCAGGCTGATTGCACCCGCAGCGCAAGCCTCCAGAACCGTTCGCGAGAGCGTCCACCGCATCTCACTTATTTTCTCGTCCATGCGGAACACGTTCGGGAAGCTGACAAGGAAGTACATCGAGTAGAAAACGGAGCCCCACAGAAGCATCGCCTCAAGGTCGACGTACCAAACGTTCGTCGATGCAGACTGCGTGATGTAGAGCCTCGTCTCCGCCCAGGCAAAGAAGAGCGAGGCGATTCCCACGATCACGATCCAAGCGGCACGCTGTGCCCCCGCGCCCCATCCAAGAGTCATTGTCTGAACCCGACGCATACAAACGATCGCAACCGTGTGATAGACGATAAAGAAGGCCACCGCATTGAGGTACATACCCGGCGGTACTTTTTTGTAGTCGGCTGCTGCCGTCGCCTCATCGGGCCCGATCAGGGCCGAATCGAAGTAGAGCGTGACTTCATCGAAGCGGTAACGAAGACCTAACAGGTCGAAGAAGTATTCTGTGTGAAAATATGTCACGAGGAACACGAAAACGAACATGTAGAGATTGAATTTAAACCAGTAGCTCTCACGCCACGGCACGCCCGAGTGCCTCCTGAGCCAGGCCGGCAAAAACACGCAATACGGAATCCACATCCCAACATTCTGTGCGATGTGCCAGAAATTATTAGTATCGAGCCAACCCGCGGATTGCACTACGCCGTTGTAGAGAAAGAAGACTGGTACGAAGGTCAGAAAGAACTTCTCGGCCCAGGCTTTGTCGGCATTTTTCGAAAACCAGTACGGCGACTGCGCTGATGCGGTGGCGGATGAATTGGAAGAAGACGATTGAGCGCTCATACGGGACGATCTCCATCGATAACACAGCGTCGAACTTCTCGTTCGCGCGGAAAATGATCCGAAAGGCCGCGGTGGACAGTGGAGCGCTCATCCCAGATCGCCAGATCGTCTTGGCACCATCGCCATCGCGTATGAAAAGCGGGTTCTTCGATATGTCGCCCGAGGAATGCCAAAAGTGCATCGCTCTCGGGCTTCGTGAGTTCGACGATCTCGCGCATGAAACCGCCGCCAAAAAAGATCGTTTTGCGGCCATTATCTGGGTGAGTTCGGATGAGCGGATGGATTACGGCCGGGTACTGCTCTCGCAACTTTTCTGTTAGAGGCGCAGCCGCTTCGGCTCCCATCTTCTTTTCCATACCCTTTATGAAAGAAGAGTTGTCGTGCCGGACGGTCAGTCCATTCAAAAACGTCTTCATCTTCGTAGAAAGGGCCTCGTACGCTGTGGACATCGATCCCCACATCGTATCGCCGCCTCGCTCAGGAACGAGCGTGGCCCGCAGAAACGCCGCTTTTGGGGGCTCCGCAATCCAGGTGACGTCGGTATGCCAATGATCGGCCGCAGGCTCGCTACCCGGCCCATCGTGGATTACTTGAAAGGTCGGCTCGGTTTCGCCTAAGACTTTAAAAAGGGGGAAGACGCTCGGAGTGCCGAAGCGACCCGCGAATTCTAAATGCCCCGCGTCATCAAGCTGCGTGTTTCGCAGGAACACCACTTCGTGCTCCAACAGCGCCTGATAGATGTCCTGCACTTCACCCTCGGTCACAGACCGGGGGTCGACACCCAGGATTTCCGCGCCCAGCGCTCCGCCGGTCGGTCTAACTTCCAAGTATTTTTGCCTCCGCCTCTCAAACCCAACCGACGCAATGTTCGGGTCTCACGGGAGTCGAGGCAAGTGTGCTCTTTACATGCTTCACATGCGCGGGAACTCCCTAGTGTTCGACGAACTCCGCGATGTAGAAGACATATCCGAAGGAATCGAGCCCCCGCACTACACCAAGTACGCCATAGACCGCCGCAACTGTTTCGGCCCATAGGAGTGAGCGCGCTCTTTGCGCATTGCGTTCAAACGCCGCTCGAATGCCGTGAAGTAGTCAACCGACCACTCCGAAGCGGGTTAGACGAAATCTCCGGGCGGTCGATATCCGGACCTTGCTGCGGCAGATCCTGTTGTATTCGCCAAAATATCTCGCCGCGCACATTGGACCGAGTTACGTAAGGTTCATCTTCAATCGTCACGCTTAGGGCCCATAAGCTTTTCGACACTATGGTCTTCGCTTAGGGAGACTACCCAGTCCGCACGCTCCGGCAGACGCTCAAGCATCTCGCAGGTAATTCGTTCATAGAACTCAACAAATGCCGCCACAGCTTCCGCATCGAGACGGCGGGCCTGCGGTCTACTTTCCTCTTGCTTTAAGCGCCAACGGCGTACCGCGTCGAGCCCCGGTACCTCAAGAAAAACAATCTCGTCGAGAATGTCCCAAAGAGCAGCGTACTCATCTCCTAATCGCTCATTCACGAGCTTACGCCACCGACCGTCCGCATCTTGAATCCGCTCGAGTTCGTTCACCGGATTGACTAACGCGCCGTCTGAGACCGGGGCCGCACCTATGCACCAGCCTTCGAGAAGAACCAAATCGAAAGGCCCTTCGACCCAAACCGTTTCCGCTCGGTCGTCCTGCCCTTTGTCGAAGCGAGGCAGTTCCATCCGACCGGGGGCGCCAGCGCCTTCGACGGCCCGGCGACACCATCCGAGGTCATGAGTCCCCGGCGCGCCTCTCGTCTTGAGCAAGGGATGAATATCTACCGCGAGCGCCCGTCGCTCCGCTTTAGTGAGATAGAAATCGTCGAGTCCGAGCACGCAAACGCGCAGCCCAAAAAACTTGCAGGCGTCCGAAATCAGTTGCGACAGCGTCGACTTTCCAGCCCCCTGCCCTCCAGCGATCCCGATACGTGCCGGGCGACGTCGGGACCGGTTACGCGACCAATGGAGAGCCAACCGAGCCGAAAGAGATTGGTAGTCCTCCGGTGCGTCGGAATCGAGAGTGGCTCGGCATGCTGCGATCTCGCGCTGATCCGCAAGGGACACGCCCTCAATCCAATCCATTCGGCCTGCTCCTAAAGGCCGCGACGAGGGAGCCGACGCGGCGCCTCATGATGCTAGCTTTTTAGTCGCGCGGGGGATCACTATCGACCTCCGCATCTAGTCCACTTCGCCCATCGACTTAATGCGGCAGCTCAGGAGCAATACATGACGATTCGCACAGGATTCATCGGCCTCGGCAACCAAGGCAAACCAATCGCTGCTCACCTCGCCCCTGCGGGTTTCGAAATGACCGTATACGACATCGCCGAGGAGCCCGTCGCAGAACTCGTAGCAGATGGAGCCAAAGCGGCCGCATCGCCACGCGAAGTAGGACAGAACGCGGACGTTGTCGGAATTTGCGTTCCAGAAGACAAGCATGTTCGTGCCGTCGTGTTCGGCGACGACGGCTTGCTCGCCGGACTAGGCGAAGGCAGCGTGATCCTGATTCACAGCACGATCCTGCCTTCTACCGCCGAGGAAATTTCCGAAGCCGCCGCGGCTAAGAACATCGAAGTGATGGATGCCTGCGTCACGGGCGGCGCCGCCAGAGCCGAAACCAAAGAACTCACGCTCCTGATCGGAGGCCCTGAATCGGCCCTGGAGAAATGCCAGCCCTACTTCAAGGCGATCACCGACGTCGACCTGATTCACGCCGGTCCGCTCGGATGCGGCGCAAAGCTCAAGCTGTGCATCAACCTCATCACGTACATCCAATGGGCTGCAGCTTTTGAGGCATCCACCCTCGCAAAGAGCGCAGGGCTTTCCCTCGACGTCCTTCAGCAGGCAGGACAATCCAACGGTCAGATCACGCCCATGATGATCGCGTATATGGGAAGTCAGTCTATGCCCGACGAAGCACGCAACAGCGAAGCCTTCCAGAGCTTTATGCTCTCGAATACGCGCATCGCCGAAAAGGATCTTGCCTGGGCACTTCAGCTGGGTCGCGAAGGCGAGGTCTCGCTGCCTGTTGGCGGCCTCGTTTCGCAGCTTATGGGCAAGCTCTACGGACTGAACGAGAAGACTCGCCCTCAATAGCCCGAGAGCGAGACCGACGAAATGGGGCGCGAGACCGCAGTCGGTCTCGCGCCTATATCCGAGCAATATTATTCGTCGCCCGTGCGGTAGTCACCAAACTTTTCGTCGCGCTTCTGCAGCGCGCTCGTGAGCTTGCCCGCTCCAGCACCCGTCTGACTAATAAATTCGTCAAAGCTTTTCTGGTGAATTGCTAAGGAGCACAGCTCCGTGCCCTGTCGAATACCCTGTCGCATGCCCATCACTTCCATCTGTCGATGGACTGCACGCTTGTTCAACTGAACAATATCCGTGGGTAGCTCTGACATGCGCACAGCCATTTCGAGCGTCTTCGCATCAAGTTCATCCGCCGGATAGGCTCGTGTTGCCCAGCCGCGCTTCTCGGCTTCGATGCCATTGATCGAATCGCCGGTCAACATCATTTCCATGCCGCGCCGCATCCCGACGAGCCACGCATGGAACTGCATATCCGGCACGCCAAAGCGAACCGCCGGGTATCCCATCTGTGCGTCTTCAGCCATGTAGATGACATCGCACCCCGTCGCGAGTTCGCTTCCCCCTGCTAGACAATACCCGTGCACTTGAGCAATCACGGGCTTCGAGAGTTCCCAAATGCTCATCCATCCTTCGGTCACGTGGCGCGGATACTGACCTTCGCCGCCCGGCGTAAAGAAGGGATATTCAAGACCTTCATTGCCGCCGCCAATGTCGTAGCCCGCAGAGAACGACTTCCCTGCCCCACGTACAATTTGGACATGGACAGCCTCGTCCTGATCGCCTGCGCGCAAGGCATGCAGCACCTCTGCTCGCAGCGCGTGATTGAGCGCATTACGTTTATCGGGTCGGTTCAAAGTAATTCGCCTAACATGAGGCGCGGGTTCATCGACCAAGATGACCGTGTAGTCCGCAGCGGATCGCGGCCAGCTAGAGGAGAGATCGCCGTCGGCGGCGGGGGCATCATTGTCATAACTCATAGGGGTCAGCTCCGGGAATGGATTGGCTTTGCTCGCCAGGACTGGCTCCAGGCGAGCCTTTGATCCTAACGGATAGAGCCGCAACAACAACGAGGTAGTTTTTCGTTCGAATATGTCACGGAACCGCCCTCTGGCTCGCGGCCTTAAAGAATCGGGAGCAGACCACGGCTAGCCCGAGCGTGGTAGTCTCGGGTCAGTCCACAATCATGCGCAAAGTAGGAGCACGAGCTATGAGCAATCTGCCCTCCGATATCCGGTCTCGTATGACCCGCCGAAGCTTCGCGCAACGCGCGTTGCGAACCAGCGCGGGCCTCGCTGCTCTGACCGCCGGATTACCGCTGCTGGCCCAGGCCGATACAGCGGATGACATCGCCGTCGCCGCTGCACTGGCGAAAGAAAATCCGAAGGCCCTCCCCCAGAAGCTCCTCGGGCTCCTATCCAAGAGCCCCTTCGCCTATATCTCGCCGCTCAAGTCCGATGGTAAGGAAAGCCAATGTCACGCGGAACTCTGGTACGCGTGGATCGATGACGCAGTGGTTGTCACCGTGGCCACCGACCGATGGAAAGCCACGGCGCTTCGCAAGGGACTCGATCGCGCACGCATCTGGGTAGGCGATCATGGCATCTGGAACACCTGGTACGGCGGACACAACGAAGACTTTCGCGCCGCGCCCTCTTTCGAAGCACGAGGCGAACGCGTTCGCGACACCGACCTACTCGAGCGGCTTCTCGCTATCTACGAGAAGAAATACCCGGCGGAGATCGCGCAGTGGCGAGAACCCATGCGAACAGGCAACGCCGACGGCTCACGGATCGTCATTCGCTACACACCGATCGGCTAATGCTTTTCGAACTGATCGCTAGAGCTGGCTGCTAAGAGCGAGCAAAGCAATCGTCCCATCCACGGCGATCGGTGGAATCGATTCCTGAATCGTCGATCCGTCCATCGCCATCGACAAAAAGCGAGCTGCGGTCGCGCCGGTCCAGGCCATTCCCAGCGCGAGATAGACATTTGCATCGCCTAGCACGAGCGCACTGCCGCCCACCCCGAGCATGATTCCGCCGAAGACGCCTCGAACTTCCGAGAAAGCCTTTGCCGACTCGAGTTTGATGTCCAGCGAGTCGAGAATTGCGTTCGGCTTAATGAGCCCCGTGAGTCCGATCAGACATGTGATTGCCGCGCCGATGCGCGGGAGCCATTCAAATAGCGTTTCCATCTTTCCAATTACCCCCAATGTCCTTCGCCGTAAGGCGCGTTCCAACAATTTGCGAGACGTCCGTCGGCATCGAGCTGAAACACTTCAATGCCACACATAGCAACGTCTTTCCCGTCTACTTTCATAGTCATATTCCAAACGCCTGTCACCGTCGTGTCATCCGCATGCACGATCACGTTCGTAATCTTAACGCCCATCTTTTCGATTCCGAACTCGACTCGTGCAATCTGTTCGTCGTGAGTGAGTTCAGTAGTTTTCTCGCCTGGATCATGGCGCGTGATCGGATTCGCGCACAACTCTCGAATTAACTCGAGCTTTCCTTGATTGTTGACCTCTTCCCAATACCGCTCCATCACGATCTGGGCGCGCGGCTTGCCCGAGGCTGCGGACGATTTAGACATTCAATCGACTCCTTTGTATTTTCGAAGAGGCTAAAGCCTAGACGTCAGAGCTTTGAATTCAACAGCCAAGGCTGCGCGCTACGCTCACCGAACGCCCGCCTAGGAGACCCTAATGACTGCTCAAAATAGCTCATCACGCCCATCCCCCCGCACTGCACTCATCACCGGTGCCTCTGCTGGGCTCGGGGTCGAATTCGCGAACCAGCTCGCGGCCCGAAACTACAACCTCGTCCTCGTCGCGCGCCGTAAAGAAAAGCTCGAGGAAGTCGCCGAAGAACTTGCGAACCGCCATGGCGTTTCCGCTCAGACTTTCTCCGCAGACCTTTCCGAACCTTCCGCGCCAAAGACACTCTTTTCCGAAATCTCTGCAGCTGGGATTCATATCGACTACCTCGTAAACAACGCCGGCAGCGCCGGCCCCTCGCTGCTTGAAGGCGACGACTGGGAGCGCCAGGCGAAGTTCCTCGAGCTCATGATGACGTCCGTTACACATATGTGTCACCACTTCATCCCACCCATGCAGGCACGCGGCTTCGGACGAGTGCTTAACGTCGCGTCTTTCGCGGGGCGATTGGCCCGTTCAGCCGGTGGGCACTATGGGCCTTCGAAGGCCTATGTGATCGCGCTAACAGAGGAACTCGACCTCATGCTGAAAGGCAGCGGCGTACAGGCTTCGGTGCTTTGCCCGGGATTCACACACACCGACTTTCACGAAACCGCCGGCATGATGGAGATGAAAAATTCACTGCCGAGCTTCATGTGGTACGACGCTGAGGTGGTGGTTCGCGAAGGCATCGAGGCGCTCGAAAAGAATCAACCGATCAAGGTTTCGGGACGGCTCTACCGATGGATCGACCCACTCGCACAATCCGTCTGGGTACGTTCACTGATCAAGGCAGCCGCACCCGGTCGCTAGTCGCCCGAAGAGGTAGCGGCGGCGATTCATCTTGCCACCACGCGGCACAACGCCACATTTCTCGCCTCCGCACGGCCGCCACCTGACCGCCAATCTTGCTAGCCTTCTGCCTTCGGCGACGAGAAACATGACACGTCGCAGCAACGCTTCCCCTTCGCCCAATTGAGAGACCAAGACCGATGAGCCTGCCGTCCCACCATCCATTTTCCCTTGAGTACACCGCCGACCCACGGCCGATCTTCGCGAGTATCCACGAAGACAATCGCTTCGTGCCTGTCGAAGACATGAACGCAGTGCTCGTGCACGGCTACGACGCCGTGCGTGCATTCTGCGACCACCCTGCGATGTCTCGCAATCCCATTGACGCCGGTTTGGGCGATGATGCCGCTTCGAAGGTCCGAGCAGAGCGATGGCCAACGCTTGAGCATTCCATGACGAGTGCGAGTCTGGCACGCGAGGATGGTGGCAACCTCATACGCGAACTCCTCGCCCCCGACTTCCGCCCGGGCATGATTCGAAAAATGTCGGACACCGTGAACGAAGTCGTCGAGACCGTCTGCTCTCCGCTGAAAAGTGAAAGCGATGTCGACGTCGTAAAGTTAGTTCAAGAGGTTCCGCTACGAGTGATCTCGCGGCTGCTCGGAATCGACGAGACGACTCGCGATGCTCAGATGTTCCTCACTTGCGCACCTGACTATTTCCGCGGCCTCAATCCGATCTCGGGCGATGGGGACCGTGATAAAGCCGAAGCAGCTGCCGTAACAATGCTCGACATTCTCGGCCGCACCGTCGAGACTCGGCGATCCAAACCAGAGGAAGACCTCGTCACGCAAGTCATCGAATTCGCGAACAAGCGAGGCGATGTCGATCCGCAAGATCTCGTCCGAGCCCTCGTGATCCTCGTAGCGGCGGGTACCGACACGACGCGACTCTCTACAACACTCGCAGTGAAGACTCTCCTCTCCCATCCTCAAGCGACCAATATCCTCCGCGACGATCGTTCTAAGGTGAAGAACGCCGTCATGGAATGCCTCCGTTACGAAGGGCCCACGAAATACCTGGTACGCGCTTCGACCGAAGACGTCGAGTTCGAAGGACAGACGATTCCCAAACAGACCCTCGTACTCCTTTCGATCATGGGCGCCGGCTGGGACCCGCGAGTCTTCGAGAAACCCGAAGTCTTCGACATCGACCGCGAACTGCGTGGGAGCCTTTCCTTTGGCTTCGGCGCCGGCTACTGCCTCGGCGTTCATCTCGCCCGACTGCAAGTAGGCACGTTGCTCGAATATTTCCTCGAGCACCTTCCCCAGAGCGCCAGCTTCGACGAAAGTCAGATTGGCTGGGACCCTGGGAATCTGTTCCTGCGAGAAATCACGAGCATGCCGGTCCACCTTCGTTAGGCCCATAACAGTTAGTCCCAATGCGGTTAGGCCCAGTGCGGTTAGGCATAGTGCCCCTCCACAAAGGTCGCGTTCGCTTTCTCTTCCCAACATCAACCCGCCACAGGAGTTTCCCATGAGTCGAATAGAAGGAAAGGTCGCCATCATCACGGGGGCCGGCCTCGGAATCGGGCGCGGTATAGCGCAGCGCTATATTGAAGAAGGCGCCAAGGTCATCGTGGCGGAGCTGAAGCCGGAGGCGGGGCAGCAGGCTGCTGATGAACTCGGAGAGAATGCGTTCTTCGTTGAGACGGACGCTTCTAACAAGGAAAGTGTCGAAAACATGGTTCAAGCTGCGGTCGACCGCTTCGGCACCCTCGACATATTGGTGAATAACGCCTGGGGAGGAGGCCGAATCGGCCGCATCGAGAACAAGACCGAAGATCTCATGAATCACGGGCTTGGCATTGGTTTCCTGGGTCCCTTCTGGGCCATGCTCGCCGCACACCCAATCATGAAGGCGAAGGGTTGGGGTCGCGTCGTCAACATCTGCTCGCTGAACGGCGTGAACGCGCACATAGGCACGGCCGAATACAACACGAGTAAAGAAGCCCTTCGCGCCGCGACGCGTACAGCCGCTCGCGAGTGGGCCGGGGACGGCATTACTTGCAACGTGATCTGCCCGGCCGCGAAGTCGAACTCCTTCAACCAAACGATGTCCGCACATCCGGAACTCATTCCGACGACGGACGCCATGAATCCCATGGGTCGCATAGGAGATTGCTACGAGGATATTGCTCCGGTCGCACTCTTCCTGGCAAGCGAAGACTCACGCTACCTCACAGGCAACACGCTCTTCGTGGACGGCGGCTCACATATCAATGGTGCCGGCTGGGCGCCGGACCTGGACGACTGAACTAATTAGAACGCCTCAGGACGCGACCAGTGCGCTGTCCAACCAGTTCGTCGTTCTCGAGAATCATCTCGCCGTTGCAGATCGTGGCACGGTAGCCGCGCGCCTTTTGCACAAAACGCCCTGCCCCGCCCGGGAAGTCGTGCACGTACTCGGGCATGCGTTCGCTCACGCGCTCAAGGTCGATCACGTTCACATCGGCCTTCTTGCCCACGCCTAGCACTCCGCGATCCTCGCAACCCATAATCCGAGCCGGGGCGGAAGTCATGCGTCGAACGGCTTCTTCGATCGGGAAGATCCCCTCCTCGCGCACCCAATGGGACAACACGAAGGAGCACCAGCCCGAATCCATCACCTGGCCGACATGGGCGCCTGCGTCTCCAAGTCCGGGAAGGACGTCGCCCTTGGAAATGAGGTCTGAGACCGC
>DGPZ01000154.1 GCA_002390675.1 Deltaproteobacteria bacterium UBA4427
GGGAGTCGGTCGTAGCGATGTTCGGGGATGACGAGGAGTTGCCCGCTCCACGGGCCGCTTTGGACGTCAACTTTGATCATGGCAACCGGGCGGCGGAGATCTTCGATGTCGACGAGGCCGGGCTCTTTACTGTCGAGGGGGTTCACCACGTCGACGATTCGGAAAGTGTCGGAGCGTCCCCAATTAACGACTTTGCGGCCGATTGCGAGGTCGATCGAATCCGTGACCGGGCCTTGGATATAGAGCTCGCCCGTATCGACCTGCCATTCATACACGTCGAGGACGGCCCCGTTGTAGTCGGAGCGGCCATTAATCCGGTAGGCGAAGTCATACCAAGCGAGGCCTTCGCCTCGGAAGGTCCACTCGTTAGGGAGCTCTATGTCTATTTGGAGGAACCCGTCGAGATCGAGCCGCGAGAGTCCACCGAAATCAGTCTGGCCGAAGGTGACGGGAGCAGGGGGTGGCTCCTGCCGGATGCTGTCGCTGGCGGTGTGGGAGAGATAATTCCAGACGGCGCCTACTGCGAGTGAGCCACTCACCTCCACGTTCTCGAAGAGCCAGTTTCCGCCGGGTAGAGTGGCGAGCCATTCAGGGACCCCCGCTTCCATGTCGTCGAGTTCCGAGACATCGAACTCGTCGTCGAAGCCGCCCATCATATCGTCGAAGTCTTCGTCCTGCGCGTGAAGCACGCCGGGCCAGGCGAGTGTTAAACCGAGGAAGAACGCAAGAATAGTCGAGGGACGCAGACGGTCTCGTCGGCAATCGGGCAAAGGGGAGGGCAAGAGAAGGTGGAAAGGCGAAGCACGCATCAATTCAGGTCCGGGAAATCTCGACAAGGATCAGGGCCCTGTTTCGAGGCCGCGCACGCTGAACGAGTCGAAGTCGAGGTCTTGATTGAATTTGACGTCGCTGATTTGAAGAACGGTTTTGTGAAGAGTCTGCTTGCCCTTCTTGGTGGTCATAGTCATGACCTTCGAGACCCAGATACCTTCAATTTGCTCAAGCTCCTGGACTTCCATGTACTTGTTGCGCTTGCCCTTCTTGACCCAAATCTTTGAACGAACCACTACGTCATTGTCCTTGCGAACAAACTGAATCGCCTTGGTATATCCAGTCTCGTCAATTTCTTCTTCGCTGGTAGGCGTCGACTGAATGACCCATACCGGATGGCCGTTGAGCTCGGTTTCCTTGAGGAGCTTGTACTCGTAATTTTCGAGAGGTCGCTTGGTCATATCCGCGTAGCTGAAGTCGGAACCCATAAAGCTGCCGCTCTTATCACTCGACGCAATTCGCTTGGTCTTCTTGAGCGCGGGCAGGTAGAGCCATTGATCGTCGTCGCGCTCGGCCTCATCGTAGTCGTAGGTGAGGAAGCCAGTGTCCTTAACATCCGCGGGACTCTCAAAGAACATCATCGAGTAGTCATCTACGCCCTTGTCCTTGGCAAAGCTGCGAAGTTCACGGACGCGCTCCTTACCCCGCTTGTCGATCAGCCTCATCTGCATCCGGGAGGTCTGATTATCGCCGTCTTCGCGGTCGTCCACGCGCGTCATGATTTCACGCGCCTTGGGCTCGTCTTGGGCTTGGCCGGCTGACGCGAGGCCGAACGACAGAGCGACCAGGATGACCAGCGCGAGGTTCCGCACGGTTCGTGGTTCAAGAAGAAAAGTCCGGTCTAGGAGATAATTTTTGGTCAGCATTTGCTTCCTCCAGCTCTCGCAGTGTTTAGCTCGGTCGCCGTTCCGGGAGTCGCTACAATTGCGGCTGTTTGGTGGATAGAGGCGGGCTCGTTCGTTGCCTCGGATGGTCTGGCAGGGGGAGCAGCCCGATCTCATACCGGGTCAAGGCATCCAGTAAACCCCATATCCTGCCCTGCGAAAAGGGCGTATTCTATTGGTCTACTTGTCAGAACGCCTAATATAAAAAGTGCCAAAAACGAATCGTGAACTGCCTATTTCCTCCAGTCTTGATAACGTGTTTGGATCCGCACTAATACGACCAAACTCATGCGAACAGCCTTTACTTGCTGGAGAACCCGAAGGTGAACCGAATCGCTCGATCCGAAGCTAAATTGACAGCTGCAGGCATTCTTCGTGCCCTGGCGCTCACCTTCATCCTGCAGATGTCAAGTCTCGGCAACGACGCTCTGGCGTTCTCCTCCGGGCCTCCCGATGGGTATACGAACGCTCCTGTATCCGGCGGTGGTACGGAGCCAAATTGTACATTGTGCCATAGTGACTTCACTCTTAACTCGGGGTTAGGAGTGTTGACCATTGTCGCTCCCGTCACATACGAACCGGGTGTGAACTATGACATTACGGTCAGGTTGTCTCATCCCGATCGGACCCGATGGGGTTTCGAGTTGACGGCGATCGACGCTGATTTGATAGGTGCCGGCGATCTGATCGCGGGTTCGGACGGATTGTCCCAGGTCTCATCAACGCTCATGAGAGACTATGCCAAGCAAAATACGCTGGGCAGCGCAGCTGGTCAAATGGAAGAACAGGCCTGGACCTTTAGCTGGACAGCGCCCCCTACGGATTTCGGGGCTGTCACGCTTTACGCTTCGGGCGTCGCGGCGGATAATTCAAGCTCTTCCGATGGTGACGAGGTGTATACCAGTTTTGCAACGATCGCCGTTCCTGAACCGTCTATTCTAATGAGTCAGCTCACGGCCGGCTTGACCGTCGCTGGCATTGTGGTTGTCCGGCGTCGTCGGCATTCTCGCTAGCGGACAAAATCATTTACTTACGGGCGGTGAGACGCGTCTAAGAGGAATCGCCTGACCATGAAGACAGCGCTCACGCGAAGCCCGATGGGACTCGATATTCTGCGAAGCGCGCCGAAAATCTGATCGAGAGCGAACTCTCGCAGAATATTCTCTTCGCGTTGAGGACCGACTCTGTCACCTTCTAAGAGGGTCTTCTAGCGCTCAGTTAGCTTCATCCGGGGACCGTTTTTTATCCGATTGACCTGAGCTGACTTTTGAGGCCCTCTCGGACTCCGCGTTCTTGGACGTGATACTCGTGAGGGGACAGGCCGACGATGGAGGTCTTCTGGATATAAGCTTGAGCTGCCTCGTCGATGGGAACCTGATCAACTTTGCCCTGAATCTTCGACAGCAAACCGGGCACCGGAGTCGCGTGGTTTTCGAGAGGTTGGGCGTCGTGGCACCCAGCCCCGAAATCTACCCTCGCTAGGCACGGAGTGAGTGACATATGGCCAGAACATGCTTGACTACTTTGGCAATATCGAAACGGCCTGGGTAGCCATGGGTGGCACA
>DGPZ01000068.1 GCA_002390675.1 Deltaproteobacteria bacterium UBA4427
GCCGCGACGGATGGATGCGATGGCCAAACGGGTTCGCGGCTTCACCGACGGGCTATTCGACGCGCTCTTCGTCGAAGCCGGCGCGGCAGGCACGGTGGATGCGTTCGAGGGTTTCACGGATCCACTGCCAATCTATGTCATGGCGGAACTGCTGGGCGTCGACGCTGCGGAGCGCCCCATGTTCAAACGATGCGTCGATGCGATTGTCTATTCGAGCGGCGCCGACCCTGCCACACTATTCGCTGCGCAGAGAGAGCTCACCGACTATCTCCAAACGGTCTTCAAGGCTCGCAAGAGCGAGCCGCGCGACGATCTGATCAGCTTATTGCTCACCAGCTCCGAGGAAGGGCGCGCCCTGCAAGACGATGAGCTGCTGGGGCTTTGCTTTCTGCTGCTCGTCGCAGGAACCGAGACCACCACTTCCGCACTAGGCAACGCGATCCTGCTCTTAGAGCGACATCGAGAAGCGCGACGTGCATTGATTGAAGACCCCAGCCTCATTCCCTCCGCCGTCGAAGAGATTCTCCGATTCGACTCGCCCGTTCAGGGTCTCTCAAGAGTGACCACCCGCGACGTCGTCGTTCAAGATGTCACCATTCCGAAAGGTGCGCGGGTTCACCTTCTATATGCCTCTGCGAACCGAGATGCGCGCGTCTTCACAAATCCAGATGTCTTCGATATTCGTCGCCAAAGCAATAACCATTTGGCGTTCGGGTTCGGGATCCACTTCTGCCTTGGGGCGAGCCTCGCGCGTCTGGAAATGAGGATCGGCCTCGAAACCCTGCTGGCACGTGCACCTAACTACCGCCTCGATCTCGACGGAGTGAATCGTCTGCCCTCAGACACTAATCGAGGATTCGCAAGTCTGCCTATTACGCTTGTCTAATGCTTGCGTGCAAAAAAAGCTGTCCGGGGCTTTAAGAGGCAAACTAGTGCTTAGGTGTGAAGACCTAAGCGGCTTGCGCCTCCCTACCACGGGGCAGGAAAGCGAGAGCCACGACGGCTAGGCTCGTCAATGCGAGACATGCCATGAAGCCTGGCCGATAGTGTCCGAACACACGATGCGCCTCGGCGAGCACCAGCGGGCCAAGCGCGCCACCAGGCACGAACGCCAAAACCATCAATCCGTAGACCTGAGCGAAGGAACGCGTCCCGAACGCATCCGCTATTGCGAGAGGCAAGAGAACATCACGCGAGGACGTCGCGAGCCCGAATAGAATGCTGAAAAGCACGAGGACCCAGCCCGTCGCCGCGAAGGGCACGAGCATCAGGCTGATCGCAAGCAGCGCAGTATTCAACAGATACGCCGTCTTCGACGAAACGACTTGCCCAACGAATCCCGCGCCTAGCTTTGCAGCAATCCCAGCGCCGACTGCGAGCTGTAGAGCACCAGACGCTTGAGATTCGCTGTACCCAAGGTCCCTCAAATAAAGGACGAGCTGGTCTACAAGTCCGAGCAACACGAGCGCATAACAAAAGAGCGAGTAGAAAAGAATCCAGAACGCGGGTCGGCGAAGAACTTCGCGAACCGGCAGTGAAGGTTCTTCCTCCGCGACCGGCCTCTCCGAGGAACGCTCCGCTTCCGCGCCCTCTCCGGGCCTTGGGTCGCGGAGCACGAGCAGCGCGAAGGGAAGGATCAGCGCCACCCCGGCGAGTCCGACAAAAATCGAGGCGCCTCTCCAACCCCAATCCGGCAGCATCCGCGCCATCGCGCCTATGTAGATGACGGAACCTAAATTTGAACCGACCATCGCGAACCCTAACGCGATACTTCTCCGTCGCGAAAACCATTTCGTGACCACGCTGCCAATCGACACATCGCCGATCCCCGCATTCGCAAGGGCAAGAATCATCATCGCCAGATAGAACTGCGTGAGACTCTGCATCCATGAGAAGAGCACAACACTTGTCGCAAGACAGCCGAGTGCAGCGACGATGACAGGCCTAACGCCAAACCGCGTGCACGCAATCCCTACGAAAGCCTGCCCGACCGACGAAACGATCAACATCGGCGCCATTCCTGACGCCCATTCCGTGCGGGACCAGCCAAGGTCCGAAATTACCTCGGGTGCGAGTGCACGACTCCCGTAGAAAAACCCCGCGCCCATCTGGCAAAGAAGACATCCGACGACGATCAGAATTTCTTTGATCGGGAAACCGGTGTCGCGGACTCGCCCTTCAGTCCCCAAGGGACGAATCCACAGCGGATAAATCGATCTGATTCACCAAGGCCTCGCCAAGTACGTAACGGCGCACGTTCTCAGCAAAGAGATCGAGCAACCTCGCGTCGTAGGCATCCGGCGGGATAGACGAATGCGGGGAGAGATACAAATTGGGTGCATCCCACAGCGGATCGCTCTTAGGTAAGGGCTCCGTGCGGGTCACATCGAGAATCGCTGCGGAAAGATGCTCGCACTGCAGCGCCCGAAGCAGCGCTCCTTCATCCACGAGCCCGCCCCTTGCCACATTCACAAGGACTGCGCCCTGCTTCATTCGACTGAGTGCTTCTGCATCGATCAAATTCGTGGTCTCGGCGGTAGCCGGCGCGCATAACACCACGACATCCGACTCAGAGAGAATTTCACTCAGGCCATCCGGGCCCAGGAGCCGGTCGACAAGAGGTGAAACATCACCCAGTTGGGCGCTGCGCTTATTCGCGAGGGTTCGCATCCCGAATGCACGCCCGAGCCTCGCGACTTCACCTCCGATCGCGCCGAGGCCGACGATCCCGAGTGTTCGACCAGAGAGCGTTCGACCACCTGGGCGATGAAAATCGCGAGCGCGCTGCATTGCTTCGATGCCGCGCAGGTTCCGAAAGACCTCCACTAAGCGACCGAAAACAAATTCAGCGATCGCTGGCGCACCTGCTCCTGCAGCATTCGTCAGAGCAATTCCCCGCTCCGCGAGCGTACCCAACGAAAACTGTTCTAGTCCCGCAGAATACGATTGAACCCAGGCGAGGCGAGGCATCTCATCTAACCGCTCGAGCGGCAAGTCCATCGTCAAGAGGGCTTCCGCTTCTCGCCACGCCGCCTGCAAAGCATCATTAGGCGTAGGAGCAAGTGCGAGCAACTCATCTGACACAGGCGGATCCTGCCGAGCACGTCGAAGTTTCACCTTCTCTTTGTACGG
>DGPZ01000021.1:0-9608 GCA_002390675.1 Deltaproteobacteria bacterium UBA4427
CCTTCGTTCCGATCCACGAGATCCGGATCGAGGACGGGCTGGCAAAGCGCGCAGAAGCCGCGGTTCGATGACGGTTAAGAAGCAAACAAGAATCACGAAGATTAAAGACGAAGAGATGGGGGACGCGCAGATGACGACGCAGCTTGAGGTGACTAAATGGGGAACTCAGGTATGAGTCCGCGGCCGACTAAGTACATCTTCGTGACTGGTGGCGTGATGTCATCGCTCGGCAAGGGGCTCGCCTCCGCATCGATCGGTGCACTGCTTGAGGCCCGAAGCCTGAAGGTGACGTTCCTTAAACTCGATCCCTATCTGAATGTCGATCCCGGGACGATGAATCCTTTTCAGCACGGCGAGGTCTACGTGACCGAAGACGGTGCCGAAACGGATCTTGACCTGGGGCACTACGAACGGTTTACGACCACGACCCTCGGTAAGGTCAATAATATGACCGCCGGGCGAATCTACGACCAAGTGCTCGCAGCAGAACGACGCGGCGATTATCTGGGAGGGACCGTTCAGGTCATCCCGCATGTGACCGATGCGATCAAGGAAGCAATAGGAAAAGCGGGCCTGGATTGTGATGTTATTCTCGTTGAGATTGGTGGCACGGTAGGCGACATCGAGTCGCTTCCCTTCCTCGAGGCCATTCGTCAGTTCCGCGCCGATGCGGGCCGCGAGAACTGCTGCTTCATTCATGTTGCTCCGGTCCTCTACCAGTCAACGGCAGGCGAAGTGAAGACCAAGCCCGTGCAGCATTCCGTTAAGGAATTACAGTCGGTCGGTCTCGCACCCGACATCATCCTCTGCCGTACGGACCGCTTTCTCGAGAAGAGCATCAAGAGCAAGATCGCACTCTTCTGCAATGTCGACGAAGATGCAGTCATCACGGCTAAGGACGTGAGTTCGATCTACGAAGTGCCGCTGTGCTTCGCCAAAGAGAACCTCGACGAGAAAATCGCCCAGGTCCTTAACATGTGGACCGGTCGTCCCGACCTGCGACGATGGGAGCGCTTGCATAACGTTCAGCGCAATCCAGACAGGCAGATCAAAATCGGTATGGTCGGTAAATACGTCGATCTGACCGAGAGCTACAAGAGCCTCAACGAAGCGCTTTACCACGGAGGCTTTGCCTGCGGCGCTGAAGTCCTGATCGAGTACATCGATTCAGAGAAACTCCAGAACCCGAGCGAACTCGGCCATCTTGATGGGGTCCTCGTTCCTCATGGCTTCGGTTCCCGCGGCGTCGAGGGGAAGATCCGCGCGATCCAGTATCTCCGCGAGAAGGAGATCCCGTTCCTGGGAATCTGCCTCGGCATGCAGATGGCTTGCATCGAATTCGCCCGCAACGTCGTGGGCCTCGACGGCGCCAACTCAACGGAAATGGCCGACGATTCCCCGCACCCGGTCATCGACCTCATGACGGACCAGCAGGACGTCGAAGACCTCGGCGGCACCATGCGCCTCGGTGCCTATCCCTGCGTGCTTGAACCCGGTTCCAAAGCGGCTGAGGCCTACGGAGCGACCGAGATCAGCGAGCGCCATCGACACCGATGGGAATTCAACCCCGCGTACCGCGACCGCTTTGAAGCGGCGGGCATGGTCTTCTCGGGCTCGAGC
The DNA here is from genome assembly GCA_002390675.1 of Deltaproteobacteria bacterium UBA4427. Lineage (GTDB taxonomy): Bacteria > Myxococcota_A > UBA9160 > UBA9160 > UBA4427 > UBA4427. The sequence goes on from DGPZ01000021.1 coordinate 1,621, forward strand.
CCGGATGGCAAGCTCGCGGAAGTCGTGGAACTCCCGAACCACCCCTTCTTCGTGGCTTCGCAGTTTCATCCTGAGTTCAAGTCCAAGCCCTTCGACCCGCACCCACTCTTCGAGGCCTTTGTGCGCGCCTCAGGTAAGCGCCAGGCTGCCAAGCCCGTCGTGCCCGAGACCGAAGTGGACTGAGGAACGAGGGCTGTCCCCGAAAAGGGCAACCAACGAAAGGTCGCCCAGGCGGGCGCGGAGGAGGGCGGCAGAGAACGCCCGAATCCGCTAAAACCTGTGGCCCTGTGGGGCGTTAGCTCAGCTGGTTAGAGCGCCGTGTTCACACCGCGGAGGTCGGTGGTTCGAGTCCACTACGCCCCACCACTCATTTTCCGAGCACGTTCGTCGTGCTGGCACGAAACCAGGTGCCGCTTGTGTGCGCGCTCGTCGAGCGCCCCGGCTCCCTCAGCGAACGAGATTTGCCCCCCGACACTCGTGAGCTCGAAACGCCGATTTCGTCGCCGTTGGTCGGTGCAGGAGGTGGACGATCTCCGAGGTGTACACCGAGGCCTTCTCCGTGGTTGCGGAGAAGTTCATCCGCGACCTCGACCCCGATCGGGACAAGATCAATGTGAGCGGTGTCGCGAATCCGCGCGGACATCCCCGCCCGGAGACGGGCCGCTNNCCGCCTTTCAGACAGCCGTTTCATCCTTGGACCGCGACATCTCGCGATGGCGCCGCGACGAGCGTTTGCACTAGGCTCGAACCTATCACGAGCGAATGGGGAATGAATGAACCAAGCGGACGAAACTTCCAAGGGCGCCATCGAGACCCTTAATAGGGCCTTTGGATTGATTGCGGGGGCTTGCTTCACGTTTCGTTGGGCGGTACTTGCCGCTTCGCTTCTGCTCGCGGGCCTTTCTTTTGAAGTGGCGAGCCAGATCGAAGGTGACGCGAGCTACGAACACTATTTTCATCCGGGGGATACGAGATATCAGGCGTACGAGACCTACCGCGAGGATTTTGGGTCTGATGAGGTCTCCTATGTCGGGTACGAGGTCAAAGGGCTCGAACATGGCCCTTGGAACGTGGAGGCGATGGCGGCACTTGTCTCGCTGACGGAGGCGATCGAGGACGAGGTCCCCTTTATCTACGAAGTGACGAGCCTCGCCAATGCCGAGCTCACGGTCGGCACCGAGGACGGAATCGAGATCAGCAAGATCGTCGACGACTGGCCGCTCAGCCAGGCGGAGCTGCTCGAACGTCGAGAGGCCTATCTACGGAAACCGATGCTAGTCGGCGGCATCATCAACGAAGAGGCGGATTTCGGTGCGCTCATCCTTGAGATGGATCGGTCGAGCACGGACCCGCCCGAGGAGATCCTGGCCCCACCCGAACAGCGTCCTTTCCCCGAAGACCCGACGAATATGGAGAATCTGTATCCGCAGGTCACGGAAGCAAAGATCGCGGAGATTCTCGCTCGACCGGAATACGCGGCCTATCAGTTCTACCACTCCGGCGACGTACCGATAAACGCCTACTACAACCGCATTCTCTTCGTCGAGCCCTTCGTCTTGCTCGGCGTGGCGATCCTGATCATCGCCGTGATTCTCGCCGTCACGTTTCGTTCGCTGATCGCCGTTCTGGCTCCGATCGCAGTCATTGTTCTGAGTCTGCTCGCGACCGTGGCCATCATGGCGGCGCTTGGCTTCAAGATCGGAATGGGGTTCGGGTCGACGCCGACCTTGCTCACGGCGATCGGTGTCGCGCACTCTGTGCACATACTCTCCGAGTTTCGTTCTCGATTCTCGCTCGGGCGCGACCGCCGCCGGGCGCTCGTCGAGACGATGAACCTCGTGGGGGTTCCCTGCCTACTCACGAGCCTGACGACCGCGGTCGGCTTCGCATCAATGTCCTTCGGACCGATCCGTACCCTCGCCGAGGGCGGGGTTATCAACTCGATCGGCGTCCTGATGGCGTACGTATTCTCGATGACGCTTTTGATGTCGCTGCTCTCGATCGACTGGCTCTGGGCATGGCGGAAACTGCGCGGGATCGAGCCCAAAGTTTCGGCGGTTTCGAGCGCACCGTCGTCCTCCTCCGCAGGCGTCGTAGATTCACGTGCGAAGGGCGGCGACTGGATGCGTTCCGCGCTCGACCGGATCACGCAGATGAACATCGATCATCGCGGGACCTTGCTCACCATCTTCAGCGTATTCCTCGTCGTGTTCGGAATCGGCGCCACGCGCGTCGAGGTCGACTCGAATTACTTAAAAGACTTTTGGAAGAGCTCCTGGATCTACAAAACCACAGTCAAGGTCGACAGCGAGATGGGTGGCACGACGAACGTCGTCTACCTATTCGACGCAGGGGAGGACGACGGGATCAAGAACCCGGAAGTCCTTCGCGAGATCGATCGCATCCAGCAATTGGCCAACGCCGAGGATTGGCTGGTCACGAAGACCTACTCGATCGTCGATATCGTGAAGGATCTCAATCAATCCTTTCACGAGGACGACCCAGCCTACTACGCGATTCCGGAGACACGGCAGGCCGTCGCTCAATATCTGCTGCTTTATGAGTCCTCGGGCGGCGAGGAAGCTGAGGAGTACGTGACCTCCGACTACCGAAGGGCGAATCTGGAACTCCGGCTTAAGATGGACGCGACGGCCTCGATGCAGCGCTTGGTCGCCGGCCTGGACGCGGATCTCGAAGCGGTCCCGCCGCAAAACTCAACCGTGTCGCTGACCGGAATCGGTGCACTCTGGCTGGTTCTGATGGATTACATCGTGACGAGCCAGGTCCAGGGATTGACGATCGCTTTCGCGATCATCACGCTCGTCATGATCGGGATCTTCCGCTCCTTCAAGATCGGCTTGATTTCCATGGTTCCCAATCTGGCGCCGATCTTCCTGGCTCTCGGTGCGATGGGCTGGTTCGGGATCTCCCTCGATTACACGAAGGCCGGGCTTGCGGCGATTGTGCTTGGAATCTCCGTCGATGACACGATTCATTTGATGACGCGGTTTCATCATGAGTTCGGGAAGAGTCGCAATTACGAGCGTGCGCTTCGTGCGTCGTTAGGCGACGTGGGTCGCGCGCTCTTGATTACTTCAATCGCGCTTGTTTTTGGATTCTGCGCACTGATCTTTTCCGAGATGCGAAACCAGGCGTTCTACGGGATCTTGCTATCGAGCTCGCTTGTCGCGGCGCTGGTGGCGGATTTCTTCTTCATGCCGGCGCTGGTCCTCAAGTTCAAGCCCTTTGGTCCGGAAGGGGTGGGCGCGGAAATCGACTCCTCGGGCGAAGCGCTTTCCTAGGCCGTTATGGACTCGATCGTACTTCGGTTGAGTACCGGTTGGATGTGTCAAACCCTAAAGCGAATCAATTGGCTGTATCACGTGTTCCCCAGACGCTCACCGTCACACTAGACTTGTCGACAATTGATCGTTCGCTCTGCACTTTCCCTTCCTAGTTAAGCACGGAATAGCCTGCCCTTTATGACGCAATCTATGTCGCCTTTTATGTCTCCCTCGATCTGCTCATCGCGCGGTCCTCAGCTACCCCTCGCTGGATCGTCACGTGCCCGACTAAAGCGACCGCTCCTATTGAGTACGACCGCCGCTCTCGCGCTTGCCCTCACCCTCGCTCTAGGCTGCTCGGACGGCCAGGCCGTTGCTCCGGAGATGAAGCTGCCCCTCGTGTCGGCGATGCCCGTCACGATCGAGGACCTTGAGGATCGCGTCACTGCTGTCGGAGAACTCGTTGCGCCCCAGCACGCGGAGCTGAGCGCCGAGGTCGATGGTCGGGTCACAGAGTTGATGCTAGTCGAGGGGCAGTCGGTCACGGCGGGTGATCCGCTCCTCGAGCTCGATCCCGCAAAACGACGACTCGAACTCGCTGCCGCGCGCGCCCACGTTTCTGAGGCGGCTGCGAGTGTAGAGAACGTTCGCCGTCAGGTTTCAAGGCAGCGAGAACTACAGGCACGAAATATTTCTTCCCAATCGGCCCTCGACGATTCGGAAACCGAGCTCCGCCTAGCACATGCCAAACTCGCCGCGGCGAAGGCGGATCTCGGGGTGGAATCACGCGCGCTCGAGGAAGCCACGGTCCGGGCTACCTTTGACGGAATGGTGGTCCGGCGCATGGTCAGCCTTGGGGAGTATGTGCAGGTGGGGCGCTCGCTCGTCGAGATCGTCTCGCTCAATCCGATCGAAGTCGAGTTTCGTGTCGCCGAGATCGATTCGAGTTTCGTTCGACTGGGTCAGGAAGTCGCGGTTCACGTCGCTCCCTATCCCGACCGAAGCTTCGGCGCCAAGGTCACCGTCATCTCGCCCACGATCGATCCCAATACGCGCACCCTGCGTGTGAAAGCGGTCGTCGACAATGCCGAAGGCCTGCTGAGACCGGGGCTCTTCGCGAGAGCCGATCTAGGCCTAAGCGTGCACGAGGGGGTCGCTGTCGTTCCTTCTTCCGCGGTTCTCCAGCGCGTGGACGGATCGGTGGTCTTCGTTCTCGACGGCACGAACCGTGCCACTCGGCGCGTCGTCCAGTTGGGGAGCTTCCAAGAAGGGCGCGTGGAGGTCACGAAAGGATTACAGGCGGGTGACCGTGTTCTCGTCCGCGGGCATGCGGACTTATTGGATGGCCAGCAGGTACGTCTCTATGTTCCTGACGATGTCGCTGAGGACGTCGAGGAGGGCAATACCGCAGCGTCCGCCGCTCACTTGGACTCGCTGCTTTGACCCTCTCTGACCTCTCTATCGAGCGACCTGTACTCACCTGGATGATGATGGTCGCGATCGGCGTCTTCGGACTCCTCGGGTATAACCGACTCGGCGTCGATCAATTTCCGAAAATGGAATTCCCCGTGGTGAGCGTCGATGCTGCCCTCGACGGGGCCTCGCCGGAGGGCGTCGAAGAGGATGTGACCGATGTCCTAGAGGAACGCTTCACCACGATTTCCGGTGTCCGCACGATTCGCTCTTCGTCTTTTCAGGGCGCCGCTCGGATCGAAATCGAATTCGTGCTGGGGACGGATGTAGATGTCGCTGTGCAGGACGTACGCGACGAAGTCGCCCAGGCGATGGAAACGCTTCCGAAGGAGATTCAAACCCCCTCGGTCACGCGCAGCAATTCGAGCGGCAGGCCCGTCCTGTATGCACCGTTCTTCTCCGACCTAACCCTCGTGCAGCTCTCGGAATATGTCGAGCGCGTGGTCAAGCCACAGATCGATACGATTCCTGGCGTGGCCGGCGCCGAGGTCTTCGGCAAGCGCGACCGAAACATCCGCATGTGGGTCGACAGCCAAGAGCTTAGGTCCCGCGGTCTCGCCGCGAGCGACTTGATCCGCGCCCTGAAGCGCGAGCATGTCGATCTACCCGCCGGATTCATCGAGGGACCGAACGTCGAGTGGACGGTCAAGACCGACGCCGAGTTCAAGTCGATCGCCGAACTCGAAGGGATGGTTGTTTCCTACGAAGGCGACGCTCCGATTTTTCTTCGCGACGTCGCCCGCGTAGAAGACGGCTCCGAAGATATTCGGAGCATGGTCCATTTCCACGGGAAGAACTCAGTTGCGATCGGGATCATCAAACAGTCGGATGCCAACACCGTCGCTGTGGCCAATGAAGCCTTTCGCCGACTGGAATTGATTCGCGAGCGCTTGCCTAAGGGAATCGAGCTCGCCGACCGGGAGGACTACATCGACTTTTCGTCGCCCATCGTCGAGTCCGTCGAGGAATCCCAATTCGCGCTGCTCTTCGGCGGCTTCCTGGCCGTGTTTGTTGTCTTCATCTTTCTGCGGCGCGTTCGTCCGACCCTGATCATCGCACTCGCGATCCCGCTCTCCCTCGTCAGCACCTTCGGCCTGATCTGGGTCGCGGACTACACGCTCAATACGATGACTCTGCTCGGCCTAACCCTCGCCATTGGCGTTGTGATCGACGACGCCATCATCGTCCTCGAGAACATCGAACGTCACCGCGAAGGCGGCAAGCCCGCCCGCCAAGCGGCTCAGGACGGGACACGAGAAATCACGTTTGCCGCGACCGCCGCCACGTTCTCCGTCGCAGCCGTGTTCATCCCGACGATCTTTGCGGAAGGCATCGTCGGCGCGTTCCTCTCCGAGTTCGGTATGACCGTCGCGGGCTCGGTCATCCTCTCGCTCTTCGTCGCTCTCACCCTGACTCCCATGCTGGCCGCACGCATGCCCCCGCCGAAACCCCAGAAGCCCGGAGGCTTTTACGAGAGGCTCGAAACGGTCTTTCATTCCCTTGAAGAGCACTATCGTCGAATCCTCGAATGGTCCATCGGGTCCCGTCGCGCGCGAACGCTCACCCTCGTGGCGGCGGTCGCTAGTTTGCTGCTCGCAGGCATCAGCAGCCGATTCATCGGCACTGAGTTCTTCCCCCCTTCGGACGGCGGCATCGTCTTCGTTATGTACGAGATGCCCTCGGGCTCGAGTCTCGAATATACGAAGCAATTTCTCGAGTTCAACGAAGGCGTGATGGGATCCTTCCCCGAGACGCGTGGAATGTTTTCAAGCTTGGGGGTCACGAGTTCTGCCGGTATCGGACGACCCAACTCCGGTAATATCATGGTGACTCTGGGCTCGCCTCGCGACCGGGATCGCTCGAGCTTCGAAATCATTCGCGAAGCCAGACGCTCCCTTTCGAAGATCCCGGGGCAGAAGGTCCAGGTAATGGACCCCTTCTCGTCCATGAACTCGTCGAATGCCCAGTTTGAGGCCGTTATTCGCGGCAACATTCCCTTAGTGGAGCTGGACAACCTCGCGAGTCAGGTCGTCGCGGAACTCGAAGGCGTGGAAGGCTTCGTCGATCTCGATACGACCCTCGATCTCGGACAGCCCGAACTGCGTGTGATCCCCGATCGCGAGAAGGCGGCAGGGCTCGGCGTCGATGCCGCAGCAATCTCAGAAACGATCCAGGCCATGGTCGGAGGAGTCGACGTCGGCGTTTTTAAGGAGGACGGCGGTCGCTACGACATTCGGATGAAGCTTGAAACGAAGGACAGTCGCTCCCCCGCCGTGATAGGCGATTTGTACGCGCGGTCTCGAACCGGTGAAGTGTTCGAGTTACGCAACCTTGTTCGCATCGAGACTGGGGCGGCCGCTTCGCAAATCTCACGCACTGATCGACAGCGCAGCGTGACGATTCGCGCGAACCTCGATGGGCTTCCCCTGGCAGAGGCGATGACCCTCGCTACGCAGGCTGCCTCGCGTGTGTTGCCCCCGGGAATGCGACTTGAGCCCACCGGTGACGCCGAATCCATGATCGAGAGCTTCTCTCAATTCGGCCTCATGCTAGGCCTCGCTATCCTCGCCATTTATATGGTGCTGGCCGCACAGTTCGAAAGCTTCATGATGCCGCTAGCCGTAATGCTCGCACTGCCATTCGCGACCGTTGGCGCCTTCGCGGGGCTGCTCATTTGCAACGCCTTGGGGATGGGCGGCATGACCTTCAATCTTTTCAGCATGATTGGCATTATCCTGCTCGTCGGTCTCGTTACGAAGAATTCGATCTTGCTCGTCGACTACGCCAATCAGCTGAGAGAAGAAGGCCTCGATAAAGTCGAAGCGATGCGCCGAGCCGCGCCCGTGCGTATGCGGCCCGTGTTGATGACCGCCTTCTCCATGATCTTCGGCGTTCTTCCCGCGGCAATTGGACTCGGTCCGGGCTCCGAGACTCGCGCTCCCATGGCCGTGGCGACCGCCGCCGGCATGTTCTCGTCCATGGTGCTCACGCTGTTGATCGTGCCGGTCTTCTACCTGGCCCTCGACGACCTCTCCGAGTGGAGCCACCGAACTTGGCGTCGACTTCGGGGCGCGAACGTGGCGGTCGAAGAAGGGCGTTAGTCCACAATGCCCCCGGACTCCCTGACTTCTCGCGGCGGTCCGCGCTGACAGAAACGACGTGGGTAGTTCTAGATCACTCGCCGAGATTCATCCACGTCAGCTCATGCTTATTGTTGTGCAAGTGAACGAT
>DGPZ01000021.1:9660-10142 GCA_002390675.1 Deltaproteobacteria bacterium UBA4427
GTGCAGACGAAATGTTTCGCCATGCCCGCTTCGCGCCAGCGCGTCACGAGATTGAGGAGCCGGCCCGGATAGCAAATCACGTCACTGAATAGCCAATCCACGGGTCCGGCTGCCGTGGGATCCAAGCCGAAGGCGCTCTCTTTGAGAACGCTTACGTTAGGCAGTGCTTCGATTGCGGGATCGAGTGGTGCCTTGTCGACTGCGAGAACACGGGCGCCAAGATCTTGCAGAGCCCAGGTCCAACCTCCGGGCGCGGCGCCAAGGTCGAGGCAAGACTCGCCGGCTTTCGGATGCCGGCCGAGCACGACTAACGCTTCCCAGAGTTTTAAATAGGCGCGGCTCGGTGGTCCAACTTTCTTCTCGACGAACTCGAGTCCGCCATTCGCGAAGGGCGAGGAACATCGTGGGCTCGCGAGGATCTGATCCTTTTTCCACAAGGTCCAGCCGCCCATAGGCGCCTCGGGGATCTCCATCGGGAAGGG
>DGPZ01000021.1:10184-45702 GCA_002390675.1 Deltaproteobacteria bacterium UBA4427
TAGAGCGCCCAATTGCGCTGCATGCTGCGCAACCACTTGGCCCCGTCTCCAATCGAATCGATGTGCTTCGATTCAAGGCCATGCCAGACGTTGGCGGACCACCAACCCGCCTCGTCGCAGGGTTCCGAGGCGAGAACCAGCCGATCGCGTACGGCGACGACTCGCGAACCCAACGCCGCTATGACGGGATCGACGAAGTTTTCGGCCGCCAGGTAGGCCACGGTCGCTGATTGGAGATCGGTCTCGCTCAAGCTTCTTCGGTCCCCACACCAAACTGAGTAATAAGCGGCGCGCCGCCCGCGATCGCAATGCCGTTCAGGAAGAACGAAAGTTGGATGCCCTGCATGGCCGCCGTTGCGCAGTCACATACATCACTCCGTGGACCGTGATCGTAACGGGGACGAGGAAGGTGAAGATCAGCCACGCTCCACAACGCCAACATGAAGTCTCGCACTGCTTGTACGCCGGAACTCTACCGTCAGATTTTTCAGAATACACGAGTTTGTTCGCTTGGCGGGTAGGTGGGGCTGGGATTGGCTGGCGGAAGCGCGGCATTCTTCTCATGCGCAGTAGTCCGCCCAGCCTCCCTGGCGGTCTGCGGGGGAGCGCTCGCCCCGCGCGCTGACTGTGCGATGCTTGATGGCATGATCGAATCGACAACCAATCCCCACGCGGGCCGACCCTTCACCGAAACTGATGCAGCAATTGCTGCCGCGCTCGAGGATGCCAGCGGTCCCGCTCTGCTCTGCGCCTTGGTCCATATGACAGGCGATGTCTCTTGGATCCGTGGGAAGTGGCAGCCTGCGATGGCCAGCCCGACCAGTATTCAGAGCGGGCTCACCGATGAGGATCTGGCCGAGCTTCGCGCCGCGGCTCTGCCGGCGATCGCCGCATTCCGCGACACGGGTTGCCAGCCGGTCGAACTCTCCCGGGACGTGCTTCGCGAGATGATGACTTTTCTCGCATGCAAGCCGCTCTCCGACCGACTGCAGGAACTCTTCTTCTTTGATCTCGGTTTCGATGGCGTCGACCGCGGGGCGATTACTTGGGGCGGGGAGATCGACGATGCTCTGAAAGCTGACTCGCATGTGATCGTGGTCGGCGCAGGGATGGCCGGCATCCAAGCGGGCATCCGACTGACGCAGGCAGGGCTTCCTTTCACAATCATCGAGAAGAATGCTGGGCCGGGCGGAACGTGGTGGGAAAACCGTTACCCGGGCGCTCGCGTCGATGTACCGAGCCATCAGTACTCCTATTCCTTCGAATCCGGAGCGCATTGGAGTGAGTATTTCTGCCAGCATCCGGAGCTTCGCCAGTATTTCACGGATGTACTGGACAGACATGGGCTGCGGCCGAGCTGTCGTTTCGAAACGGAAGTCACAGGCGCGCGCTGGGATGAGAAGGGTGGCCGCTGGACTGTCGAGACACTTGCCGCGGACGGAAAAACGGACAGCCTCCAAGCGCGCTTCGTTATTTCGGCCGTCGGTTCGCTCAATATCCCCCACATGCCCGATATCGAGGGTGTCGAGAGCTTCGCAGGCGCTTCGTTTCATTCGACGCGCTGGCCTGAAGGCTTCGACTACAAGGGAAAGCGTTTCGCGTTATTAGGTGCTGGGGCCAGCGGTTTTCAGATCGCGCCGACCATTGCTTCCGAAGTCGAGCAGCTCTCGATCTTTCAACGTACGGCGCAGTGGGTCCTGCCTAATCCGCTCTACCACGAGAAGGTCCCCACCGGTGAGGCTTGGGCCATGCAGCATCTGCCCTTCTACGGTCGTTGGCTGCGCTTCATGATGACCTACCCGGGGATCGGCGCAGGTGTAGAACCCTTCCGCATCGATCTCGACCACGAGGACCCGACAAACCAATCCGTCAACGCGACCAACGCGCACACCCGCGATTACTTGGTGCGCTGGATGCGGGAACAATTGGAAGGCCGACCCGACCTCGTCGAGAAGCTGATGCCTAATTATCCCGCAGTAGGCAAACGCGCCCTCCAAGATAATGGCAGCTGGTTCAAGGCCCTTAAACGCCCAAACGTCGACCTCGTCCGTACGGGGATCGAGCGCATCACCCCCGAAGGTATTCTCACCGAAGACGGCACTCTCCATCCCGCAGACGTAATTTGTTATGCCACCGGCTTCAAGCACAACGAGTTTGTTGCCTTTGACATGATCGGCCGAGGGGGCACCTCGCTCCACGCGCAATGGGGCGACACGCCGACCGCCCATCTGGGCATCACCGTCCCCAATTTCCCGAACGTGTTCTTCTGCTATGGGCCGGGTACTAACCTCGCGCATAGCGCGGGGCTCTTTTTTCACGCTGAGTACCAGACGATGCATGCGATGGATGCGATTCATCAAGTCCTTGCCGACGGAGCGCGCGCGATCGAAGTTCGGCAGGAAGCGCATGATCAATTCGCGGAGAAGCTGGTCGAGCAAATTTCATCGCTCGTCTGGGCGCATCCGTCGATTCAGCACAGTCATTACAAGAATCCCGACGGCAAGGTCTATACGCTGTCGCCTTGGACGATCGACGAGTACTGGGAAATGGCCTCCCAGGTCGACCGAGCCGACTACCTGATTGACTGAAAACCACGTCAGGGGCGGGATGCTCTCAACAAGATCGGGGGTTATGTTCCCGTCCAATGAAACGCATCACGAGCCAGACTGATCACTCATGGACGATTCTCTTCGTCTGCTGGCTGCTTGTGGCGAGTGCGACTCTGAGCAGTCTGTTTATCAGCGAAGTCATGGAACTGCCGCCGTGCTCCCTGTGTTGGGTTCAGCGGATTTTCATGTTTCCGCTCGCGATTATTCTGCTGATTGGACTCTTTCCGTTCGACGGCTCGGTGATCCGTTACGCACTGCCTATTTCGCTTTGCGGCGTCGCCGCGGCGCTCTACCACACGCTGCTCCAGCTCGGGATCATTCCCGAGGCTGCGGCGCCTTGTCAGCAGGGCGTTTCGTGCACGGACGTGTCGCTGGCGCTTTTTGGCTTCGTGTCGATTCCGATGCTGTCGCTGCTGGTGTTTTCGGCGGCCACGGGGCTTCTGTTATTGCTCAAGAGGGGTGAACCAAGTTGAATCGAAATCTGATTGTGATCGTGGCCGGCGCGGGGCTGGTCGGCGCGTTCCTTGTTGCGAGCCATTTCTACACCGAGAATCAAGCGAGCGAAGCGACTGCTCGTGCCAGCGCAGCGGATTCGCCCCTTGAGCGCGAGTATTCAGTGAGCGCGGGGCCGGTGGATGCCAAGGTCGTACTCGTCGAGTTCTTCGATCCCGCCTGCGAAACCTGTCGCGTATTTTCTGGTCATGTAAAGACCTTACTCGCCGCACACCCGGACAAGGTGCGCCTAGTCCTTCGATATGCGCCGTTTCATAAGGGGGCGGACATTATGGTGCTCATCCTCGAAGCGGCGCGAAAGCAGGGCAGATTTTGGGAAACCCTCGACGTGATGTACGCGACGCAACCGGAATGGGCGGGCCATCACAATCCACAGCCGGATTTGATCTGGCAGTTTTTGCCGCGGGCGGGCGTCGATCTCGCCCAAATTCGGCGAGATCTCAAAGACCCCGATCTGATCGCAAGAATGAACCAGGATCTCGCGGACGCGAAAACTTTGGGTGTAAAGCGGACACCCCAATTTTTCGTCAACGGCAAACCCCTGATGAATTTCGGTTACCGACAACTGAAGTCGCTTCTCGACGCTGAGGTCGCGGCGCAGTACTGATCACGCGGGCCCCGGGAGGGACAGAGCAGCTCCGTCAGGCCTCATCCAGTCCGCATAACATATACCCGAGAAGCGGCTGACATCGCGCCTCGCAGCTGGCGTAGAATTCACCAGAAACCCGACCGCGCTTTTGTGGCCCAATGCCCCAATAGAATTCCGCGATGCTAATCGGCCGGAGACCGTGCAGTACGGCGTGATTCAGAAGCTTTGGGGCGCAGCACTCGCCCATTCCGCTGACGACTGACATCCCTGGCAAAACCGCGTCATCAAGGGAACGTTCTGCGCCTCGGGAATTCCGAAATCGATAGGCCGCACGCATTTTTGCCCACAGACTCTGAGAGGTTTCCCGACGAACTGCCTTCAGGTCGCGATACTCGGTTGAATCTGAGGGCAGGTCGTTCATCTGCGAGGTCATCTCCTTAATCTCGGCCTGGCCGGGCAAGATGATTTCGTCGTGTACAACGGCATCGAGTAGAGGCAAAACCCAGCCGTCGATGTCGCGGATGCCTTCCCACAAGGACGAGAATGCGCGAAGGACTACGGACTCCCCTTCGGCGTTCTGGCATTCGAGTACGCCAAACATGTTTCCGTACCCAGGCCTGATCACGTTGGCCAAGGAATAGCGCGGGTCGGCCTCGCTCTCCGGCACTCGGAAGTCGAGCCGCTGGGTTGTTTCGAGCTCACGCATGAGATCAAGGGCCAGAGCCCGAGCATTCCCGGCGGGCAGATCATGCCGCCGACCGCAGTCTGCGCAATCGCCGAAGCATGCTGAGGCCCCGAAATCGGATGGGTCGGGCGAGCGTTGTGGCGATATGGTCATGAGAATCGATCGAGGGCGGCGGCTTCTCCGCAGCGGAAGACGACCTTGAGGGCTTCGGTCTCGAGATTAAAAAGGACCAGCCCGCCGGAATGATCCTCGGCGCTCGTTCCGTATTTCTCAATTAGGATGGCCGCGTTGCCCGCGAGTGCGGTCGCGGCGACGAGCGTTGCGAACCAGCGGGGTGTGATCAAAGCGGAGTTAGGGGGCATTGATGCTTCTTAAGTTGGACTCAAGGAATAGATCCGTGCGCCGCCGCATGGAAGCCGAACCTGGGCACGTTCTGTCGGGACTTGAGGTCGGGGCGTCCTGCGGCGGGCTACTACGACAGATCGACGCGCCTATGCCCCCATTTTCATCTGCCCCATGAACTGCATCTTCCCGAGCGGAGCACCAAGCGAGCGAAGAATGTCGTACGTCGTCGTCGCATGGAAGTAGAAGTTAGGCAGCGAAAATGACAGCACGAAGTTCTGGTTAGTGAAGGGAAGCTCGTTCTTCCCGAGCCTAAACACCATCGACTTGTCGGCGAGTGCTTCGACGTCAGCTTCCTTAAGCCCGGCCAACCCTTCACGTGCTTCGGTGACACGCGCCTGGAGTCCTGCATAGTCGAGATCAAGTGCAAACGAGGGCGGGCTGAATTCGCCTTCCTTGAGTCCCTGTATGGCGGCCCAGGAGTGGTGGGCGACGGAGACGACCTGGAAGTGTAAAGGCATCATGTCGTCGTGCACGCGGGTCATAACGATCTCTTGTAAATCGAGACCCGCGTCGGCGGCGTGGGTCGCGCCGATCGCGAGGATGCCTTCGACGGCGCCCAGGATTTGTAGGTAGCTTCCAACGCTCGCATCATAAAATGAAATGGACAGGGTGTTCTCCTTAATTGATCGTTTGTGGGGACGGGATGGTTATCGCGTCGCGCTCTAGGTTTGAGGGCTACGCGTCGCGTCAGGAGATTACAAGATTTACGTGAGTCGGATCTTGGGGTCGCCTGACGCTTAATCAGCGTCGCTTCGCAATTTTTCGCATGTCTTCGACCTGACCGTCGGCATTTCCTAACAAGATGTCGTTGTAGTGGCGTCCGCCTGCGTGATGTCCGCCGCCCGTACGACCGTATCCCATGAGGATGCAGCTTCGGAAAGGGCCTTCGCTCCCAGTGGGGGGCGGCGCGACGTGAAGGCCGTCGCCGTAGTGAAGGGTGATGTCGCCTGGCTCGGCCGCCGGAGCGACTCCTTCGGGCGCGCCGGCATCGTTCCCATCTGTGAAGGGAAAGGAGCTTTTCCAAGAGCCTGGCAAGAATCGAATCTGCCCGGCTTCTTTCGTATTAGGCCCGAGGAAGATGCTCGTAACGGCGGTCGGGCACATGCTTGCGTGCCCGCCCATGCCGCAATCGCGATGCCAGGGGAGGTCGCCTAATCCTTCTTCGACACCCGGTTGCTTCCAAAGGATCGCAAGCCCGTCCTTGTCGCCCGGGCCCTGTTTGTGCTCCATAGGGAGATCGCAGAGCTCGGCATAACGTTCGAGTCTCGGGTCTCCGTTGAGCGATCGCATCTTGGGTTCCTTGCCGGCACGCAGTACGCGGCAAAGAACTTCGCTTCCGTCCTCACGTTTGCCCCACCAGGACTCCTGATCGCCGGGCCGTGCGGCGTCGCGGAGGCGTTCGCTTTCTTGCTGGAGGATTGTGACCTCATCCGGGGAGAGCACATTACGTACCCAGAGATACCCGACGGTTCGAAGGAACTCCGCCATCTCATCTGGATCATCGTCGGGGCTAAAACCTCGAGTCGGGTCAAGGGTGCGGCCGTGCGCGTCCTGCAAGTCGACTTTAGATGGGTCATACACGGGTCGATCTAGATAGAGCCAGCGAAGGGCGGGCTCCCAGTGCACGAAATCCATTAGGTCGCCGCGGACCCGCGTGGCATGGTCGCCGTAGACAAGGCCCGGTGCAGATTCGACGTCTTGTGTGAGGCCGACCCATTTTTCGGAAGGCAGTTCGATCAGCGTGATGGCATTTTCCTCCCCGCGCTGAATCTCGAGGCTTCCGGATTCCGGGGCAAACGAGAGGGTGTACGTGCGGCCGGATTCCCGTTCGCGTACCCCGAAGGGTTCCAAGGTCTGACCGTAGGCGTCGGGAAGCCTGGATGGGCGGCGCGTGAGCGCTTCGGGAAGGCTGCGCTCGTGACAGTCTTCGAAGGAGGGTGCGTCGGGAAGATACGGAGCGGCGGGTGCCGACATTGAGTCTCCTCATGATTGGTGCCAGCAGTTTTAGGGCTGGCGAGGCCTTCAAGCAGAAGAATCGTAGCGAGTTCGCCGGAGTTGGGCGGACTCCGGTACGATCCGCGCCGTAATGGCGAACCAAGACGATATTGATCAGGAAAGCGGCGCCCCGCGGCATTTGGGCAGTGAGAGCCAGGAGCGGGCTTCAACGCCGCTCGATCTCGAGGCACTCGTTACAACGCTGGAGGCGATTCTAGCGGACCCAGAGCGTCTCCTGGAGGAAGATCCTGAGATGCACCGGCGGCTGATGGCCGCGGTGGGCCGTTTGGCGCATCCAGATCGCTTGGCGCGCCGGCGCTTTGCGAAGACGCGGCGCCGCGATGAAATCAACGCGGCCAAGCGAAAGGATGATGCGGCGCTCGAGGCGACCAGCAATCGATCTAGGAAAAGAGCGCTCGCCTTCGGGGTTCCGCCGGCGGATGCCCCGATTAATGAGGAGGCGCGGCGACTTCTGGCGCACCAGGCGAGGGAGCGCGAGAGCGACTCGAATGCGGAGCGGCTCGAATCGCCCCGTAATTGTTATGTGTGCAAGGAGGATTACTTCGATCTGCATCATCACTACGACTCGATGTGCCCGGCATGCGCGACGCTCAACTGGCTGAAGCGGTCACAGACGGCAGATCTGTCGGGCCGTGTTGCAATCGTGACCGGTTCGCGGGTTAAGATTGGATTCGAGATCAGTTTGATGCTGCTTCGCGCCGGCGCGCGTGTGCTCGCGACGACGCGGTTTGCGGTCGATGCGGCGGAGCGCTTTCAGGCGGAGCCTGATTTCGCCGACTGGCGGGATCGGCTTTCGCTGCACTCTCTCGATTTACGGAATACCCCTTCAATCGAGAGCTTCTGTGCAGAGCGCCTTGTGAACGAGACGCGGCTTGATTTCCTCATCCACAACGCATGCCAGACCGTCCGTCGTCCTCCTGCCTACTATCGCGAGATGGTGGAGCGCGAGGATCCGGCGCGGCTCTCAGGCGAGACGCAGCAGCTTCTGGGTTCAGGTCCTGTGGCAAGCGCGTTGGCAAAGACTTCGGGTGGCGAGGGCGGCGATGTCGCGGCGCTTAGCGTGATCGACCTGCTAGGCGAGGCGCATCTAGAACCGCTCTTTCCGGGCGGGATTGTCGACGGGGAAGGACAGCCCCTCGATCTTCGGGACAAAAATTCATGGAGGCTCGACCTTCACGAAGTGTCTACGGTGGAATTGCTCGAAGTACAGCTCGTGAACGCGATCGCGCCCTTCGTGCTAAACGCGCGGCTCAAGCCTCTGATGGTGGCGGTGCCGACGGCGGACAAGCACATCGTGAATGTGTCGGCGATGGAGGGGCAGTTTTACCGGACATTTAAGACCACCCGTCACCCGCATACGAATATGGCCAAGGCCGCGCTGAACATGATGACGAGGACGTCCGCAGCGGACTACGCGAAGGACGGCATCTTTATGAATAGCGTCGATACCGGTTGGGTCACCGACGAGGATCCCTTCGCGAAGTCCATCGAAAAGGAAGATTCGCACCGTTTCTCGCCGCCTCTTGATTCCGTGGACGGTGCCGCGCGCGTACTAGACCCCATCTTCACAGGCTACCAAACCGGCGAGCATTGCTGGGGCCAGTTCCTCAAGGACTATCGGCCGACGCGCTGGTAGCCATGATGACCGTGCTCGCTAGAGCGGGAATTCGTATCCCGCGAGCGGGTCTCCCGCATCTTGGGAGGGGGCAGGAAGGATCTGTCGCAGATGGTCCTCGAGCAGCCAGCCTTGACGCAATTCCCGCGCTTCCCATTGATTGGGATAGCCGAGAGATACCTCCTCGAATCGCACCCCGTCCACATAGCGTGTGCAGGGGATGTGGAGGTGACCGGAAATCACGACTCGAGCATTGAATCGTTGATGCCACTGCTCTGTTAGCCGCGTACCGCACCAAACCATAAAGCGCGGGATGTTGGGCAGAATCGCATGTTCCTGACGAAGCGGGAAATGAGCAATCAGGACAGTGGGCAGGTCGTGTTCTTCGAGCGCCTCATCGAGCCTTCGCTCGCTCTCCGCCACTCGCGCCGCGCACCACTCGCCGACATGGTTGTAGGGTTCGGGCTGCAGCAGTGCTTCGTCCGTGCACAACACCTTGCCTTCGCGGGCCCAAGCGACAGCCTCAGCAATAGGGACGTCGTCGGGCCTAAAGCTGTAGTCGTAGAGTGCGAAGAGCGGAGCGAGGACGTGTGCGCCGCCGTCTCCCTGCCAGACCGGGAAGGGATCTTCCGGGGTGAGCACCTGATGACGCCGGCAGAGTTCGACGAGGGCTTCGTAGCGCGCGACCCCGCGCAATCCGGTCTTTCTCGGGACGGTCCATAGCTCGTGATTGCCTGGTACCCAGATTAATTGTGCGAATTTTTGGTTCAGGAGGCGTAGGGCGAGTTCGACTTGCTCGAGGGTGTCGCCGATGTCGCCGCATAGCACGAGCCAGTCGTTCGGGTGGGGCGCGAGTTCGCCAACGGCGAGAAGGTTTTTCTTATAGCCGACATGCAGGTCGCTGATGGCCCAGAGCTTCACTAAGAATATTCCTTATTTGAGGCGACATGACTGGAGGCGAGACCGTGGGCCCGCATGTAGTCGCCGAACCGCTCGCGGATTTCGCTTTCGTTGAGGCTCCACTCTTCGAGGGAGTATTGGTGGGACCCGTGTTTGCCTTTGGGGTGCTGCTCGCGGAAGTCTCGCATGGCGCTTTCGGCTTCTTCTGTGAACTCAATATCGAAATAGTCGTATATGTCGCTGATCGCGCGAATGGGGTCGGAGACGATTCGTTCAAAGGGCAAGTCGAAAAACTGGGCGGCTGGCTGGCGCGCACGGGCTTGCATCATGCCGTCGATTCCCCTGTGCCAAAGCTCGAGGGTTGAGCGACCAAATCCGGCCTGATCCATATTCTCGTTCAGAGCGCCCCGCGCGGTCCAACAAAGGCTGCAAACAGAGGGAATCAGGGAAACGGGGTCGCGGTGGGTCTGGATAATGCAGGCGTCGGGGTAGACCGCAAGGAGCGCGTCCAGGTCGAAAAGGTGTGTCGCATCCTTGAAGAGCCACCGCTTCTCGGGTTCGCGATGGCCGATCAGTTGAACGTTTCGCAGATGGCGGCGGTAGACCGGCGTCATGTCGCAACTCGCCCACCAACTCGCGTAGCTCGGCACATGCGCATTCGCTTCGTAGGAACTGTGCGCGAAATTTTGCGCGAAGAGATTCCAGCACTCGTCTGGAAGGTGTGCCTCTATCTCGTGGATTGCTTTCATTTCAGGGCTGCGATCAAAGATCATTCGCACGCGTTCTGCTGAAGCAAGGAAGTCCTCATCACTCGACCATGCATCAGGCGAAGGACGCGGTTTAGGCGTGCGTTCGAGCCAATGCTCAAGTGCTTGGATCTTAGGGTCCTGAGCGATGAGATGATGTAAAGCGGTCGTACCTGTGCGAGGCAGGCCGATGATCACGAGGGGCCGCGTCACTTGATTGCTGCGGGCTTCAGGGAATTGATGATGGCCGGCTTCGCAGAGAAGCCGCGCCTGCAGCGCATCGCCAATCATGGCCTGGAGCGCGAATTCCCCGATGGGAGTCAGCGATGCGTCTTCGTCGAGGGACCGACAAAGCATTTCAAGTGCCTCTCGGTACGAAGGATCGCCGAAATCGTTCAGCCCTCGTGCTTGCGCGGCACTCGTGTGCATCGCGTCGATCGATCCAGTGAATTGAAATGCACCCAAAGTCGGTCTCCCCTGATACGAAACGATAGACGAATGTGTCTCGGCAGGCTGCGACGAATAGCTATCGTGCAGGCCGGGTGAACATGTTTCCGCGCCGTCGAGCGCGCGCCATAGAGAGGAAAGTGAAGATGAGACGAGATCTAAATAGGCGGAGTCATCTGGGCGGTGAGCGAATTATGCTCGCGTTTGCGGGGTCGTTACTGATCCTTTTGGCATTCTCAGGTTGTGCTGCGTTAGGGGTCTCCTCGAATGGCCTCAAAACGCCCGAGGCGCCCACGCTGGTTCGCATTGATGGGCCGAATCCGTATCGCGAGCTCGCGAGTGTGCGCGCATTCGATCAGCTTTATGCGGCGATCGGCGAAATGAAAGAAGGCGTGTTGGCAGACGCGGAGACCGAGCGCGAAGCGTATGAGGGCATGCGCGCAATTCTTCGGGTGCTGGCTATGTCCATCGACACCGCGGCTGACGCGAACCGCAAGGCGCCACATTTCGCGCGAATGGACACGAAAATTCGAAAAGT
This sequence comes from Deltaproteobacteria bacterium UBA4427, assembly GCA_002390675.1. Classification (GTDB taxonomy): domain Bacteria; phylum Myxococcota_A; class UBA9160; order UBA9160; family UBA4427; genus UBA4427. The sequence continues at coordinate 21,248 of DGPZ01000021.1, forward strand.
GGGTGGAGATAATCCAGATGCCGAATACGACAATATCAAGCTCGATAACGAGTGGGATTACGTCATTCTCGGAAACGTCGGCTCTGTTAGGCATCTTAGCTTCACGATTAACGGAAGCCGAGGCGCGGACGGACGTGCGGGCAAACTCGGCTATTTCAACGAGCGTACCCTCAAGCCTGACGCGGATGGTAACTTCGAAATTCACCTCACGAAGGAAGACGACGGGGGACAGAACTGGGTCAATACGTCTGAGGGCGTGAGTGGAATCCTTATTCGGCAATATATTGGTGATCGCGAGAAGGAAGTCCTCGCGACCTACGATATCTCGGTGGTCGGCCGCGAGCCCTATAGCGAGATTCCGTATTCGACCGACGGCGAAGTCGCACGGGGGATTATGGGCACGACCTACGGCATGCAGTACATGCTCACGATGCACCGGACGATTATGCCGGAGATGTGGGATTCGCCGAACGAATTCGCTCGGCTCAATTCCGATGATTTCGGAGTCGACATCAGCAGTAGCGACAATCTTTATATGCTCGGCACTTATCAGATAGCCGAAGACGAGGCGCTCGTGATCGAAACCGAGCCGCTTGATGTTCGCTACTGGAACCTGGCGATCGAATCGCGATGGCATGAGTCGGTTGACTACGCGACGCGCAGAACCCACCGCAGCATGGACGACGTGACGATCGATGCCGATGGCAAGCTCCGCTTCGTCTTGGCACACGGCAAGACGCCGCATCCGAATTGGCTCGACACGGGTGGCCACATCGAGGGTTTTATGACTTTTCGGTGGGTGGGCGAACGCGATAGTGAGACACCGACGCCGACGGTGATTCGGGTCAAGCGCGCCGATGTTCCTGCGGTTTTGGCGGAGCGGATAGCAATGGGCGGCGACGGTCGCTAAGGGCATGGTGCGCGCTTCTCAGTGGAAGCGCGTGCGCAACTGACCGGTAGGAACTCGCGGTGGCCGCGAGTCCTACGGTCTTTTTGTTAGTTGTCGGAGATAGCCCTCATAAGGTTTCGGAAACAGCCGATAGAATCCCCCAGTGAATGCGTGGGGAATGAGAATGCCCACCCGAGTCTTCGCCCGCTCTATACGCTTTCTGCCGATCGGTATCTGAGAGTCTACGAAGCGGGTCCAAAAGGGCATGAAACCTTGGCCCGTGTGAGTCCGCTGCAAAGCAGGATATCCCATGTCGTAGCGCTATCTATGAAGGCGGATGGCCTGGCGCATGACAATTTGCCGAGCGAAGTGGACTCGAAGATTCGATGATCTAGAAGTCGCCGCTCGAACATTTTATGTTCTTCAAGCGCATCACGCGGAGAAGAACGGACGAGCCTCAGGCTCGTAGATCCCTGAAGCCGCTTGCGGCCGATGCGCCTCAGCTCCAAGTTGGAGCTGGGGCGCTGTCGTTTTATGCGTGCTCGACAGACCGCCTCGACAGACTACGCTCGTATGACACTTTAGATGCTGAGGAGCTGGGGCATGGATTCCGATCAGATCATTCGCGACTTTTGCGCGGCTTGGGGGCGTGGGGACGTTGAAGTTCTCATGAACGCTTTCACCGACGACGCCGTGTATCACAATATCCCTATGGATCCTGCGAAGGGCAAAGATGCGATTCGTGCTGTGATAGAGGGCTTTATGAAGATGAGCCCCGGTGGTGTCGATTTCGAGATTCTTAACCAAGTGACCTCAGGCAATCTCGTCTTGAATGAGCGCATCGATACCTTCGTGGTCGATGGAAAGAAGAGCGGCGGCCCTGTGGCGGGAGTGTTCGAGCTGGATGCTGACGGGAAGATCAAAGCCTGGCGCGACTACTTCGATATGAGCGCGTTCCAGGCCGGTTGAGTTGACACAATCATCTCCTCGTGAAGGCGGCGCTTCCTCAAGTTCTGGCGAGGGTGATTTGGGCGAATTGAGTGCCGGCGTGACGCGTTATGCGCTCGGCATGTTGACGATCGCCTACGCATTCAATTTCATTGACCGCCAAATCCTGGTTATTTTACAGCAGTCCATTAAAGACGAGATGGGGCTCATGGATTGGCAGCTCGGGCTGCTATCGGGTTTCGCCTTCGCGCTGGTCTACGTGACCGCGGGGATTCCGATCGCCTACTGGGCCGATCGCGGAAACCGACGCAATATTATTGCGATTGCGGTGACGGTCTGGAGCGGCATGACCGCGCTATCGGGATTCGCGCAGAACTTCGGACAGCTCCTGATGGCGCGCGTCGGTGTTGGGCTGGGGGAGGCGGGAGGCAGTCCGCCTGCTCATGCGATGATCAGCGACTACTTCCCACCAGAACGACGTGCCTCGGCACTGGGGTTTTATTCCGCAGGACTTCACTTCGGAATCGTGCTTGGCTTTTTGATCGGCGCAGTGATCGAGGAGATCTTGGGTTGGCGCGCGGCCTTCATGGCTGTCGGACTGCCGGGCGTGGTCTTCGCCTTGGTCTTTTTCTTCACGGTTAAGGAGCCCGAACGCGGGCGTTTTGATGGCGCGGATGCCGCGAGCTACAAGCCGACACTCGGGGAAACGTTCCGCGTCCTCGTAGAGTTTCGCTCGTTTTGGTGCATTGCCGTCGGCTGCGGCCTAACGGCCTTCGGCGGTTATGGCGTGGGTAACTTTTTGCCGCCATTTATGGAACGGACCCATGAACTGACCGGTCTCACACTCGGTATCGTGATGGCCATCGGTGGCGGCGGAGCGGGGCTCTTCGGCACGTTGATGGGAGGACGGATCTCGGATTCGCTCGGGACACGTGATCGGCGCTGGTATCTATGGTTGCCGGCGATTGCGGGAATTATGGCGTTCCCGTTGATTATACCCATGCTGCTTTGGGGAGACGTGATGGTCGTTGTGCCCTTAATGATCGTCGTGACTGCACTTACGAATACCTATTTGGGGCCGTGCTTGGCCACATGTCATGCTTTGGTGCCACCGTCGATGCGCGCGCTGACTTCCGCGATTCTTTTCTTCGTTCTGAACTTGATTGGGCTCGGGATGGGGCCGCTGACCGCTGGAATTTTGAGTGATCACTTTACGGAGTTCTACGGCGTGGATGGGCTGCGATATGCGCTGCTCTGCGTGGCTACGATCTCGGCGACGGGCGTCTTTATGTTCGTGCTAGGTGCGAAATACCTTCCGGGAGACTTTGAACGGCGGGAGCTGCTACTCGCCGAGTCGAGGTAGTCTCGACGATATCGTCGACGCGCGAGAGTCGGCACTGAGTAGAGCTCGCGGCGGGAAATACGAGATGGGTAGTCGGCGAGGCGGCTTTAGAGCCCCTTGGGCTTTGTGCCGATCACCTCGTCCGCTTCGAGCTGGGCGAGTTGTTCGGCTGTGATCCCGACTTCGGAGAGGATTTCGGCGTTGTGCTGGCCCATGGTCGGGCAGGGCGTTCGATTCCAGCGGTCGACCGTGGCGAACCGAAAGGGAGGCCGAACGACGGGATGAATCCCGACGATTGGGTGCTCGACGTCTTCGTGGAACCCTCGGGCTTGGAATTGGGGATGCTTGTACTGAACTCGCGCGTCCCATACGCCCGCGGCCGGAATGCCCTTGGCCTGGAGCGTTGCGACGAGCGACTCGAGTTCTTGGCCTGCGCAGAAGCTGGCGAGCGCTTCATCAATTGCATCGTGCTTCCGCCTGCGTCCCGAGTGCGTGGAGAGCTCTTCGTCTTCCGCCCAGGACGGATGGCCCAGGACCTCCTTGAGCGCATTCCATTCGCTGTCGTCGCGTACTACAAGGGCGAGCCAGTTCTCACTTCCTGCGCAGGCATAGACGTTCTGCGGAGCGCCTTGAGGGCTGCGGTTGCCGTCGCGCTCAAGTTCCACGCCGTAGGCGGACCATTCGACCGCAAGCTCAGCCGCCGCGTTGAGTGCGCCTTCGATCATGCTGCATTCGAGGAGATGTCCACGGCCGGTCTGCTCACGCTCGGCGAGTGCTACTTGGGTTGCGAAGGCGGCATGCATTCCCGCAAGAGGGTCGCAGGGGCCGCGCTGAATGCGAGGCTGATCGTCGGCGTGGCCAGTCATCCAAGCGAGGCCTGACATCTGTTCCATCGTTTGCGCGAATCCGACGTTGTCTCGCCACGGACCTGATAGGCCGAAAGCAGGCATTCGAACGACGATCGCCTTCGGATTAATCTTATGAATGTGTTCCCAATCGAGACCGAAGTTTTCGACGACCCGCGGTGAAAAGTTTTCAATGAAGACATCGCATTCGGCTATGAGTTTCTTACACAGATCAAGTCCGGCGGGCTCCGTTAGGTTAAGGGTAATCCCTCGCTTGTTCGTATTCGCGGCGAGGGTGATTGCGCTTCGTTCCCACCAGGAGGGCTCGCTGATGTAGATTCCGCCCGCCATTCGCATGCCGTCGGGGCGCTGAATCGCTTCGACCTTGACTACGTCTGCGCCGAGGTAGGCCAACATCTGACAGGCGGACGGTCCAGCCCACCACGCGGTCGTGTCGATGACTCGAATGCCAGCGAGGGGTAAGTCCGGATGTTGACCCACTGCGGGAGCGATGCCGGGCTGTGGTCGCTTGCGCGATTCAATTGAGTCCTGGTGCTCGCCCAATTCTGGAACCGCTTCAAAGGGGCGCGGCCCTTCTCCATCAAGCAGATAGGGCGGACGCGGCTGCAGGAATCCGCCGGTCGGGTTTTTCTTGAAGACGCCGCGTTCTTTCAGATGGACGTGATCGAACACGGTCTTGCCGGTGTTGACGGGAGCGACGGGAATTCGAAGCAGCGAAGCGCGTTCTACGACTTCGGCGGTCGTGTGCTGCGTGGTCCAGGCGCGAACGATTTCGTTCCACTCGTCCATCTTGGCCATCCGCGTACCCATAATGGCCCAGTCGGTTTCGGCGATGAGGTCTGGTCGTTCGATCATGAGCAGGAAGTCAGTGAACTGCTGATTGGTGTTGGTATTGAATCCGACCCAGCCATCTTTGGTCGGTTCGATGGATGGGAGTTCAACTGAGCGCGGGCCGCCGAGCGGTTCGGGGCGGCCGTTCATATGGTCCATCAAGTCGAGATATGTCGTGGATCCGATATTCATCACTTCGCAGAGGGAAAAGTCGACGTGTTCGCCTTGGCCCGATGCGCGTGCTCGTCTTGCTGCCGCCAAGCCGGCGACCGCAGCAAATGTGCCGCCGATCCATTCGGTGATTCGTCCGCCGCACATGATGGGCGGCTGGCTCTGTAATCCGCGTACGGAGATCGCGCCACTATGTGCCTGCACAGTGAGGTCGGCGGCGGGTGTGCCTGTGAGCGGTCCGCCTAATCCGTAGTCAGAGATCGAAAGAACAACAAGGCCCGGATAGCGCTCGCATAGCGCTGCAGCGTTCATTTCGCCGCCCGAGGTTTCGACTAGCAGGTCCGCGCCTTTTAGCAGGGCGTCGACATGTTCGTCATCCATCGATCCGATGACCGACTTCTTTGACGTGTTCAGGAACTGGAAAAGAGCTCCATCTTTGCCTTGAAGGTCCTGCCCGCTTGAAGTCCAGCTGCGCAGCTTTTCGCCATCGGCAGGTTCCACTTTGATGACTTCAGCATAGGCATCCGCCATCAGCTTCGTGGTATACGCTCCGGCGATTCGATCGCTGAAGTCGACGATGCGTAGATCACGTAAGCCTTGCATGGGAGTTCCTCGGGTCTAATGACGGAAAATGGGAGCAATTCATGGCATCGGAGACGCCGAAATCGATTCCCAAACTATAGGACGAATAGGCCGCCGCGCAGGCCGAAATTGTTTATGATAGTTGGGTCGATTTCACGCGTTGTATCCCACTTGAGGAGTCCAGCATGGCCGAAGTTCACGATTCGTTCTGCCGATTTTGTCACGCTTCCTGTGCCATCAAGGTCACCGTCGAAGACGGGCGCGCCGTCTCGGTGATCGGCGCGAAAGATAATCCGGTTTATCACGGATACACATGCGCGAAAGGGCGTGCGCTACCGGAGCAGCACGCGAACCCGTCGCGAATTCTGCACACGATGAAGCGGGACGCCGAAGGAAACCACAATCCGGTCCCTGTCGAACAGGCGATGGATGAGATTGCAGAAAAACTCTCCCGCATCGTCGCGGAACACGGACCACGATCGGTTGCGCTCTACACGGGAACGTTCTCGTTTCCTTATCCAGCCGGCGCGCCGATGGCTGGGGCGTGGCTTCAGTCGCTAGGCTCGCCGATGTTATTCACGAGCGCGACGATCGATCAGCCAGGGAAAATGATTGCACCGGCGCTTCATGGCACGTGGGGAGGGGGGCCGTATCATTTCGATGATGCTGATGTTTGGATGTTGCTAGGTGCGAATCCGACGATCTCGAAGTCGATTGGTATTCCGTGTATGAATCCCGGCAAGCGCTTGCATGATGCGGTCAAGCGGGGGTTGCAGTTAATCGTGATTGACCCCCGAGAGAGCGAGGCAGCTCGCGATGCAGCGGTCTTTTTGCAACCGAAGCCGGGGGAGGATCCTACGATCCTGGCGGGCATGATTCGTTTGATTCTAGCAGAGGGCCTTACCGACGAATCCTTCGTTGATGCTCATACTCAAGGCCTGACCGAACTTAGAAGTGCTGTTGAGCCTTTTACCCTCGACTACGTTGAACGCCGAGCGGGCGTTCCGGGTGAAGATGTGGCGCGTGCCGCGCGGTTATTTGCCTCTCTATCCAATGGCGGGGTGAATGTAGGGACTGGGCCTAATATGGCCCCGCGCGGGAACCTCACTGAATATCTTGGCCTCGTGCTAAACACGCTCACGGGACATTGGAGACGGGAGGGTGAGGCTCTGCCTAACCCAGGAGTGTTGATGGCGCCGAGCCCGTCGAAGGCGCAAGCCTTCGATCCGTACCCAGCCTGGGGCTTTGGTGAGCACCTGCGCGTGCGTGGCCTGACGAATACGGTTGCCGGAATGCCGACGGCCGGGCTCGCAGACGAAATCTTGATGCCTGGGGAAGGGCAGGTAAAGGCACTCTTCAGCCTCGGTGGGAATCCGATGGCGGCTTGGCCCGATCAGGATAAGACGCTTGCGGCGATGAACGAACTCGAGTTGAACGTAAGCCTAGATATCAAGATGTCCGCGACGGCGAAGCTCGCAGATTATGTGATCGCTCCGAAGCTTTCGCTTGAAGTGCCGGGGATGACACTGCCGACGGAGTCGCTCACGCCGTATGCGATGGGGTATCCCGAGCCTTATGCGATGTACTCGCCGGCGATCGTGGATCCACCGGAAGGCTCGGATGTGATCGAGGAATGGGAATTCTTCTATGGCTTGGCCCAGAGAATGAATCTTCCGCTCACGCTCGCCGCTTCTTACGAATGGGGACCGGATTCAGAGGCGCCGGAAGTGACCGAGCTTGATATGAGTTGCCCTCCGACCAACGACGAACTTTTCGAAGCCCTCACAAAGGGCGCTCGGGTTCCGCTCTCCGAGGTTAAGAAATATTCGGAGGGAGCCATCTTCCCCTACGAAGCACTCGTCGAGCCGGCTGATGCCGACGCGACGGGTAGACTGGATTTCGCGGACCGGACCATGATGGGCGAATTAGCAGAAGTCGCGCTGGAGCCGATTGACCGCGATTCTTACTATGCCTTCCGGCTCGTCAGTCGACGGCTGCCCGACGTGCATAATTCCGCCGGTCGAGATATCCCGAAGCTAGTCCGGAAATGGTCCTACAACCCGGCTTTCATGAATCCCGAAGACCTCACGGATCACGGGCTCGAGAAGGGCGACATGATCGAGATCACTTCTAGTCATTCCTCGATTCTCGGCATAGTAGAGCCGGAAGAGGGGATTCGTCGGGGCGTGATCTCGATGCCCCATGCGTTTGGGGATGCACCAGGAAGTCCGGACGACAAGGACGTGCGAAAAATAGGGAGCAATACGGGTCGACTATCCAGCGTGGAGCGTAATTGCGACCGATACAGTGGGATTCCTTTGATGAGCGCGATTCCGGTAAACATTACTGCCGCAGAAGAACGCATCCCCGGGCAGGGGGTCTAGTAAGAGTCTTCAGCGGCCTAGCGGCGGCGAATAACGACTTGTCGATAGACAATAATGGAGAGACCTAGGTGTCAATTTTAGATCTGAGCGGTCGAGGCGCGCTCGTCGTTGGTGGCGGACAGGGAATGGGGCGAGCAACGGCTCTGCTCTTGGCGCAAGCTGGCGCTAACCCCGTGGTGGTTGACCTCGACCAAGATCGCGCGGAGGGGGTTGCCGCTGAGATCGAGGCGCTTGGGCGGAAAAGCGTAGGTCTCAGTTTTGACGTGACGAAGCCTGAGGGGGCGAACGAGGCGATCGCTGAAGCCGAGCGCGCGACCAGCCAGCTCGACATTGTGGTCAACATAGTAGGCGGCGCCTCTTGGTCGCCTTTGCTCTCGGTGGACGACGAAACCTGGGAGCGAGACTTCGATGTCAACCTTCGGCACCACCTGTACGTGGGGCGAGCGGCAGCGCGCAACTGGGTAGCGAACGAACGTCCAGGCGTACTTTGTGTGGTCGCCTCAATTTCTGGAATGTTCGGCGCGGCAAGGCATGGTGCGTACGGTGCCGCGAAGGCCGGTGTGCTGAGTTTCGTGAAAACGGCAGCCGAAGAGTGGTGGCCCCACGGCATTAGGGTGAATGCGGTCGTCCCAGGAACAGTCCGCACTCCACGGATGGAAGCGGAATGGGCAGCGGGTTCGACGCCACGTCCCGCTGCGGACTTGTTAGGTACGATCGCGGAACCCGAAGATATTGGCGGTGCGATCAGCTTCTTGGTGTCGGATCTAGCACGGAAAGTGACCGGACAGGCGTTAGTCGTCGACGGAGGCTGGACGACTCGATTCCCTTATTCGCTGACGTAGCAAAACACCGCATCGGAAGAATCATTCGCACGAGAGGAGCAGGAATTGAAGCTGGATCTACTTTATGAAATAGACGCTCCGAAGCCCTGGGGCAAGGAACATCCCTATGGCCAGCGTGAGCGAGAGCAACAGGCGTACTACGAAGCGATCGAACAGATAAAGCTCGCGGACTCTCTAGGCTTCGAAACGATCTGGGCAGTTGAGCATCACTTTCGCGAAGGGCGGTCGCATTGTCCCGCGCCGGAGGTATTGCTCGGGGCGCTGAGTCAGGTCACCGAAAATATCAATATGGGTTTTGGCGTGACTCTGACGCCTTTCGGCTTCACGCATCCGGCTCGGATCGCCGAGAAGGTCGCGACCGTCGACATCCTTTCGCGAGGGCGCTGCCAATGGGGCACGGGTCGATCGACGCCAATGGAGCAGACGGCATTTCATGTTGATCGTGAAAAGTCACGTGACGATTGGAAAGAGGCGATCGAGATCGTTTGCGGCATGTGGCGCGAGGAGCGCTTCTCCTACAAGTCGGACCGTTTTGAGTTTCCTGAACGAGTCGTGACTCCGAAGCCGTATCAGGACCCACATCCACCGTGCTGGATGGCAGCAACTTCTGAAGGATCAGCTGAAGTGGCCGGAGAGAACGGACTCGGCATGCTTAGCTTCTCGATCATGCAACCGCTTGAGCAGATGGCGCGCCAGATTAAGGTCTATCGGGAGGCGCAGAAGCGCGCGAAACCTTTGACGGGTACGCACACGAACAAAGTCGCCGCATACACCCTCGTTCACTGCGCCGAGACGGTGGACCAAGCAGTCGATAACGGGATCTGGGATTCTGTGGCTTGGTGGTACCAGAACCTGGCGCAGTTCACGCTGGATTGGGAGCTGCCGCACTTTTCTCAGGAAGAGCGAGACGCCGCATTTCCTTTGATGAAGCCTCTCTTGGAGGGGAATGTTCCGATCGAAGCCTTTAGCGACGGCGATATGATTATCGTTGGAGATCCCGAAAAGTGTTTCGAGAAGATGTGTCACTATGCGGATCTCGGATGTGATGAACTAATTTGTTATGTGCAGTTCGGAGGTCACTCGCACGAGTCGGTGATGAAGACGATTGAGTTGATCGGGAAGGAAGTACTTCCCGAGATCGAGAAGTACACGCCGAAGCCTCGAGTCGTGGCGGAATAGGAATCGATATGCAGGATTTGAACAGCGTCTTCGGACTCGAAGGTAAAGTTGCAGTCGTGACTGGCGGCGCTTCGGGGATAGGTGAATCGGTAGCCGAGGTGCTCGCTCAGGCAGGAGCGAGTGTGGTCGTGGGTGACTTGAACGCGGAGGGAGCGGAAGCGACAGCGAAGCGTCTTCGAGAATCCGGGGCCGAAGCTGTCGCGGGCGGCGTGGATATTGCCAATCGCGAGGAAGTGAATGCGCTCGTCGGATTGGCCGAGAGCGAATTCGGCGGGCTCGACGTGCTCTGCAACGTGGCAGGCATGCCGCACGACGGCACCCTAGAAGAACTGAACGACTCAGATTTTGATCGGGTCGTGTCGGTGAATATCAGAGGGACGCTTTATGGCTGCCAAGCAGCGATTCCGCTGATGGCTGCGAGGGGTGGGGGGAGCATCATTAATGTGTCCTCCGGCGCAATCGATCTGCCGGTCGCCGGTTTCGGTCTCTACTCTCTAACGAAGGCTGCCGTGGCGCAGATGACCCATACCTTGGCCCAGGAGGTGGGGGATCGCGGGATTCGAGTGAACGCCCTCGCGCCTGGGGCGACGATCACGAATTTCACGAAGCGTCGATTGAAGCAACCTGATGGATCAATCAATAGTGAAGACTTCGATCAGTTCATTGGATCCATGGAGTCGATGTCGCCCATCGGCCGCGTCGGCGAGTCTGTAGACCAGGCATGGCTCGTGCTCTATCTCGCTTCAGAAGCGTCACGTTTCTGTACGGGGCAAATCTGGCGGGCGAATGGCGGTGCGACTACCGGGCGTTAGCCCGCCGCCTAGCGAGTTTTTCATTGACTCATTGTCTAATGTTAGTTCGAGTCCGCATCTGCCATCGTAAGATTGACAGCCACGGAGCTCGACGTCGGTTGGCTAGGTGTATCGCTTCAACGAGCTCCGGCGGTTCTGCCAGCTCGGCGGCCAAAGAACGTGCCATCCCCAAGGGAGAGCCCGCTGCTATAGCCATCGATCGCAAGGCCGGAGGTTGACCTTCCGGCGCCGTATAGACCAGGCAACACCCGTCCATCGGGATCGAGAATTCGCCCGTCCACGTCTGTTGCGAGGCCGCCGAGGGTAAACACTGCGTAGCGTGCGTTCTCCGTCGTGCAGTCGATTGCTCCGAATGGAGCTGTCGTGAGCGGTGTGAGAAATGGTTCGCGCTTTCCAAAAAGGGGGTCCACACCGCGTTTGGCGTGGAGGTTGAAGACTTCGATGGTGGACTGCAGCGTGCCCTCGGGCAGACCAAGCTCCTCCTCGAGTTCCTTCGGTGTCTCGCCGACTGCGGCAAGTTCAAAGCCGTAGTCCGGTTTGACGTAGAAAGTATCGTCGACGATCAGCCAGCATCGTCCGTCTTGGCGAAGCAGCGCGTTGTCTCCGAGGCGTCCGTAGTAGGCATCTTCGTTGATGAAACGCTGGCCCTGCGCATTCACAAGAAGTCCCGCTTTTAAGTCCCAGGGCTGCGTCACTGGCAGGGAGACGGAGACCTTGTCGAGGTGACGCGTGCCTGCGCCTGCGGCCATGCCGAGTCGGATGCCCGAACCATCATCGCCGTCCGCCGCGACGCGCATTGAACATTTCCGAGCCTCGGGACGATAAGCGTCCAGCATCTCGTCGTTGAGTATGAATCCGCCGGTGGTGATGATGACGCCGCCACGCGCGCTGATCGTGTGCGACTCTCCGAAGGTCTCGACACGTGCACCAGTGATACGTCCGTCTCGCTCACGGTAGAGCGCTGTGCAGATCGTATTGAATTTTGTTTTCGCTCCCGACGCTTCGACCGCCTCGCATAATGTGCTCATTACCTTATGTCCGGCGGCTCCGGGAACTGCAGCCACGTGTCCACGAGGTGCCGGGATCGCGAGTTCCCGGAAAGGAGCCACGTTCTCGGATCCCGACCAGACGAGGCCGTCGTCCGTGGGCGGCTCTCCTGATTGTCCGTAGTAGTAGGTCTCCTTGTACGGAACCCCTTGGGCGACCAGCCAGTCGAAATGTTCGACGCTGCCCTCGCAGTAGAGTTCGAGCTTGGCTTCGTCTCGCCCAGCTCCCACCGAAGCCCGCAGATATTTCAGCATTTCCTCTGGCGAGTCATCGAAGCCGCAGGCCTTTTGAAGGGCAGTGCCCCCGCCTAGGTAGATTACGCCTCCGGACATGGCTGAGGTTCCGCCCCCGCCACCAGCTCGCTCTACCACTAAGGTTTCCGCGCCTACTTCGCGGGCTCCCAGAGCGCTCGCAGCCCCCGCTGCGCCGAGGCCAACGACAAGCACATCGACTTCCACGTCAAACCCGTTGAGCGTTCCTGCGTCGAGGATCTGAATTTCCATATGAGTGGTCTCCTGAGATTAGGGTGGGCTGGTCGCCTAGCGCGTGGCACGCGACGACCGAGATAGCCAAGGGCGGTTGGGGGACGAACGAATTATTTAAAGGCGATACCCGCCATCGACGCCGATGACTTGCCCGGTAATGGGGCCACCGCCGGCGGAGGCGAGGAGCACGCACATCGGGCCCAGCTCCGTTGGTTCTAGGATCCGGCGCTGAGCGCTCTCGGATTCGGCGCTGGTTCTTGCTTCTTCGGCGGATACGCCTTGGTATTTGCCAAGGGTATCGAAGTCAACAAGATCTGTTTGAGTCCAGCCGGGGCAGACGCAATTGACGGTTATGCCATGCCTCGCCAAGTCTAGTGCCAGTTGTTTGGTCAGTCCCGTCAGCCCGTGCTTTGCGGCGGTGTAGGCGGGACTCGCCGCCGCGTGTCGGGAAGCGCCGGAGCCGATATTGATGACACGACCCGAGCCACGCGCTTTCATGGAATGAACTGCAGCCTTCGTGGGCCAATAAGCGGCTGTTAAGTTGAGCCGCAGGTTGGCTTCGAAACCGTCGTCCTCCCCAGCTTCTCCCGCGAAGATGTCTGAGTTTCCGCCTGCGGATCCGCCGACGTTGTTCACGAGGATGTCGACCCCGCCGAATCGTTCAATCGCCTGTCGCACCGGTTCTCCGGCTTGCGCGAGATCGGCGGCATCCGCCACCACAGGCGTTGCACCGATTTCGCCGGCAGTCTTTTCGAGGACGTCAGTGCGTCGGCCAGAGATCACCACCTGGGCGCCAGCCTCGACCAGTGCTGTTGCAATTCCGGCGCCGATCCCGCGGGAGCCGCCAGTGACGACGGCAACGCGGCCGGCAAGAAGGGGTGTAGAGGGGAAGGGCGGGTTTGAGGCCATGGCGGAATCTCCGAAGGGGTTCGCTAGCTCGGCGTGTGCTCGAGCGGGGACTTGTAGTAGCGCGCGACCGTCGCCGCGACGACGTAAACGACGCGGCTGGACCATTTTCGTCGTGGGAAGGGCTTGCCCAGATACTGCTCGGAAAGCGCGTCGAGCACGACTAGGTCATTGTCGTCACGGGTTTCGATGACTCGCCCACGAACGAGGACTTGCTCGTAGGGGTTGCGATAGTCGGTCACCGAGAGCGCGACGCGACCGTCGAGGGCGAGATTCTTTCCTTTAAGGCCGCGGCTGTCAGTGGCGATCAGGATGTGATCGCCTTCCCGTCCTACCCAGACAGGTTCAACTTTCGGTGCGCCGTCGGGCATGAGGGTCGCAACCGAGGCGAAGTTGGGCGAATCAAGGAGTCGCCGCGCATCTTGGCTGAGAGGCACCTGCGCATGGACGACTTTAGATGCGTCTGCTGTGTCGTGATTCGGACCGGTCATGGCGTGCCTTGTTCATGGGGAAAAGTTCATGGGGAAAAGTTTTGCGCGGTGGTGACTGTACGTTTACATGACGCCGGATAAGCACGTTAGGCATGCCGGCAGCTGACGGATAGGGCTTCGCCGGTGAGATAGCTGGCATAGTCCGAGGCTAGGAATACGATCGCATTTCCGATTTCCCAAGTCTCGGCAGCACGGCCGAGAATTTCATTCTCGCGAATCATCTTCTCAAGGAATTCCGGGCTCGATACTTTCTTAAGGTGGGGATGAATCGCGAGGCTCGGGACGACCGCGTTTACACGGATGCCGTACGGAGCCGCTTCGCTGGCTGTACATCTGGTGAAGGCCAAGACGCCCGCTTTTGAGGCACCATAGGCGGATTGTCCTGCCTCGGCTCGCCAGGCGCAGATGCTCGAGATGTTGATGATGCTTCCGCGGCCTCGCTTGATCATGCCAGGCAGGGCAGCGCGCGTCGTGCGGAAGGGGCCGCTCAAGTTGATGTCCATCAGATTCAGCCACTCTTCGTTTGAGGTCTCGACGATAGATTTGGTCATCCCTAGTCCTGCGTTATTCACGAGGACATCGAGTCCGTCGAAGGTCTCCTCGGCCTTCTGAATTAGAGCAGCAACTTCTTGGTTAGAGCGGACATCACAAGTTTGCCTCGCAACGGCCCTGCCAATTTTATCTTCGAGGTCATCAGCAAAATTCGTTAGGCGGCCCGCATGTACGTCGGAAAGCATCACGCGAGCGCCTTCCTCGGCACAGCGCTTCGCCGCAGCAAAACCTATGCCCGTGCCCGCCGACGCGGTGACGAGGACCGAGCGACCCTCAAGCAGCGAATGGCCGCTCGGGTAGGGAGGCGCCGGGGTTGGCACGAAGGCCTCGCTCATGCGAGCAACCCACCGTCAACGACGAGTGTCTGCCCAGTCATGTACGAGGCTGCCGGGCTGGCAAGGAACCGAATTGCCCGTGCAATTTCGCGAGGCTCTGCGAGCCGCTTCATGAGGTTCTGCTCCGCCATGTCCTCCTCGAAGCTCGCACGTTTCTCCGGATCCGTTGGCAGAATCATGTCCGTGGCGACTGAGCCGGGCGTAAGTGCGTTGACTCGGATTCCATCTTTGGCCCATTCCTGGGCGAGCGTCGAAGTGAAGTTCCGCATCGCGGCTTTCGAAGCGCAGTAGGCGCCGAGACCGCGCATGGGCTGATGGGCGCAGGCGGCAGTGACGTTCACGATGGCCGGGACTTCGCTCCGGATGAGCAAGGGGTGTGCGGCCTGGCAGAGAAAGACCGCAGCTCGAGTGTTGACGCCAAATACTTCGTCGAACTCGGCTTCGGTCAGCTTCCCAACGGAATGCGGCCGAAGAATGGCGGCGTTATTCACAAGGATGTCGAGCTTAGAAGTCGCGCCGGCTACGGCTTCGATCAGTCGTCGGCCGGCTTCGGGTTCGGAAGCTTCGTAGGCGACAGCGTGGGCACGGGCGCCTTTTTCCGCGAGCCGCTCGGCGACGGCAAGGGCTTCAGAATGACGTCTCCCAGTGATGATGACTTCCGCTCCGGCTTCCGCGAATTCTTCCGCGACCGCGGCGCCTATGCCGCGAGTTCCGCCGGTGATCAGCGCGACGCTTCCTTCGAGGGCGAAGGGTTGATCGACTGCGCTTCGTGTCATCTGAATTCTCCGGTGCGATTCATTCCAGAGCGAAAGGGCTCGTCCGTTCTATCTGCTCTGCTATTCCGACCCAGCCTGTTCCAGCCCCGTCTATTCCGCCGTAGGCGCCTCTGGTTTAGGCACTGTCGGCGGCCATTCGCCCCCGCCATAAACCTCAAGAGCGGCGCCTGAGACATAGCTCGAATCTCGGGCGGCGAGGAATAGGACGGCGTGGGCGATTTCCTCAGATCGTGCGAAGCGGCCAGCTGGAATCGC
Source organism: Deltaproteobacteria bacterium UBA4427 (assembly GCA_002390675.1). Lineage (GTDB taxonomy): Bacteria > Myxococcota_A > UBA9160 > UBA9160 > UBA4427 > UBA4427. Next base: position 36,941 of record DGPZ01000021.1, read on the forward strand.
GTTAGTGATCTTTCGCTTCGACTCGCCATCGCCGAAATGGTCTCCCGTGAGTTCCGTCTCCACGAGGCCGGAAACGATGCAGTTGACGCGAACCTGCGGGCCCCATTCGACCGCGAGTGAAGTGGTCGCATTCATAAGGCCCGCTTTGGCCGCTCCGTAGGCGGCGCCGGTCGGCGTGGGACGATGAGACGAGATACTTACGATATTCACGATTGAACCGCCGTGAGGGAGGTTCTTCATATGCTGGTGGACTTGCGTCGAAAGCACGAGCGGGGCATTCAAATTGAGTTCGAGGATCTTGTTCGTGAGTTTGGGTGGTGCGGTAGCGCTGTCGACGGAAGGCGCGCCCCCAGCGTTATTCACGAGAATATCGATTCCGCCAGCGTGCTCTGCACAGCGTTCGAGCCACGCAGCGGTTGCCTCCGGGTCACGAACGTCAACGCTCTCACAGGTGATTTGATCCGACCGATACGGCTCTTCGGGAAGCCTGCGACTGCAGGTGAAGACGCGCGCTCCGGCTTCGGCGAAGGCTTCGCAGATTTGGCGACCTATGCCGCGAGAGCCGCCGGTAACGACAGCGGTTTGATCATTAAAATCGTATCGGGTTTTGCCGGAGCTCATGTTCGGGTCTCGGGTTCCACAAATTTTAAGGTGAAGTAAGAGGACTCGCAGTGTAGTGCACGATTCGTGCTCTAGTGGCCCCCACAAAGCACGTCTGATCAGCGTGTCCAAAAGTCGCTATAACCGAGAAACTGAGGGGGGCTCACGATGGCAATGCTAGAAGATCCGGGTTCGGGAAAAGAAGCGGGAGAGGATCCTGCGAACAGCTTTTTGGTTCGGTTGGTGACGAATCCAGTCACCACGTGGGTGATTCGAACCTTCTCTGCACGGATAGACCCATGGCTCTATCGTCGAACGAACGGCCGCTTCCACTCGATGGGCACGGGCTCCGAGTCGATGGTGACGATTACCATGACTGGCCGAAAGTCGGGGAAGCCGCGCGCTGTGCACCTGGCTTGCGTTCATCACGAGGGGGATATCTTGATCGTTGCGAGTGCGATGGGCCAGGAGAAGCATCCGGGGTGGCGCTACAACCTCGAAGCGAATCCGGAGTGCGAGGTGCAGACACTCGGCGAGTCCTATCGCGCTCAGGCACGTGTACTGACGGGGCCGGAGAAAGCCGAAGTCTGGGACAAAATGCGGTTGGAGATTCCGATGATCTTTGTGTACGAGAAACGTACGGATCGCAAAATTCGAGTCTTTCGATTGAGCCGCGCCTAGAAAATCGTTGCCGGCCGCGCCTTCGCGCAGACGGAGGTGTGAGCATTTATTAGGTTCGGGGCTTTCCTACGAGCACGCCACCGTCGACCACGTAGTCTGCGCCCGTGCAGAACGACGACTCGTCACTCGCCAAAAAGAGGACGACTTCGGCAACCTCGAACGCTTCCGCCATTCGCCCGAGCGGGTAGCCGCCATACGCTTCGTTGTACTGGTCATCGGTCCAGCCCTTGCGTTCGGTCATCTTGGTTTTTGTGGGGCCAGGAACGACGACGTTGACTCGAATACCTTTTGGACCCAATTCGATGGCAGCGGTTTTTGTTAAGCCACGGACGCCGAATTTCGAAGAGGCGTAGGCGGACATATTTTCGCGGCCTTCGAGGCCCTGGACCGACGAAAAATTGATGATCGAGCCACCGCCTCGTTCTGTCATTCCCTGCATGACCGCTTTGATTCCGAGAAAGGGGCCCACGAGATTTGTATTCAGGACCTTCTGGAACATTTCGAGATCCGTCTCTTCGAGGGGCTTCACTCGGATCATGCCCGCATTGTTCACGAGGATGTCGAGGCCGCCGAAGGCCTTGGTTGAGTCTGCGACGGCAGCGGACCATGCCTCTCGGCTGCTGATATCCAGCTCGACGAAGCGAGCGGCGCCCGAGCGGAGAGCATTAAGCTCATTGGCGAGCGCCTCGCCTTCGTCCGTTCGACGATCGCCGAGTACGACCTTCGCGCCTTCTTCGATGAAGCGTCTCGCAGTCGCAGCACCGATTCCACGTGCTGCTCCAGTGACGAGAGCGACCTTGCCTGAGAGCCTTCCAGGCGCGGTCATCGAGTCACCACGCGATCGCCGCGAACGAACGCGTCGCGCTGCTTGTCTCCGTCGCCCATGATGTTCAACTGATAGGTGTAGCCTTGCTCCATTCGGTAGTTCGTGTGCATCTCGTGGACGTCAAGATGATTGAGAGCGGCTTTCGCGAAACGGACCGCGGCAGCGGGCTTCTGGATGATTAGGTTGGCGATTTCGCGGGCCTTGGGCATCAGATCCTCGGGTTCCGTTACGTAGGCGACGGTGCCCCAGGCGTGGAGCTCAGCGGCGGTTGCGGGCTTGCAGGTCAGCGACATTTCGCGGAGTTTCATGGGCGCGACGAGTTTTGCGAGATGGGACGCGCAGCCGAGCGCGCCGTTGTCGACTTCGGGCAAGCCGAAGCGCGCCTTACTGGAGGCGAGGATCATGTCGCAGCTGGCGACGAGTCCGATCCCGAGCCCCATGCAGAAGTCGTTGACGGCAGCGATGACAGGCACGCTCGTGTGATAAATCTGGTTGAAGGTCTCGTAGCAGGCCTCACCGGAGCTGAGCAGATGCTCAAAGCCTTCGACGCTCTGCATTTCCTTGATGTCGATGCCGGCGTTGAAGCCTTTGCCTTCGGCGGTGAGGATGATGACCCGTACATCTTTATTTTCCTCGAGTTCACGAAAGGTGTCCCGGATCTTCCACGTGTCAGCGACGGTGATAGAGTTCACAGGCGGGTGGTGCATCACCACTTCGGCGACGTGATTTTCGATCGTGTAGCGAATGCTCATCAGCGGGTCTCTCTTCCTTCGTACGGTTAAAAGTACGGCAAGATGGGTCAGGTGTGGTGGGGCGGCATGCGACGTTCGCTCATGGAGTCGAACGAGGGCCCTATGTCGGGCCGTCGGTTGAGGTACTTTCGCAGGTCTGCGGCTGGCGGCAATCGTCGCCGAGCTATACGAGCTATCAGGAAGAGGATTTTATGAGCACGCCCCAGAGTACGATTCCGAAGATCATCAGCGTCGACGATCACGTCGTCGAACCGCCTCATCTGTGGGAGTCACGGTTACCCGCGAAGTACAAGGACAAGGGGCCCCGGATTAAAATCTTGCCTCGGGGCGAACCGACCTTGAAGGAAGGTGTCTGGGTTGAGGCGCCTGGCGATAGCGACGATATGGCGGCGTGGTGGCACTATGAGGACCACATTTATCAGTTGCGACTGATGATCGCGTGTCCAGGGCTTCCGCCTAAAGAAGTAAAGCCGATCGGCGTGACCTTCGATGATATTGCGCCGGGCTGTTGGCAGCCTAAGGCCAGGCTCGCGGATATGGATAGAAACCACGTCGAGGCGTCGCTCTGCTTTCCTAACTATCCGCGATTTTGCGGCCAGCTCTTCGGGGAGCGCAAAGACATGGAACTCTCGAAGCTCTGCGTCGAAGCGTATAACGACTGGATGGTCGATGAATGGTGCGGTGATTCTGGCGGCCGCCTGATCCCGCTCTGCATTGTTCCGCTTTGGGACGTGGAGCTGGCAGCTGCAGAAATTCGTCGCAACGCGGCGCGCGGTGTTAAGGCAGTCGCATTCTCCGAGCTGCCCTCATGGCTAGGCCTGCCGTCGATTCATACGGATTACTGGGACCCCTTCATCCGCGCATGCGAAGAAACGGGCACTGTGATTTGCATGCACATTGGCTCCGGCACGAAGACCGTGAATACCGGCACCGACGCGCCGACGATCATGTCTTCGAACCTGATCGCGCTGAACTCGGTTGCATCGCTTCTTGATTGGATATTCTCGGCGAAGCTCGACAAGTTCCCCAAGTTAAAGTTGCTCTACGCAGAGTGTCAGATCGGATGGATCCCGTACTTCGTTGAACGAGCGGATGACACCTGGGAAACACACCAATGGGCGCAGGGTGAATACCGATTGCCTAAGCCGCCTTCGGAGTACTACCGACAGAGCATCTACAGCTGCTTCTTCAAGGACTCGGTCGGGATGGATTTGATCGAACGCGTCGGTCTCGATCAGGTGATGTTCGAAACTGACTATCCCCATCAGGATGGAACATTCCCGAACACGCTGCAGGTTGCGAAGGATCTCTTCGGACATCTGCCCCAGGATCACGTGAATAAGATCGCGCGAGAAAATGCGATCAAGCTTCTCGACTTGGATCTTTAGGACGATGGCGGCGCACGAGAACTTGAGGCCGGCTGCGTCGCTTCCGGTTCCGAACGGTTGGTATGCGGTTGCGGTTTCTGATGAGCTCGCGGCAGGCGAGGTGAAAGCCGTTCGCTATTTCGGGGAGGAACTTGTCGTGTTCCGTACGGAGTCGGGCGAGCCGGCCGTCTTCGGCGCCTACTGTCCGCATCTGGGTGCTCACTTTGGTCACGGAGGGCGTGTCGAGGGAGAAGGGCTGCGGTGTCCCTTTCATGGATGGCGTTTTGGCACCGACGGCGGTTGCCGGGAAATTCCGTACGCAAAACGCATCCCGCAAGGGGCGAGTGCAGATATCTACGCGACGGTCGAGCGCAATGGCTTCATCTTCGCTTGGCACGATCTTGAAGGGCGAGACCCTTGGTACGAAATTCCGGAAGTCCCAGAGGCTTCGAGCGCTGATTGGTCGACGCCCGATCGCTACGAGTGGACGGTTCGTGCTCACGGGCAGGAACTTGGTGAGAACGGGGTCGACTCCGCGCATTTTCGCTTCGTGCATGGCACTCAGAATGTTCCAGTCACGGAAGCCGACGAAGACGGGGCCTACCGACACGCTTTTTCCCCGATCGAAATGAAGACGCCGCGTGGCGACGTGAATGGCGGCATCGATTCGCACCAAGCCGGTATGGGCTTCGCGACCACTCGCTTTACAGGAATCTGTGAAACCCTTGAGCTGGCTGTCACTACTCCGGTCGATGCCGAGCATGTCCATGTGCGTTATGCGTTCATCCAACCAAGAGTGGAAGGGAAGGATCCCGTGGGCGGTGTTGCCGGAGCAATCATCCGAGACATCGTTAAACAGATGAACGAGGACGTTCCAATTTGGGAAAATAAGTCCTATCTGACGCGTCCTATATTATGTGACAGCGATGGTCCGATCGCTGATTTTAGACGCTGGTGCCAACAGTTTTACACGCAAGCTGGAGCCGAGTAGTTATGCCGCTGGAAATTCAAGAATTCAACTTAAGCGAAGAGCGCCTTGAATTCAGAGACACCTTGCGCCGCTTTTTCGAAGAGTCTTCTCCGATTACGGAAGTTCGTCGCGTGATGGAAGGCGACTCGACGGGGTTCGCGCCCGATCTTTGGAAAGTGGCCTCTGAGGAGCTTGGCCTTGCGGGCATCGCGATTTCCGAGGATTTGGGGGGCCAGGGGTTCGGCCTGAAGGAGTTGAGCATCGCGCTCGGTGAAGTAGGCCGTTCACTGGCGCCGATTCCGCTTTTTGCTTCGGCCGCGCTGGCTGGGCGTGTTGTCGCCGCAGTCGGTGGAGAAGATGCCGATGCGTTTCTGCGGTCGATTGCGGAAGGCGAGGCGGCCACCCTCGCATGGGTTGAGGCGCATGGCGACTGGGATCCAGCGGCTGTTCGAATGGAGATTGCCGAGCAGGGCGCTGAAATTCGGTTGACGGGCGAGAAGCAGTTTGTGGTGGGCGCCCATGCGGCGCGGCGATTCTTTGTGATCGCCCGAGAGCCTGGCAGCCACTGCGACGAAGGGATGGGACTCTTTTCGGTTGAGGCCAATGCCGAAGGCGTTGCGATTGATGCGAAAGAGAGCTTTGACCTAACTCAGCCTCTGGCGACGCTTCGTCTCGATGGTGCCCTCGCGAAGCGCGTCGGGCATCAGGGCGAGGCGGCTCCTGGAATTCGTATTGGGCTAGATGAAGCTACGGCGCTACTCACGGCGGAAATGGTCGGAGGCATGCAGAAGGTGCTCGAGACCGCGGTCGACTACGCAGCAGAGCGACATCAGTTCTCTCGTCCGATCGGATCTTTTCAAGCCATCAAACATAAATGTGCGGATCTCCTGATCGATTTCGAGGGGTCGAGAACTGCTGCGGATGCGGCGGTGATGGCATCTGCGGAAGGTGACCCGGAGCGATCTTTATTGGCTTCTGTGGCGAAGTCGCATGTGGGTCCCGCTGGTTTACGAATGGCGACGGAGAGCGGGCAGATCCAGGGAGGCGTCGGATATACCTGGGAATACGACGCACACCTTTACTACCGCCGGGCATTGGCTTCTGCGGTAATGTTAGGCGACGAGACGATGCATCAGGAACGTTTGGCGAGGCTGGTTGCGAGTCGCCGCCTCGAGGGAGCGGCGCAATAATGAGACGCGAAGATACGCCCGAAGAAGCTGCTTTTCGGCAGGAAGTTCGAAGCTGGCTCGAAGCCAATGCGGAACTCAGAAGCGAGCAGCTAGCAGCCCCCCTTGATCATTCCCCTGAGGCCGAAGCGCGGGCATGGGAAGCGATGAAGGTTTGGCAGCGCACCAAGTATGAAGGGGGCTGGGCTGCGATTACCTGGCCTGAAGCGTACGGAGGGCGTGGAGGAACGCCTATCCAACAAATGATTTTCAACGAGGAACAATCGAATTTCGATGTGCCGATTGGATTTATTGCGGCATCTCTCGGCATGATTGGCCCAGCGCTTATGCGCTACGGCAGTGAGGACCAAAAGAAGTATCTGCCGGCGATGCTGCGCGGAGACGAAGTTTGGTGCCAGCTCTTCAGTGAACCCGAGGCGGGCTCGGATCTGGCAGCAGTGCGAACGCGAGGCCATGTCGAGGGCGACGAACTCGTGATCAATGGTCAAAAGGTTTGGACGACCAGCGCGAATTTCGCGGACAAGGGATTTATCGTGTTGCGCACGAATCCGGATGTTCCGAAGCACGACGGCATTAGTTTTGCTTTGATCGACATGAATCAGCCTGGGGTTGAGGTGCGACCGCTTGTGACGATGCGCGGGGATAGGCACTTTAACGAAGTCTTCTTGACCGATGTGAGGACGCCGCTTGATCACGTGGTGAACGGGATCGACTGCGGTTGGCCAGTCACGACGTTCACGCTGATGAATGAAGGCGCGTTCATCGGAATGACCGTCAACAGTCTGACTACTGCGACGGCAATGATCGATTCCGCGCGGGAAACGGGACGACTCGAAGAGGGCGTGGTGCGTCAGCGACTCGGCGAAGCCTATGCACGCGAACGTGTGCTAAAGCAATTACAGGACCGCATCAAGGCGTCGCTTCTTGATGGGCGCGCGCCTGACGTTGACGGATCCGTTTTGAAAATTTTGACCTCAGAATGGGGTCATGAACGTGCCGTTACAGCAACCTGGTTGCAGGGGGCAGCGGGAATGCTGACTGGCGCGGACGCGCCGGGCATGGGTGTCTGGCAAGACCAGGTTCTTGCGAGAGGTTCGATGGCGGTCGGAGGTGGCACCCTTGAGGTGCACAGGAACGGTCTAGGCGAACGCGCACTACGTTTGCCTAAGGAGCCCCGTTTCGATCGCGATAAGCCATTTAAGGATCTAAAGACCAGCGGCTGAATGCTTGCACGGCTGTCCAACTCGGGTGCACGACGCGGTTCGAATGGTCTAGCGTCCGGCAGGTAAGTCACATCTGCGTCTCGGGTCAGTCCAAACGAGATCGCATAATTAGTTGGCCTCTCGCTCGAGAGTCCCTTTCGGAGAAAACGAGTCCATGTCCACAGTTAAGGCGCACACCCTCGCAGATGTCACCCCAGCACTCTCACTTCAGCCGATGAATTTCGCCGCGAAGGACCCGGGGGTCGGTGGTTGGCGACCTTTGCTCGCACAAGGTGTTGGCGCAGACAAAGCAGGTATTGATCGACTGGTCGTGTCCGATCATGTGATCCTGGGTGAGAACCTCGATAAATATGGTGACCCGAGCGCCGGGGGAACCGAAGGCGGAGTTCAGCCGACGGGGCCCGAAGGCCATTGGCTCGATCCGCTCACCGTGATTTCTATGTGGGCTGCAACGACGACACACACGCGCTTCATGACGGGGATTTTGCTCGCCGGATTGCGGCGACCTGCGACGCTGGCGAAGCAGTTGTCTACGATTGATGTGCTCTCCGAAGGACGTCTTGATATCGGGGTCGGCGTCGGCTGGCAGCGAGAAGAGTACGAAGCGAATGGCGTCTCATATAAGGGTCGAGGGCAGCTTCTCGATCAGACGCTTGAGATTTGTCAGACGCTTTGGACCGTCGAAGCCGCAGCCTATTCGAGCCCCAAATATAGCTTCGAGAAGATTCACTTGAACCCGAAGCCCCTCGCGTCTGGAGGAATTCCGCTCTGGATCAGCGGCACGCTCAACAAGAACGTCCTGCGACGGATCGTGCGCTTCGGGAGTGGTTGGATTCCTTGGGGGCCGGACGCAATGGACCCGATCGGAAGTCTCGTCAAGATCGCCGAAGAGATGGAAAAGGGCGGCCGAGATATGAAGGGCTTCCAGGCAGGCTCGTATCTTCAGGTCGTCGAGGACGGCGGAAAGATTGACGCGGCCGCGACGATGGCACCTGTCGCAGCGATGGCCGAAGCGGGGATCACTGATTTTCGCGCGACACTCAATCTTCCTAACGAAGAGGCGGCTGTTCAGGATATGCTCTCGCCGCTAGTCGAGGCGTTTCGGTCCGCGGCCGGTCGTAGTTAGTTCGCGCGATCGCGCCGGACTTGCATGACC
>DGPZ01000106.1:0-45717 GCA_002390675.1 Deltaproteobacteria bacterium UBA4427
GACGGAGAGTGGACGAAGTGCTCTCCGGCGGGGTCTCGTTCTCGCCGGTCTCGCACTCCGGCGCGCCTAGCCCACTTCGTTCAGGTCGCTGACGTGGGGCTACTTGATGTGTATCGTTTCCAATCGGGGACGCGCTTCGGTCTAGCCACAATTTAGCCACTAGGACCGTGACGCCCGAATGCATTGAGGGGGTTTGAGTGTTCCTGAAATCTCCAACGTGTTGGATTTGTTGTACTTTCTGTTTCGCGCTCCGATAGCTCAGTTGGATAGAGCGGCTGCCTTCTAAGCAGCGGGTCGCAGGTTCGAGTCCTGCTCGGGGCGCCAGTCGTGAAAGCAGCAACCTGCTCGGGAGCGGCGCGGAACCGCTTAGTGATCGCCCAGCAGAGCCGCGACCCGTTCATCATCGAGCGCCGGCCAGCGAAGGGTCGCGAGCATGAAACGGACGAAATGGAAGAACGGCATGTGCTTCGCGCCGGAAAGTCGGCTCGTGAACGTCCAACAAAACATTTTGCCCCCGAGTCGTTTCTGGTTTTCCATAGTGCGGGCGAACGCGGGCAGATAATCGGCAGGGACCGCCGGATGCGCCACGGGCGCGAGGATCGCGTTCTTCTCTGCATCGCTGTCCATGCGCAGCTCGAGTGCCCCGATCGCAGCCGCACTCATCACCTGCTGACACATCGAAATCGCCTGCAGCGTGATCCGGTCGCCGGCGAAGATCGGGACCTCGGGTCGCGGAGCGAGGCCATCGGCTGTGCAGTCTACGTAGAGAATATCCTCTGGAGCTTCTGGGAAGATGCGTTCACCGCTAGCGAGCTGAAGCGTGGCATCGTCTATGCGCGAGACTCGGCCGAGACGGATGACGTCCTTGACCTGCCGGAGGGCGGCAAGCTCCTCGTCGGTCACCGTGGCGCAGCGATATTTCGTGGGACGAACTTCGGGGTCGAGTCTTAGGAGGCGGCCGAGCCTTTCGAGCTCATCCAATACCAAGTCCAGGCTGCCCACTTCGTGCATGAGCCGCATCTGGTCGATGAATTCGGCGGCGATATTCGGAGGCTGGATGTTGGCACGGTTTAGGAACCAGGCGTCGTTAGGCATCACCCAGCTGATTGTTTCGGGCGCGACGTGTTGTTCGAGCAAGTAGAGAACCGCATCGATTCCCGTCTTCCCGGCACCTAATACGACGTAGCGTGAATAGGGTCGGTCAAGCGAAGCGAGTCCGTTGATCGGGATGAGCTGCGCTCGCTCCGAATGCGCGTACTTAGGCGCTGTATTCGCGGGGACGCGGACATCCATGTAGGTCGCGTCGACAGTCTTTCGAGGGGCGACTTTGCGATCGGGACGGCCGGAGATCAGCGAACGGAGAACGCCGCCTGGGAGGTAGTCGTGTTGCGGCAAGAACACGAATCGTCCTGTCGCCTCAAAGTCTTTTAGGGCGAGTTCGTAGTAGGCGAGGATCTGGGCGCGAGAGACGAGGTCTTCGCCCCCAGCTCCGAGCTCGCGTGAATTCACGCCATAAAAGAGGGCGGGCTGGTGCAAGGAGACGAAGGGGTAGGCGTCGTTCCAATGCCCGCCTGGTTTCGCGCGGCGATCGACCATGAGGACTTGGGCGTCCTTTGATCCGCGCAGGATCTCGTCCGCAAAAGCCATCCCCATGGCCCCTGCACCTATGATCAAATAGTCGGTGTCCGGGCCACTTGCGTGGATCGCGCCATGCTCAACCAATCGTGTTTACCGGTCCCTCAGGAATTTGCGAAGGGGTTCGTCTCGCCAGGTGGCGGCGCTGTACTTTTCGTCGAAGGGCGCATAGCGGCTTTTTGCGGCGGCCTCGACCTTGTCGCCCATGACGGTGACTCGCTGGATGATGCGCTCGCCTTCGAAGTCGTTGAGGACGTGGTGCTGGGTACAACGATTGTCCCACATGGCGATCGTGCCTGCTGTCCAGTGGTATCGAACGGTGAAACGATCTTTTGTTGCATGGCGGGTGAGATAGGCGAGGAATGCTTCGCTCTCGTCATGGCTCATCTCGACGATACGTCGGGTGAAGTGGTGATTCACGAAGAGCGACTTTCGGCCCGTGACGGGATGCGTGCGGACGACCGGGTGGATGGCCTTTCGATCGGGAGCGTGGTGCGGGCCTGCGTCGTGCAGCGCGCTGAGTCCCTCGCAGAGGTCTTTGAGAGGCTGCGAAAGAGAGTCGTAGGCGCGGTACATATTCGCCCAAAGCGTGTCGCCGCCGAATTCTGGGCATTTTTTCATGTGAAGGATCGCGTAGATCGAGGGCTCGGCTTCACATGTTAGGTCACTATGCCATTCATCGGCGACGGCGCCTGCGCCGCCAACGGCTTTGAGTTCAAAAAACTCTGGCCGCTCAGAGTCGAGGGCGAGATTCGGATGTCCTTCGAGCCGTCCGAAGTTTCCACCGAAGGTGATGTGCTCGTCCGGGGTGAGGGCTTGGTCCGGAAAGAAGATGACGAGATGCTCGTGGAGCAAGTCGAGGATTGTGGCGGCTTCGTCGGGACCCACCTCGGTCAGCGTGATGCCTCGGATCTCTGCTCCGAGGGAGCCGGAGAGCTGAGTGACTTCGAGGTTAGGAGTGAGCGGTGAGCGGTCGATGGCGCTGGCCATGGCTGTCGGTTCTCCTCTGCGCGATTGGGGCCTGATTAAGACATCCCAAGAGTAACGCGATTGGCACGTCCGAGGCGGGCCGGCCCGTCCTGAGCGATTTGGTATCGGCTGAGCGCGAAGACAACGGCTCTCAGGAGCTAGCTGGGGCCGGGCTGAAGATTCTGTCCGCTTGCTCGCTCGATTCCGGACATTTTCCGCCTGCCGATCCCACTTCACCTCAACTGGAGGTGGTTTATTCATGACGCGGCCCGCGCCGGATTCTATTGGTTCCCGGACTCGAATTACTTTGGCGTTCTTTTCGGCGTTCTTTTCGGCGCTCTTTGTAGTGATGGGGATGACGGTCGCGAGTCAAGCCTCGGCGCTTACGTCACAAGGTCCGAGCCCTATTCCGATCGGTGCCTATGACGTTCTGTGCGACGGGGACTGCTCGGGCCTGCCAGCCGTCACCTATCCGCTTGATCAGCCCTTTGTGTTCGATCTCGGGATCAAGTTTCAGTCAGCTTCGAACGACTACTCCCTGGATGTCTTCACGCCGGGGAATATCTATGTGCTCGGCCATCTGGAGGGAAGCGGAGGCGGAGCGATCGAACTCTACGCAAGTGAAGTTGGGCTCAACTCCGATCCGATTCGAATTCCCATCGGGCCTCCGATCACCGGCGGCGATGTCATCATTTGCGCGTGCATAGAGATCATTGATCTGACGGGGCTCGACCCGACTGCACACAGCGCCGAAGGCCTCATCCGTTTGGAGGGTGATGAAATTCGCCTCGTGGATGCTGTCACGTCAGTCTCGCCGCCGAACTCCGTGTCGGATGTGATTCGTCTCGAAAGCACCGGGGACATCTATCTCGATGTGACGATGGTCAGGTTTCTGAATATTCGTTTGGAGGCGGGGCATGCGATCGTGATCGAGGGAGGCATTTCAAATCCGGTTCCCGAACCGACGACCGCCGTTCTTCTCGGACTTGGGTTGGGCGCTCTCGCGTCGCGTCGCAAGGCTTCATGACCTTGGGCGCTCGAGCCGTCAAACTCCCTCCCGGCACACCGATTTCCGGCTAGCGTCTCGGCCCGGCCTGCGTTCCGCATGTCGAGCCGAAGGATACGCATGTTATGAGTGAACCCCTGGGAGCCGTCGTTGTTGGCACTGGATTTGGTGTCCTGACCCATCTTCGAGCCCTGCGAAAAGCCGGCTTCGAAGTGAAAGCGCTTGTCGGCAGAGATGCTGAGAAAGCCCAGAAGCGGGCCGAACTCATGGGGGTGCCGCAGGGGCTCAACTCCCTCGAAGCGGCGCTCGCGATTCCCGGTGTCGATGCGGTCGCGGTTTCAACTCCGCCGCATACGCACAAGGAGATCGTGCTCAAAGCGATTGCTGCCGGGAAGCATGTCGTCTGCGAAAAGCCTTTTGCGCGGAACGCGGCAGAGGGACGCGAGATGCTCGAAGCCGCCGAGGCGGCGGGTGTTATTCATCAGCTCGGCTGCGAGTTTCGGTGGGCTACGGGCCAAGCGATCGCTGCGAGAGCACTTGCACAGGGTGTGATCGGCGAGCCTCGGCTAGCAACTTTCCTCTTTCATATGCCTGCACTCGCAGATCCCGAAGCGGGCGTGCCCGATTGGTGGCGCAAGGAAGAAGAGGGCGGCGGTTGGCTCGGCGCCTACTGTTCGCACATCATCGATCAGATCCGCGTTAGCGCCGGGGAATTCACGGGCGTGAGCGCCTCGGTACAGAGCATTGCCGAACGAAGCGACGCGTTGCCATGGACGGCGGACGACACCTATACGGTTCATTTCCGGACGGAGTCGGGGCTCGAGGGCATGCTGCAAAGCAGTGCGGCTGCGCGTGGGCCCTTCGCCGCTTGCACGCGGTTCGTGGGTCCGAAGGGATCGCTTTGGATCGAGGGGGATTCCGTCAGCGTTGCGGATGCCGCAGGCGAGCGGCGGCTCGAAGTTCCGGACGATCTCCGTCTTCCGGCGCCAGATGGCCCGCCCGGCGAATTGCTGACGACGGCGTATGACATGCTGCATTCGATGGGCACGGATCTCGGGCCTTATACGAAGCTCTACGAAGCGTTCAGCAATCGAATTCAGGGCAAGTCCGTTCCGAGTGATCCAAAGCCGCCGACCTTTGCCGACGGCGTTGCGGTACAGGCAGTTCTCGATGCAATTAGGCGATCTTCGAAGGAAAAGACCTGGATCGCCATCGATTGAATCGCCGGATTTTATTTCGGCTCGGGCGCGAGAGGCCATGGCGTCTCAAACGCTTCGCGCATAGACGGCTCTACCTTCGCGACTCGCTGCAGCAATTCCGGTCCAGAAGTCGGCCGTTTGGTCGACGACGTGGCTGCACTAGTCAGTGAGTTGCTTGGTCGGCAAGTGCTAGTTGAGCACTGGCTTTCGCTGCGAGAGCGCATCTCGGCGGAGTCGAATCGGGTGAGCTGATTCGTCGTTGGGTGCCAGTTCAAGGAAACGGGCGTAGTCGTCGACCGCTGCGTTGATGCATTCCATTCGTTCGAGGAGCATGCCGCGATCGCGATATTCGAACGCGGCTTCCGGGGCGAGGACGACAATTCGGTCGAAGCAGCCGAGTGCACCGAGTCCGTCGCCCTGCCGCAAGTAGAGCAGCTTCAGGTTGTTTAGCATGCGCACGTAGATGTCCCGGGAAGAGACTGGCTGGAGCCACTGGGCGTCTAGCTCTACATGTTCTCCTGCTGCGGAGCGAACGCGGTCCGCGCAATCCGAGAGACTCAGGATTCGTCCGAAGAAGGGGTCCACTATGATCTCTCGTTCCGGGAGGTCACTCACGCCAACGACCTTCGAGAGGAAGTGTCCTGGGAATCCGACGCCGTAGGCCTCGAGGCCTAACCTTCGTGCGACTTCGACGTACAAAACAGAGAGTGTGATGGGAATTCCCCGTCGTCGCGTAAGGACTTCGTCGAAGTAGCTGTTGCGAGGGTCGTCGTAGCGCTCTTGATTTCCGCGAAAGCGGTCAAGCTCAAAGAGCGCATGATTCAAGGCGGCAACAGCGGCGCTTGGGCTCGTGGCGGCTTCGACGAAAGGTCTCGCACGCTCGGCCGTTTCCTCCACTTGTTCGATCCCGGTCGCAATGTCGACTTCGGGCCGAACTTCCGCGGCGACAATCAAAGCGCCTTCAGCCAGGCTAGAGGCACCATCTGGATCCGCCGCGAGGGCTTGGAAGCGTTCTGAGATCTCACTCTGCACAGCTAAAGCCTAGTTAATCTCGGGAGCTCGGGACCACCTCGATTTCGAATTGCTTTCCGTCGCGCTCGAAACGGATTTGAGTCGGCTCCCCAACCCGCATGGCTTCGAGGGCGTAGGTGTAGTCGTAGAGATTTTCGATTTTCTTTCCGGCGGCGCCGATAATCAGGTCCCCGCGTTTAAGGCCGGCTGTTTCGGCTGGGCCGGCAGCAGCAACACCGGAGAGGAGAACGCCTACGACGTCGGTTCGGGCGTAGTCCGGAATCGTGCCGAGGAATACGCGAAACCCACCTCGGGTGTTGCCCGCGGCCGGTGCCGCTTGGGCGAGATAGGGAGGAGACGTCTCCGCCCGCCCGATCGATTCGGCGATCCGCAGAAAGAGCTCGCCAATCTTCTCGGTGTCCGCGAGGTTGAGCGTCTCGAGGGTGTCTCGTGGCGTGTGGTATTCGGAGTGGGCGCCTGTGAATGCCGACAAAATGGGGACACCGGCTTTGTAAAAGCTGGTGGCGTCGGTCGGGACATAGCTGTCGTTCTGAGGCTGAACGGTGATGCTGCTTTCCGCCGCAAGTTCTTCGAGAAGCGTCGCCCAGGCAGGACTCGAACCGACTCCTTGAATCACGAGCGAGTCGCGTAGGCGTCCGACCATGTCGAAATTGAGATAGGCGACGGGGCCTTCGGGGCCACCGTGCGGATTTACGTTCTTGGCGACCCAAGCGTCGGAACCCAAGAGCCCGAGTTCTTCCCCGGACCAAGCTGCAAAAAGGAAGTCTCGTTTACCGAGATCGACTCCCGCCTGATGCCGCGCAGCCATAGCTTCGGCCAACTCGACGACGAGCGCGGTTCCAGAGGCGTTGTCGTCGGCGCCGGAATGAATCTCATTGGCCTCCTCCGCATCTGCGAGGGAGCCCGAGCTCTCTCCTCTTCCTAAGTGGTCGTAGTGAGCGCCAATCACGATCCATTCGGCGCTTGGCGACGGCCCCACCTGGAGTCGGCCTAATACATTGATGCCTTCCGCACGTTTCGTCAGCAACTCGACGTGCGCTTCGATCGAGACTTGATCGAGTTCAACTGGAGTGACGAGGGGCTCGGCATCGCCGCTATGCCGAAGGGCCTCGTCTACCTCACCTTGGATCGTGTCGAGGGTTCGTTCGCTCTGCGAAGACGGGGACAGTAGGCGTTGGGCGAAGTCGTTGCTGATGGAGATCGCTGCAATACTGGTCCCGGCGAGGGAGGCGTCGAACCGGAGCGGCGCAAGTTCGTCCTTGAAACGTCCACGAGGCCCGCTTACGAAAAGCACGCCCCGGGCGCCCCGATCGCGCGCGATCATGGCCTTGAAGCGAAGTCCCGCATAGCGTCGCAGACTGCGCCGAGTGTCGTCGTCGAAAATCTGGGGAAGGTCTCGAAGGACGATGACCCAGCGATCTTGGACGTCGACGTCGCCGTATTCGTCTATGGCCGCGCGTTCCCCGTCGGCAGGGGTCACCAGGCCGTAACCCACAAAGACCGCGGATGCGGCAGCAAATGAGCCGGAACGAGAGAAGGCGAGGGGGCGCCAGTCCGAGCCGAGTGTGAGCTCCTCCTCTCCTAGAGTGAGTCGATTCTCGCGGCCGAGGGAGACGCCGGAGGTGAATTCGAAGGCGTCGAACCAATCTCCGCGCTCGCTCGCCGGCGCAAGGCCCGCCGCCGAAAATGCTCGCGACAAATAGTCGGCGGCGACTCTTTCGCCCGGGCTGCCCGAGCGGCGTCCATTCGTCCGCGGGTCGGTCAGTGCAGCAACGTGTTGTGTCAGGTCTCGTTCGCTGATCTCCGGCGTTGTCGGCAGGAGGTCTACCGACACGGATTCCGCCGTCGACGAAGGGAGCCTGAAACCTCCGCAACCCACGTTGACTAGCATCATGAAGAGAAAGAACGACAAGGAAATTGTCGTACGTAACTGAGCTTGATCTCTGCTGTATGTGTGGTGCACGGTCCGACCTAAAGCTCAAGGGCGGCGTGGAAGCCGTCTTTGATTGCACCCTCGATGTACCCGACGCCGGTCACGTCCCCGATCTCGCGAACAGGAACACCGGCTTCCTTGAGTCGGGTTGCGACGTCGGGATTCGAGTCGAGACCAATCGCGAGGATGACCGTATCGGCGACAACGGTGGCCGGCGTGGGCCCGTCTTCACCGCCACGAACCTCGTAACTCACTTCGCGTTCGCCGATCGAGCGAACGTGGACCTTGCCGTGGATCGTGACGCCGTGTGTGCGCAGATCGTGAAGCACGCGCCAGCGCCGCGGATGCGCCATTTCCAGGCCGAAGCGGGGTGCTTCTTCGAGGATCGTGACCTGCCGGCCGCGTTCCACCATAAATTCCGCCAATTCGAGCCCTACAAGTCCGCCGCCAATGATCGTGACTTCTTTGCCAACGGGCATATAGGCTTTTGAGGCTTCGCGCAGTCGTTTCGAATTTGAGGTGAGTCCAGTCGCGCGTCCGGCGCTGACTGCCACTCGGCCGAGGAGTCCAAGTTTCTTAGACGCTTCCCCGTCACCTTGCCCCGTCAAAAGTGCGCGCAGGTCGTCGCCATCGAAGACATGGTCGCGATCGACTCCCGGAATGTCGGGCTTTGCCCGCCGGGCGCCTGCGGCGACGAGCACTTCGTCTGGCGCGATTTCGCGAATCAGTTCGGGCGTCACTTCAGTATTCAGCCGAACGTCTACGCCGAGTTTGGCCACTTGGGCCTCGAGCCAGTCGAGCAGCTTTTCGTTGGGCAGGTAGACCAGGCCGGCGAAGCGTAGGGTGCCGCCGAGCCGATCATATTTTTCGCATAACACGACGTCATGGCCGCGAAGTCGCGCGAGGCGCGCCGCTTCCATGCCGGAAGGACCGCCGCCGACGATGAGGACGCGCTTCTGAGTGGCTGCTTGCTCTCGCTCGGCCTGGCCAAGCGTCATTTCGCTTGCAGTGATCGGATTGACGGCACATCGAACTGCGCGATCGAAGAAGGGCTGCGCCACGCAGGTGTAGCAATAAATGCAGGGGCGGATGTCTTCGGGGCGTCCCTCGGCGAGCTTGTTGGCGAGGTCCGGATCCGCGAGGAGTTTTCGGCCCATGGCGACGATATCGGCCTTCCCGTCGCGGATCAGGCCATTTGCGGTTTCCGGTTCGATTCGGCCGACGGCGATCACGGGCACGCTGACTCGGGACTTAACCAGAGTTGCGGCCTCGACATATGCGTCTTCGAAATGTGTCAGTGGTCCGTCGGTGAAAGCGACGCCGGAGGTCGAGTCCGAGTAGGCCGTGACGTGGATCGCGTCTGCACCGGCGCGAGCGGCGAGTTCTGCAGTGCGTGCGCAGTCTTCGGGTTCGATTCCGCCGGGCGTTTGGAATTCGCGAGAATCAAGTCGCGCCCAGATCGGGAAATCCGCACCGGCTCGTTCCTTCGAGGCACGGATGACCTCGCATAATAGTCGGGCTCGATTTTCGGCACTGCCGCCGTACTCGTCCTCGCGGAAGTTCCAGGCGGGAGACAGGAATTCCGACAGCAGATATCCGTGAGCAGAATGAAGCTCGACGGCATCAAAGCCAGCGCGTCGCGCGCGCTCGGCGGCGCTCGCGAAAACGTCGATCGCCCAGGCGATGTCGTCCGTGTCCGCTTCTTTAATTGTTGCGCGACCGCCCCCGGTAGCGGCGGCCATCATGCCGAGTTCTTCGCGAGACATGTCCTTGTGCATGTCGTTCTTGCCCTTGAAGCGCGGCATGGAGGGCATGAGCACGGCGCGTCCCTGCTTGGTGTCCAGCCGAGACTGTTTGCCATGGTGTACAAGCTGAAGCGCGATCTTGGCGCCGTGGCTGTGAACGCGGTCGGTTAACGCGCGAAGGCCAGGGAGATAGTCGTCGCTGGAAATGGCCAGCTGACGTTCCGCTGTGGCTCCGTGGGGGTAGGCCGCGGCGCAGACCTCAGTGATGATGAGGCCGACGCCCCCGCGCGCACGCTGTTCGTAGTAGGCGATGATGGGTTCACCCGCGTGTCCCGTCTTCTCGGCGATCTCGACTCCCATGGCGGCCATCGCGATTCGATTGCGAAGCGGCATTCCGCCGAGGGTGGTGGGCGACGTCAAATGATCGTACATAGGGGGGCTCCTGGCGGTTCGCTTGGCGAGATCTGAAGGATAGAGAACAACTTCGGAGATTGCGGCAAGCGGCGCCTAGGCTGCGTAGACTTCTGATCCGCCGAGTTAGCGGGCGATATGGAGACGAATGATGGGGAAGCTAGATGGACGCGTGGCCTTTGTAACGGGCAGCGGGCGAGGGATCGGCCGCGGTGTGGCCTTGGCGATGGCAGAAGAGGGCGCTCGCGTGGGGGTTGTTGATATCGATGGCGACTCTGCGAGCGAAACCGCCGAGCTGATTCGGTCCACTGGCGGAGAGGCGTTCGCTGGCCAGGGAGACGTCGCCAAGAGAGAAGATTGCGCTCGCGGCATTCAGGGAACGGTCGAGGCCTTCGGTGGGCTCGATATTCTTGTGAATAACGCGGCCTGGACGCCGACGCCTGGACTCCGCCTCATGGAATTCGACGACGAGACTTTCGGACGCGTCCTTGAGACAAATTTATGGGCGACGTTTTTTTGTATGCAGATCGCCCATCCGTATTTTATGTCGCGCGGTCGAGGCGCCATCATCAACTTTGCGAGCGGATCAGGCACGAGCGGCAATGAAGCTCAGGGTGCGTACGCCGCCGCGAAGGAAGGCATTCGTGGTTTGTCGCGAACCGCCGCAAGGGAGTGGGGCCCCGACGGCATCCGAGTGAACATTGTCTGTCCCTTTGCGAACTCCCCGGGCATGATCGATTGGGCGAACCTCGATCCAGAGGGCCACGCTGCCGCGATCGAACAGATCCCGCTTAGGCGCGTGGGCGACTGCAAAGACGATGTTGGACGCGTGTGCGTGTTTTTGGCGAGCGACGACGCCGACTACGTCACTGCGCAGACGATGTGGGTCGATGGTGGATCTGGAACAGTACGTTAGGCACGTTCCCAGTGAGCTGACGCGCGAGACCTCGACGGGGACGCCGTTCAGTACGCTCGTCCCCGAAGGTCACGTGTCGCGACTGGACGACATTTTTCACATGAGCGGCGACCGAGGCCTCTGAGAGACTCGGCACACGTCTTGGTCTATGTCGTCTGTGTGTGTGTGTGGAAGGATCCCCCGCCTAGTCGGATTTGAGATGGCGGCCCGAGACGAGTTTGGCGAAACCGACTGGTGGGACGATGCGCCCGGCGAAGTGCACGCGCGGCGACTGCCGAGCCCGGGCATCGCTGCTGCTTTTGCTGCACGCAATCTGCGTCCGGGCTGCATACCGTTTCGCGGAAGATTCCGGCGCTTGACTCTAGGTCCGCTGAGAACCGGGAAAAAGCACGGACATCGGGGGGTAGCGGGCCGCCCGGGGTTGTCCGAGATCCGGGGCACGGGTATATAACCCCGTCCGGGAGCGTCTCTTTCGGCGCATCCGGGTTCCCTGCCGACGGCGTATCCGCGCCCGCCCGCCACCAATCTGGTTGTCTCCCTATTCGGAGCCGCATCCTCGGCGCAAGCGACTCGTGAACTCACCGGCGGCCTGGGCGAGGACCCGCCACATGATGCACGAGATTGATGACGTCCGGATTCAAAATATCCGACCGCTGATGGCCCCCGAGATTTTGCTCGAGGATTTACCACTCAGCGACAGCCAAAACGAGACCATCTTCGCCGGCCGCCGCGAAATTGAGCGGGTCATCGATGGGGAAGACGACCGCCTGGTCTTGGTCGTCGGTCCCTGCTCGATTCACGATCCCGAAGCCGGCCTCGAGTACGCTCGCAAGCTCGCGCCAATCCGCGAACAGTTCAAAGACGAACTCGCGATTGTTATGCGAGTCTATTTCGAGAAGCCGCGCACGACCGTCGGTTGGAAGGGGCTGATCAACGATCCCGACCTCGATGGCAGCTTTTCGATTCGAGCCGGCCTTCGTAAGGCACGCAAATTCCTGATCGACGTCACAGAGATCGGTCTTCCGACAGGCAGCGAATTTCTCGACCCGATCATGCCGCAATTCTATGCCGACCTCGTTTCCTGGGGCGCGATTGGGGCCCGCACAAGCGAGAGCCAGGTTCATAGGGAACTCTCCTCGGGACTGTCGATGCCTGTCGGTTTCAAGAACGGCACCTACGGCACCGTCCAAATGGCGATCGATGCGATCGGCGCAGCCGCCGGAGAACATCATTTCCTTTCCGTCACGAAGCAGGGAATCGCGGGCATCGTTGCGACTAAGGGGAACCCCTACTGCCACGTGATTCTGCGCGGCGGGACGAGTGGTCCCAACTACGATGCGGCTTCGATCGCGAGTGTTTCAAAAATGCTAGGCGAATCGAAACTGCCCGATCGTATTATGGTGGATTGCAGCCACGCGAATAGTGGGAAGAATCACGAAAATCAGCCAGGGGTTGCACAAGCCCTCGCCGACCAGGTCGCGGCCGGCAATCAGGCGATCTTCGGCATGATGATGGAGAGCTTCTTGCTTGACGGAAATCAGAAGCATTCGCAGTCTCAGGGCTCCGAAGGTCTCGTGTACGGCCAGAGCATCACGGATAAGTGCATGAGCTGGGAGCGCACAGAGCCGCTCTTCGAGTGCCTCGCGGAAGCCGTGCGGAAGCGACGGGCACGTTAGTCGGACTTTCGAGGAGTCGATCTCCAAAGGAATATCTTCGAAACCAAGCAGATCATCAGATCGCGAGAGGGGTTGGCTATGGGCGAAACGACGGAACGAGAATTCTGTATCACGGAGGTGGATGGTCGGATCCTGACGGTGACGATCAATCGACCGGAGCGAATGAACGCGCTGCATTGGATGGCGAACGAAGAACTCGCGACTGTATTTGACGAATTCGCTGCGGACGAAGAACTCTGGGTTGCGATTATTACCGGAGCCGGCGACCGCGCATTTTCCGCGGGCAACGATCTCAAGTACCAGGCTCAAGAAGCCGGCGGTGAAATGAAAGCCGGGCCGGCGACGGGCTTTGGTGGATTGACCTCGCGCTACGACAATGCGAAGCCCGTGATCGCAGCGGTCAATGGCGTCGCGATGGGCGGCGGATTCGAAATCGCACTCGCGTGCGATCTGATCGTGGCTTCGACGAATGCGCTCTTCGCGCTGCCTGAACCAAGGGTCGGACTCGCGGCGTTGGCTGGTGGTGTCCATCGTCTGCCTCGCCAGATCGGCATGAAGCGCGCCATGGGCATGATGCTGACCGGCCGGCGCGTGCCTGCTACGGAGGGCGAGCAGCTCGGCTTCGTGAACGAAGTGGTCGAGCCGAGCGAGTTGATGGCAGCCGCGCGTCGCTGGGCTTCGCTGATTGCTGAGTGCGCACCGCTATCGGTTCGCGCCACCAAGCAGGCCGCAATGGATGGGCTGGAGCACGGCCTGATCTCGGATGCGATGGACGCGAAATACTCCGCGATCCGCGACATGGTGAAGAGCGCGGACTTCGTGGAGGGGCCGCTGGCATTCTCCGAGAAGCGCGCACCGCAATGGAAGGGTCGCTAAAGACTCGCCCTAAGCTATGCGCTAGACGTCGCGCCGCCTAGCGACTAGAGCGCGGATACTTCTACGGGAATGCCGTTGGCGACGCTCGTGCCGGAGGGAAGGTCGAGAGGCTCGGCGTCGGTGAGCGCGTTAGCGTTCACTCCCGGCTGCTTCGTCTCTGCGACATCGAGCCGCAGCCCCTTGCCTGCGTGCCCGAAGCCATGGGGAAGACTGACGACGCCCGGCATCATCTCGTCGCTGATCTCGATTTCAACTTCGAGCTCGCCCGATCGAGAGCTGATGCGCGCGCGTTTAGCGTGAGCGAGGCCGCGCGCCTTCGCGTCATCCGGGTGAACGAGCAGAATGCATCGCGTTTTACCCTTCGCCAGATTTGGCAGATTATGCAGCCACGAATTCATGCCGCGGCTTTGTCGCCTTCCAATCATGAGAAGACCGGTTGGGCTAGCGAAGTCTTCCGAACGGGAGGATAGGCGCGCTACGTCATTTGTGATCAAAGGGTCGGCCAGATTGATCCGTCTTCCCTCGGTTCGGAGGATGTCCGGGAAGCGAGGCGTAAGAGGACCCAAATCTACGGCGGCCCGCGCTGCCTTGACCTTCTTGAGATTCAACCCGTCGGGATTCTTGCCGAAGTGATCGCCATAGGGCCCGCAGCGGAGCTGTAGGTCTACGATTCGCATGGGGCCGCGCTCGTCGCCGAGCTCGCGCAAGACGTCGTTGACGTCTAGGCCTAACTTCCCGGCGAAGCGAGTCGCGTTTTGCATGACACTGATATCATCGAATGCTTCGGGTTCCGCATTGTTAAGCCGCGCTGCCAGTTCGAGATAAACCTCCCAGGACCGCTTCTCTTCCGGCTCGGGCTCGAAGACTTGCTCGCCGTAGCGAACGTGATTACGAACGGCTGTCGATTGACACAGGAAGTCAAAGTTCTCGAAGGTGAGTTGGGGTGACGTCGGCAAGATGAGATCTGCGTGTCGCGTCGTCTCATTCAAGTAGATGTCGACCGCGACCATGAACTCGAGAGATTCGAGACCCTTCTCGATTTGATCCCCCGCCGGCATCGAAAGTACGGGGTTGCCGCACGTGATGACCAGTGCGCGCACTCGTTTTTCCCCAGCGCGTTCGGGGTCCAGCTCTTCAGCAAACGCGGAGGCCGGCAGATGCCCGTCGATCATAGGAAGCCCGCGGGCCGCGGTTCTGTAGGGGCCGATTGCGATAGGTGGCATCGGATTACCTGGCTCATGTTGCCCCGTCGCCGGACGCGGGAACATCATGCCGCCGGGCTCGTCGTAGCGGCCGAGTAGGATGTTCACGACGTCGATGAGCCAGCTGGCCAGAGTCCCGAATTCGACGGTACAGGTGCCTATTCGTCCATAGACGCAAGCGTGGGGATGGCTCGCGAGTTCCCGCGCGATTCTTTGCGTCGTTTCGGCAGGAATTCCGGTCGCGGATGCGGTGGCTTCTGGAGAGAATTCTTCTGCGAGGATGCGGATCTCCTCGACTCCGTCCGTGAATGCCTCGAGGCGTCCGAGGGAAACAAGGTCTTCGCGGAAGATCACATTCACGAGCGAAAACAGAAAGTACGCATCACTTCCGGGGCGAATGAACAGATGCTCGTCTGCGACGTCCGCGCTTTCGGTTCGCCTTGGGTCCACGACGACGAAGCGGCCGCCACGATCTTGGACGGCGCGCAGCTTCTTCTTAATCCCCGGGGCAGACATTAGGCTTCCCTGGGAAACGATCGGATTGGCGCCGAGACAAAGGAAATAGTCGCAGCGATCGATATCGGGGATCGGGAGGATCGAGCCTTTGCCAAAGAGTACGCGCGAGGTGAAGAGCTTGGGGAAGTGATCCATAGTCGCGGCGGAAAACATTCTAGGAGTGCGCAGCGATTCGAGGATGAAACGGTTGTAAAGGAGGCAACCGACATCGAAGCCACTCGGGTTCCCAATATAGACGCCTAACGTATCGTTTCCGTACTTCTCTTGAAGCGTGCCGATACGTTCTGCGGCGTAGTCATAGGCTTCGGTCCAGGAGATTTCTTCCCATTCGCCGGCTTCGGTTTTTCGGATCGGACGCTTGATCCGGTCGGGGTCTTCGAAGACCCCCTTGAGGGCTGTCGCCTTCGGACAGATATGCCCTTGGCTGATGGGGTCGTCTGGATTGCCTTCTATCCGCAGGACTTCGCGCTTTTCGCGATCGGCCAGAATCCGAAGACCGCAGCTCGCTTCGCAGATTGAACAGGAACGATGAAACCATTCTGCAGGCATCAGCCGACCTCCAGGAGTACTTCGCGAAGTACCGAGAGACCATGATCGATTTCATCGGCGCTGATGATTAGAGGCGGCGCGAGTCGTAGGACGTTTCCGCCCGCAGAGATCACGAGGACGCCTCGCTCACGGCAGCGGTCGATCACGGGGCCAGGAGCGTTCGCGAGTGCAAGGCCTCGTAATAGGCCGCGACCACGGGCTTCAATTACGCGATCAGGGCCTAGCTCGGCAGCGATTTCTTCGAGTCCGCGGCCGAGTTTTTCACCCATCAACTTGGCATGGTCGAGAACGCCGCCTTCGAGGAGTTCCTCGAAAACTGCGGCGGCGACTGCACAAGCAAGCGGGTTGCCACCGAAAGTCGAGGCATGAGTTCCAGGAACGAGCGCCCTCGATAATTCCCTCGTCGTACACATCGCGCCGATTGGAATGCCGCCTCCGAGCGCTTTTGCGAGCGTCATTACGTCCGGAATAACATCCTCTTGCTCATAGGCGAAGAGTGAACCAGTGCGCCCCATGCCCACCTGGACTTCGTCGAAGATGAGCAGGCAGCCGTTTTCGTCCGCGAGCTTGCGCAGGCCTTGGAGGAAGCCCGGCGGAGGCAAGCGTATGCCACCTTCACCCTGGATCGGTTCTACGAGGATTGCGGCTGTGCGTTCGCTTAATAGCCCGCGAACGGAATCGAGGTCTCCCCATGCTGCGTGAGAGATACCCTGAACCATGGGGCCGAACCCTTCCCAGTAGGCGGGGGTTCCGGTTGCGGAGACGGTAAAGAGCGTTCGGCCATGGAACGCCCCATCGAAGGCTACGATCTCAAAGCGCTCTTCCTTGCGATCGTGAAAATGTCGCCGCGCGAGTTTGAGTGCGGCTTCGTTCGCCTCGGCGCCGGAGTTACAGAAATACACGGCCTCGGCGAAAGAGTTCGAGGTAATGCGTTCAGCGAGGCGAATCTGGGGCTCGGTCGTGTAGAGATTCGAGACGTGCCAGAGCTTGGCCGCCTGTTCCTCAAGCGCGGTTCGAAGTCGCGGGTTCGCATGACCGAGGGTGGTCGTTGCGATTCCGCCCATAAGATCGAGAAACGCGTTGTCCTCGGCATCGTAGAGCGTGCAGCCTTCGCCTCGCACAAGGGCGATGGGCTGTGGCGCGTAGTTTGCGACCAGGACTTCGGCGCCGCGAGCGGCGATTTCGGGGTTTGTCGTCATGGGCTTGTGCCTCGTAGTTCGGGAACCCGAACGCGGGAGAGAAGCAGCGAAAAGGAGAAGCAAGAGAATCTGCGCGAAAGTCTGTGGCAGACGAGGCGGTAGTATAGGGCGACACGACCTGAGGCGTGAGGCTTCCCACAGCGACAATCGACGACGGTAAACGCTGAATTTAACGCTGGAGGCAGAGCGTGCCGCGATCCGAGGCACCCTAGCTTGTTGGACGTCGCATAAGGTTGATCCGGGCGCGGATATTTGCGCCTGTCAATTCGCTTCGCGGAGGATCTCTGAATGCTCGAAGAACTTGCGTGTGGAATCTGGACCGTGGATGCCCCGCTCACGCTGGGTGGCGCAAAGCTGGGAACCCGAATGACGGTTGTGCGGCTCTCGGACGGCGGGCTC
The DNA here is from genome assembly GCA_002390675.1 of Deltaproteobacteria bacterium UBA4427. Taxonomy (GTDB): domain Bacteria; phylum Myxococcota_A; class UBA9160; order UBA9160; family UBA4427; genus UBA4427. The sequence continues at coordinate 17,264 of DGPZ01000106.1, forward strand.
GCCTTGATCGCACCCATAGAGATTGACGACGCTCTTAGTGTCGACCTAGCAGAGTTGGGGCCTGTCAACGTGATCATCGCGCCGAACGCCTTCCATCACTTCTCGCTTCTCGCCGCAATCGAGCGGTATCCACAGGCCACCTGCTTCTTGGCCGAAGGAGTCGAGGGAAAAGTGGGCTCTCGTCCCACCGGCGCGAAAGATCTTTCGGCATCGCCGGATGCGCTTTGGGCCGGCACCCTCGAGCAGGTCCTAATCGCCGGGGCCCCTGCAATCAACGAAATCGTATTCCTTCATACCGCCAGTAAAACACTCATTTTGACGGACCTTTGCTTCAACTTCGATCCCGCCCCAAACGGTTGGACGGGGCTCTTCTTGCGATTGGCAGGGGCGCACGGGCGACTCGCGGTTACGCGGCTGATGCGAACTCTGCTAAAGGATCGTGATCAAGTGAGGGCATCGATCGCCTCGATCAAAGCGTGGGATTTCGAGAATCTGGTCGTCGCCCACGGGCATAACATGGTGGGTGGGGCACGAGAGCGATTCGCCGCTGCTACGGAGGATCTCTAGAAATGACCGAGGAAACTGAACCGCAGCCGATCGGGCCATCTTGAGTGCCCACGACGGAAGCCATTGATGACGATTAAGCTCGATCGAATTGACGATCACGCTTGATGCGGATCGGTTCGAGGCGTTCTAGCTTTTTTTCGGTAGGCCGAAGGGCTTCCAGGTTGGCGGGAACTTCGTGCCTAAAGCGCTCGGGTCTTTCCGATTTCGGCTTCGATCCGGCCTGTGACTAGGTAAGGCTGGACGCTCTTGCGCTTGCCCTTAAGCATGACCGCTTCGAGCGCATCTGCATTAAAGCGACTCTGCGCCGCCTGCCAGGTGGCTTCGCCGATCACGACTTGGCCGGGCTGGGCGACGGATGACTCGAGGCGGCTCGCGATGTTCACGACATCTCCTATGACCGTGTAGTCCTTGCGCTGCGGGGAGCCGATATCGCCGACGACGGCGCTGCCCGAATTGACGCCAATGCGCATCCTAATTGGTCGCATGTCTTCTCGCGCTTCATTGAGAGCCTCTAAGGCTTCCTGCATTCGCAATGCTGCTTCTACGGCACGTTCGGCATGGTCGGGCATAGCAAGAGGCGCGCCGAAGAACGCCATCATGCCGTCGCCGCGGAATTTATCGAGAGTGCCGTCTAAGGCAAATACGGCGCTCGTGAGCCGTTCGAAAACCTGGTTCAATATTAGAACGACTTCGCTCGGCGGAAGTCGCTCCGCCATTGTCGTGAAGCCTGTTAGGTCAGCGAAGACTACTGAAATTTCGCCTTCGTCTACAACCATGAGGCTTGTGGCCGACCCGGGCGCTTCTAGAATCCGTTCCACGACAGCGGGTGAAGAATAGCGCGCTAGTCTGCCGCGTCGTTCCTGCTCGCGACGTACGTCATCTCGGAGCGAAGCCTGCTCGACTGCGATTGCGGCGAGAAGAGCGAGGGTAGAAAGCGCCTGCAGCTGGGCCATGTCGAAGGGATACGCGCTGGATTGGCGGTCCACGTAGATATACCCACTCACGTTGCCCTCTCGGAGAAGTGGGGCACACATAGCGGAGTGGATATTCATCATAATGACGCTCTCGGCGCCGCCGAATCGCTCGTCCATGGCGGTGTCTTTAATCAATACGGCCTGCTTCTCTTCGATCGCGAGGCCAGTGATATTCGTGCTGATTGCGATCGGCGCGTCGGGGACGCCTTCGCGATTTCGCATGGCCATCGGTTCAATGGAAAGGGATTCGGAGTCGTAGAGACAGATCACGCCGCGTTCGACGGGGATATTAGTGAAGACTAACGACAGAATACGGTCGAGGGTTTCGGGCAGCGTCGTACAGGAAAGCAGACTTTCGGCCGACTCACTAACTAGGCGCAGCAGCTCGGCTCGGGCCGCAGGAGCAGGCTGGGGAGTGTGCCTTTGGTCCTCGCCGAGATCTGACAGCTCGATCTTGCCCGCAAAGGGGGGGCTAGCATCGGTGGATGAACGCGAATTTGTTAGGCCATCCGCCGCCTGCAAAAGATGGTCGAGGCCCTGGAGGTCGAGAACCTCCGTGTGCATAAAGGGAGCCTTCTTTTCGTCGAATATGACTCGCGTACGGGAAACCTTCGACTCGGGCCCGATTTCGACATAGATGCGAATTGTGCCGAGGTCGAGTCGGTCGCCGTTCCTAAGCACCTGCTCGGAGATGCGAAACGTATTGACCCTGGACCCATTCTTACTCTCGAGGTCGCGAATCACCCAACCGTCGTCTTCATGGGCAATGCGAGCATGCTGGCGAGAGATGCTCTCGTGGGCAAGTAATAGGTCGGATTCGGGCGCTCGCCCGACCACGACGGGCCGGTCGCTGACGGTGAAAATCCGGTCGCGCTCTTCGTATTGGAAGCGCAGTCGGCAGACATCTCGGTCACTCTGCTGCATGCGCGCTCCGTGTGGGTGGTTGGGGAATCTAATTCGGTTCGGCTGGCGGACGGCGGGTCAAGCGACTCTGTACCGGACTACTCTCTGATTACATCGGATTGATCGTTAAGGGACTCAAGGCAGGATCCATAAGTGGTCTTTTAGGATCGATATGATCGAGCGAGGTGGTAGAGCTTTCGTAACAAGCGGTTAGCATGCCGACGCATGATAGAGGACACGCTTGAAAGTCCCGATACCGAGCAGCGCCGGGCTTTGCTCGATTGTATGGCTCTAGCCTTTCGCGATAACCCCATGAATCTCGAGATTCACCCAGGAAACCCCGCGAAACGTGTTCGCGCGAATCGGGCTGGGTTATGCGCCGTTGTGCTCGACACCGTTGATGAACTCCAGTGCCGCGTCGTGCTGTCTGGTGGGAGAGTTGTCGGTGGCTGGTTGGCGGCTTCGCCGGACTGGCCTGTCTGGTCTTCTCCGTCGATGCGGCGCCAATTTGGGTGCTTTTGGCATCAGGGCGCGCGTGCGATGGATCGTTGGGGTCGCGTCCAAGCAGAGTTGAGGCCTTTTCGCCCCTTGCTGCCGCATTGGTACTTAGCCGTTCTGGGGGTTGAGCCGTCGGTCCAGGGTTATGGCTTCGGTGGAATGCTGCTGGATCGTCTGATCCAGCATGTTGAGAGCGAAGATCGTGGTGCGAAGGACCCTGACCCAATTTATCTCGAGTGCGACAAGGAAGAGAGTGTGCGGTTCTACACGACACGGGGCTTTCGAATTCTCGAGGAAACTGAGATCCACGGGGTCAAGTGTTGGTGTTTGGGACGAGGTTTCCGCCCAGACGTCTAGGCCCGCGGCTGGTTCTATGCGATCCTGTTCGCCAAGCCCATCAAGGTGGGCTTGCTCCCCCCAAAGCATTCGGGTCCTTTAAGGCCCCTGAATTCGGATGAATCGGAAGTCGCGCCATGAGCTCGAGCCTTTCGTCTCCCAATCCGTCGCTAACGCACCGCGTCGAGTCTCGACCGGCTACGTCCGCGGCTCCGGAGCCTCAACCAGTGACACAATCGGTTACATCTTCGTCTAATTCGTTGTCTAGCCCGGCTTCTGCGTCTCTTCCTGCGTCGTCGCCCCCGTCACAGTCCACAGCTAGCCGCGTGGCAAGGCCAGTGACTGCAAAGGGCGCGAGCAAGAGCAAGCTGCGCAAAGACGATGGCAGACTCGTTCGGGGGCGGAAGAGCCGCGCGCGGATTCGAGAAGCGGCGTTGTCGCTCTTTCGCGAGCGCGGGTTCGATGGTGCGACGCTTCGCGCGATCGCCGAGCGTGCAGGAATGGGGGCGAGTTCGATCTACCGGCACGTGCAGTCGAAAGAAGAGTTGCTGATCGACGAATTGTCGCAAATGCAGGAAGAAGCATGGTCTAGGTTCCGTGTAGCGGATGACCGAAACCGCCCGCCGGCAGAGCGGCTGCTTGACTTTTTCGACGTCCAGCATAATTTGTTAGTTGAAAATCGAGACCTAACAACAATCGCACTTCGGGCCACGACAAAAACCGAGGCGAGGGTCGCGAAGCGAGTGCTTCAACTCTACGACCGGACGATCGGCTTGCTGATGGAAATCCTTCAGCACGGACGCATGAAGAAGCATCTCGCGCGAGACGTTGACGTGCTTGAGACTGCTCGCGTTCTGTTTCACGTAACGAACGGTGCGCGGATTCCTTGGGCGAACGGGATGGTGGCGGACGATGCGCTTAGGGATTCAATTCACCAGGCGGTCTATCTGCTCTTTAGGGGCGTGAGTGCGCAACCCTTAGCTTCTTCGNNTCGCTTCCTCAAGCCGAGGCGACGCCCGGTCTCGCGGGCGTAGCGGGAGTGGCGGCTGAAAGTTCCGCCCCCCGAAGAGCAGGTCTCTTAACGGATCCCCGTTAGGTCTTCGTCTCGGGCGATCTCGGCGATTTTGTTGCGCATCCAGGTTTCGTATTCGGGCCCGTCCCAGGATCGGTGGTTTCCGGCTTTGTAGGCCTGGGCATTCCAGTGGTATTGCCAGGCGTTTTGGCGGTTTGCGTGGGCGCAGTCGCGTTCTGCGATTTGCTTGGCCGGAACGCCTGCAATGATCGATCCCGGTGCGAATTCACTGTCCTCGCGGATCATCGCGCCGCCGGCGACAATTGATCCCTTGCCGATCATCGCGCCATCCATCACGACGGCGTTGATCCCTATTAGACAATCGTCTTCGATCTTGGCGCCGTGGATTGTCGCGTGATGCGTGATTGAGCAGAAGTCGCCTATTTCTGTTGAATGGCCATACCCAACATGGAGCATCGCGAAGTCCTGGATATTTGAATAGCGTCCAATTCTTACCTCGTGACACTCCGCTCGAACGACTACGTTAGGCCAAACCGAAGATTCTTCGCCGATCGAGACGCGGCCGTAGAGCTGGGCGGAATCGTGGAGATAGACGCTAGGGTCGATCGTCTGATCCTGGGAAGTAGCCTGAGACTTTGTCTGTGACATCTTGGGTCGATTCCTTCTGGTGGGATGTGCGGAGAAGCGAGGCCGGAAATCGTCCTGATCGCTAGTGGATCCGAACGACGTCATAGCCTGCTTCGGCGAAGAGCTTTTCGAGTCCGTCCTCGCCGGCGAGATGAAGCGCGCCGACAGCGACGAAAATTGTCTCGTCTTTTCGCTCGGGATCTTCAAGTATCGCGCCGAGCTCCCGGACCCAATTGTGATTTCGTTCCTTGAGGAGTCGGTCATAGAACGCCTCGAGGCCAGGAATTTCATCGATGCCTTGTCGCGAAATTGCAACCAGCTCCGATCGGTCCGATGCCCGCCAAGCTTCGACGAGCCGCTTGAGCTCCGCGACTGCATCATCGAGTCGGGCAAGCGTATCTCTAAGCATCGCGTCCTGCGCCGCCGGCGGAAGCGTATCCATTAGGCCTAGCTGACCTTCGACGGTTTCGAGTCCAAGGAGCGGCGCGTCGCCGATCCATGAGAGGAGGGCGTTTTCGGCAGATTTCGTGAGGTCGTAGCCCGAGTCCACTGCGGCCATCTGGATCAGACTGGCGGCGATGTACCACGGCTTGAACCGGGTGCGGGCGTTTGCCGGGAGTCCGAGTTGGGCCAATAACGCGTCGTTCTCGTCGAGCAGTTTCGCGGTTTCCGGCGAGACGACGTCCTCAATTTTTTGCCCGGGCTTGAGAAGAACGAGTTCAGCGAGCAGCGATCCCACTTGGTCATCCGAAACCGCGTGCAGGTCGAGTTCCATCACGAATCCCGACGCCTCTTCGAGGCCTGCTTCGATTTGGGGTGAGAATCGCCAACCGGCAGTCGGGCCGAGATGGACTGTGCCCAATACCAGGAGTGCCGCCCCGTTTTTGGCCTCGACGCGCAGGTAAGGCGGTTGCGCGAGCGAGGCGTCGGCGGCGAGGGCCTCGCTCGATGCCGGATGGAGCGCCTGCGGCTGCGCCGGCGCACAGCCGACTCCCAGCAAAGTCGCGAACACGACTGCTAGAGCCAAGAGCGGCTGAGACTTTGCTTCGCGCCGCCTTGGTGGAATGAGAATCGCATCGATCGTCTGCATGGCTAGGAATCCCTCTGGCTGCGAGTCTATCGATCTGGTCGGGGCATTTGCTACGGAATGCACCGCTCACGCCCGGATCCCGCGACGCAAACGAAGGAATAATTTATGCGAGCCGTTGTCGTTGATGACTTTACGACCCCCGAAGCACTGCGCGTGCGAGAGACCGACGCTCCCTCGCTAGCGGAGAACGAAGTGCGCATCGAAGTTCGCGCCGCGGGCTGCAACTTCTCCGACGTGTTAATGCTGAAGGGCGAGTATCAGGTGCAGCCCTCCTTCCCCTTCATTCCCGGCGGTGAGGTCGGCGGCATTATTCGTGAGATTGGGTCGGGCGTCTCGCAATTCGAAGTGGGAGATCGTGTCTTATCACGCTGTGCCTTGGGCGGATTCGCAGAGCAAGTTGCTAGCTCCGAATCCAGCACCTACCGCTTGCCTGACGCAATCTCCTTTGAAGCGGGGGCCGCCATTCCGACGGTCTATCCGACCTCATACGCGGCGCTCGTTTGGCGAGCCCCAATCGTTGCTGGGGAGACGCTGCTCGTGCACGCGGCTGCGGGTGGCGTCGGCTTGTCGGCGGTTCAGATTGGGAAAGCCTTGGGCGCGCGGGTCATCGCGACAGCCGGTGGCCAGGAGAAGCTCGAGATTGCCAAGCGTGCCGGGGCGGATGTCTTAATTGACTACCGCGAAGAGGATTTCGTTCCGCGGGTGCTCGAGGAGACGGACGGACGTGGAGCCGACGTGATTTACGATTCGGTGGGTGGAGATACTACGGGCCGCTCGCTGAAATGCATCAACTGGAATGGTCGGCTTCTCGTAATCGGCTTCGCGAGCGGCACTATTCCTGAGATAAAAATGAATCGCGTCCTGCTTAAAAATATCTCCCTCGTTGGGCTCCACTGGAGCGCGTATCCCGAGAAGGAGCCCGAGCGCATCGACGAATGTATGGAAGGCCTATTCGAGATGGCCGCCGCGGGTCGTATCGAACCCCTCGTTTCCATACGCCACCCGCTCGAAGAAGCCGGGGATGCTTTGGCGGCTCTCGCGTCTCGTAAGACCGTAGGCAAGGTCGTACTCGTCCCGTAGCCTCGCAAGGGCTCGTGCAGCCGCTGCGGGCGCATTTGGCCCAAAATGCGAAGAGCCAGCGCCCTAGGGACGCTGGCTCTGCTGCCGCTTTTTTTGTTAGTCAGATCGTTCTAGTTAGGTGACGTTTACCGCTTCGTCGCCCTTTTCACCGGTTCGGATTCGAATGGCATCTTCAACGTGGAGAACGAAGATTTTTCCGTCTCCGATCTTCCCAGTTTGGCAGGACTCCTGAAGTGCGTGAACAACCTTTTCAGCTTGATCGTCGGAGACGACGATTTCGAGCTTTAGCTTCGGAAGAAAATCGACCACGTATTCCGCACCGCGGTAGAGCTCCGTATGGCCCTTCTGTCTCCCGAATCCCTTAACTTCACTCACGGTCAGTCCCTGGATTCCGGTTTTGGCTAGGCCCTCTTTGGCATCGTCGAGCTTGAAGGGTTTGATGATCGCTTCGATTTTTTTCATATTGTTCTCCGAGGTCCGGAGCGGACCGGAGTGTCGCCCCGCTCCGAACGTTGGGTGGGTGAGAATGCGTTTTTACCTGTCAGTCGGGGCGAGTTTCGAGGGTGTAAGGCCAGCCGACGCGAAGTCTGATCTGCCGCCGTCTTCCATGAAGCCGGGGCTGCCTGCGAGGTCGTAGGCGTGCATCCCATGTTCGGCGAGGTCGAGGCCTTCGAGTTCCTCTTCTTCGGAAACCCGCAAGCCGATGGTGGCCTTGAGAGTCATGAAGATCGCCGAGGCGCATGCGACGGTGAAGATTGCATAACAAGCAACACCGACGGCCTGGATAGCGAGCGTGTGCTCGGGGTTCGTCGAGAAGATGCCGACGGCCAACGTGCCCCAGATGCCGCAGGTCAGGTGGACCGAGATTGCACCGACCGGGTCATCGATCTTGAGCTTGTCGAAGAGCATGACGGATCCGACGACCAGCATGCCAGCGATGAAGCCGACCACGATGGCCATATTCGGGTTGATCACATCTGCACCGGCCGTGATGCCGACCAAGCCCGCGAGAATGCCATTGAGCGCCATCGAGAGGTCTGGCTTCGAGCTGATGGAGGTGTAGGCGATCATGGCACCGATGCCGCCAGATGCAGCTGCGAGGCAGGTGGTCACGAGCGTGAAGGACGTGAGGGTCGGATCTGCGGAGAGCACGGAGCCGCCGTTGAATCCGAACCATCCGAGCCAGAGCAAGAATACGCCGACGGTCGTAAGCGGCATGGAGCTACCGGGGATCGGCATCACCCGGCCATCCTTGGCGTATTTGCCAAGACGCGGCCCGAGGACCATGGCACCAACGAGCGCTCCCCAACCACCGAGAGAGTGTACGAGGGTCGATCCCGCGAAGTCATAGAAGCCCATCGCGTCGAGGAAGCCGCCGCCCCATTTCCAGGAGCCCGCTATCGGGTAGACGAAAGCGACGAAGAGCGTCGAGAAGATCATGAAGGAACTGAGCTTGATTCGCTCTGCCACGGCGCCCGAGACGATCGTCGCGGCGGTCGCGGCGAACATCGCTTGGAAGAGGAAGTCGGTCCAGTAGGTATAGCCGCCGCCTGCGTAGGCGGCGGTGTTGGCACCTTCTTCGAAACCAGCACTGAGTCCGAAGCCCGCGAAGCCGAGGAAGCCACCGAAGTCGCCGGGATACATGAGGTTAAAGCCAACGACGAAGTAGGTGAGAATGCCGCAGCAAATGATGAAGGTGTTTTTGAATAAAATGTTAGTCGTGTTCTTCGCTCGGGTTAGGCCGGACTCGACCATGGCGAACCCGAGATGCATCACGAAGACGAGCGCCGCGGCGATCATCATCCATACGTTATTCGCAGTAAAGAGCGCCGGCGAAACTTCTTCGGCGAGCGCGACAGACGGGGCAAGCGAAAGCACAAAACTCGCCAATAATGCGGTGCGTCCGCAGAGCTTGAGAGATCGGTTCCGAAACATTGAGAACTCCAATTGGGGATCGGTCAAATTAAGAGAGAGGGATACGTGCTTTGCCGTTCCGACTCGCATGCACTCCCCGTGCGCACGCGTTCGACAGATGAATCGATTGCTTATAAAGCAAGGGGCGTGCCAACTTGAGTTCGAGGACTAAGAGAACGTGACACGGGTTTTCTGAGCCTATATCGGCGCACTTTGCGGCGTGGCGCCTGCCGCGATTGCGCGGGAGTGCTCATGGCATCGGCATCGCTGCCCAATGCGTGTGCATTGGTGCACGAGATCCGCACGGATGAAAAATCAGAGCAGCCGGCTGCGCCTCGAACCGCCTCTTTTATCGGCCCCACTTGATGCGGAAGAGGACTTCTTGCGCGACTAAGGCGGGGAGCAAGTCATTCCACGGAAAAGAATGCCCATTTTTCAGGCCTCGGGCGTCGGGGGTGGAAGGGCTTGCCCGGCCTCCGGAGCTATGGGGCTCGGGTGTTCGTACTGTGGGCATGATGTTGCCCTGCGAATCGTGAACCTAGTCGCTGGAGACCGGGTAGTCTCTGGCCGCGATCTCGACCTCGGCTATCAGAGGGCCATGCAGGGAAGCCGCATCTGCTCCATGCGCCCGCTTCCAAGAAGTAGCAAGAAAGAAGACTTCATTTGTCCAAACAACAAATCGCGAACGACACGCCTCCGGATCAGCTCCGAAATCTTTTGGCACAGGATCGCTTGCATGTGATGCCGTGTTGCTTCGATGCGCTCTCTGCACGAATGATTGAGCGCGCGGGTTTCGAACTCACCTTCATGAGTGGCTTTGCGGTTTCTGCCGCGCGGCTCGCAGTGCCGGATACGGGACTCATCTCCTACGGCGAAATGCTGGACCAGGGCCGGTCGATTTGTGAAGCGGTGGAGCTGCCGGTTATTGGCGATGCCGATACGGGCTACGGAAACCCCATGAACGTGCGGCGTACCGTCGAAGGTTATGCGCGGGCAGGATTTGCCGGGGCAATGATTGAAGACCAAGTCGCCCCGAAGCGATGCGGTCATACGCGCGGCAAAGAAGTCGTCGATCGCCGGAGTGCCTATCAAAGGGTGCAGGCCGCCGTTGAGGCTCGAGAGTCGGGGACGGATATTCTCGTGATGGCCCGCACCGATGCGCGCGCGGGGCACGGACTCGACGAGGCGATCGAGCGCTGCCGTGTCTTTGCGGATCTCGGCGCGGATATTCTCTTTCTGGAGGCGCCGCAGAACGAAGCCGAAATGGAAACGCTTTGTCGGGAACTCCCGAGCTTGCCGAAGATGGCCAACATCGTGGAAGGTGGAGATACGCCCGCACTGCCACCGGCGCGGCTTGAGGAAATCGGCTTCAAGATCGCAGCCTATCCCTTGACGCTTTTGTCGAGCGCGGCACGCGCAATGGAAGATGCACTTGCAGCGCTCGCGGCCGGCATCCCGGCGCCCCAGGTCTTGTCCTTTGAAGAGTTACAATCTCTCGTGGGGTTTCCTGCCTACGACGAAGCGCTCGGCGCGTATGCGAAGGAGTCCGCAGACGCAGAAGAGGGCAGCTAGCCCGCCCGCGGGCGGTGGCGTGCCGACTCAAGTCGATTCCGGCACACGCCGATGTTTGGGGGAGCGCACTCTGCGTTGGAGACCTCCCATGAACACACCCGAACTCAGTGGCCTGTTAGTGCAGCCGATCGCGCAGCGAGTGGGCGCGTGGCTTGCGAACGGCAAGCTCGACGAGGACGATCTGGACGCGACACTTTCGTCGACTGCGAGGGGTTGGCTCGATCATTCAATTGCGGCTTCCGACTGGGCGCCCCAGGCAGAGTTAGAAGAACTCGTCGCGATTGCGGCAGAGCAGCTCGGTGGCGAAGCGGGGCTCGTCGAATGGGCGGATGACATCGTCGCCGACTGGCTTGTGAATTCACAGCTGTCGACGCTCGTGTCCGGTGCACAAAGGCTCGTTGATGGCCCCGGATTCATAGCGAGTCAGGCCGGGGAGCAGCTTCTTAGATCGAGTCGCTGGACTTACGAGGGAAGCTCTGGATCGTTCAGCGTTCGCCTAGAAGGGGCCGAGGCTCTTGGTCCGGCACTCAAGGCTTTGCTCGGCGCATGTCTTGCCCGGCTTGCTGCCGAGGGGGATCAGCGTGCGTTTGATGTTCGCTTTGAGGGTGTCGATGATGCAGAACTCGTTGTGTTCGGAGAACTCGATGACTCGAAGGCATCGGACGAAGAGAGCCAGGTTGTAGGCCGGCTGCATCGTGCGGCGCTGATTCCCTAACGGCGCTAACCGCCGAAGCCGACCATACGCAGCATCGGTCCCGCTGGCATACGCGCTTCGGCGAGTTCGACACGGGCCACGAGCGTGGCAGCCCCTTCGCCCTCTTCGTCGATCAAGGTTTGCGTGAGCTCAAAGATGAGCTCCGCTTGCGGCTCTATGAGGGTCCAGTGGCCACGACGTGCTTCAGGATCGATTCGCACGCGTTCGATCGTGTCTGAGAGCTCGCCGAATTCGCGCTCGAATCGTGTGGCGTCCCAGGCCTCGGGGTCGTCCTCCGACAGACACGCCGAAGCGCCTTCGAAGTCCTGCCTCGAGAGACATAATAAGAGCTGCTGAAGTTCTGCTCGAGCCCGCGCGTCGAAAGCCTTGCGATCGAGCTTCCGGGGCGCTCTTGCCGGGACGGCCTCGGTTTCTTTGATGGGAGCCTCACTTGGATTGACGAGGTTTTCCCATTCCTCCACCAGACTCGAGTCGATCCGAGCGAGCATGGCGCGTAGGAACGCGATCACCTCGAGTACTTCTTCGTTATGCGCCGACTCGGGAAGGTTGCGCATGAGCGTCGAGTGGACCTGGTTTAGGTAACGGAGCAGCACGCCTTCCATACGCGAAATGCCGTAGCGCTTGACGTATTCCTCGAAGGGGATGAAGCCTTCCCAAATTTCTCGAACGATCGACTTTGGAGATATCGAGTCATCGCCTACCCACGGATGGTGCTCTCGGAAGAGATCGAAAGTCGAATAAAGGAAGTCGGAGTTAGGCTTATCCCACGTGACGCCTTCAAGTTTCTCCATGCGTTCTTCGTAGGGGACGCGCTCCGCTTTGAGCTCGTTAATCAAATCGGTCTTGCGTTGCCGGACCTGCGCCTGAAGCAAGGCACGAGGGTTCTCGAGGATCGCCTCGACGCAGGAGATCACGTCAAGCACGTAGTCCGGCGAGTTCGGGTCGAGGGCGGTGACCGCGTCCACTAGATAGAGAGAGAGGGTGTGATGAAGGTTAAAATCCTGCTGGAGGTTGGCATCGACTCGCGCGATTGGCCCTTGGTCGCTCGGCTCGATACGTACGATTTCGGCATGCTGCAGCGACCGAAATAGCACCGCAGCTTTGCGTCTAAGACGAGTCTTCTTCACGGGGCTCTCGAATGTCTCGTTGACCAGCGCGATCAGCTCGCGATAGCCACTGCCCGGCAGCGACTGATCCTGCCCTCTCTGCAGGAGCGCGACGAGCGTGCTGTGGCTCAGGTCAAATTGGGATCGCAGAGTCTCCGGGGGCTTCGTTGAGAGCTGTTCGAAAGTCTCTGCGCTCCAGCCCACAAAGCCTCGCGGCGGCGGCTTCTTCTTGTCTTTCTTTTTGCCGCCTTTGCCCGAAGCCGCGTTCTTGGCGGCTTGGCGCAGGTTGTCGATGACGTGTTCAGGGGCCTGGCAGACAACGCTGCCGGCGATATCGAACCCCTTGCGTCCTGCGCGCCCGGCGATCTGCTTGAAGTCGCGGACGGACAAGACGCCGACTTTCTCGCCGTCGAATTTGGAGAGACCCGTGAAGAGCACTGTTCGGATCGGAATGTTGACGCCGACGCCGAGGGTATCCGTCCCGCAGATGACCTTGAGCAGGCCTCGCTGGGCGAGTTGCTCGACGAGCAGTCGGTACTTAGGAAGGATGCCCGCGTGATGAAGGCCGATGCCGAATTTAAGGAAGCGGTGAACGTCTTTGCCATAAGGCGAGTCGAATCGGAACCCACCGATCGCCTCCGCGAGGGCTTTCTTCTCTTCCTTGTTCGTGATCGCGCCGCTCGTGAGCCCCTGCGCTTGTTCGGCAGCGTCCCTTTGCGTGAAGTGCACCATGTAAATCGGCTGCCGCCCCGAAGCGAGCAGCGTCTCAACGGTCTCTAGTACCGGCGTTTCTCGGTACGTGAAGTCGAGCGGGACCGGCCGCTCGTCACTATGGACGTGGGCGACATCGCGGCCGGTGATCGCTTGGATACGTTCTTCGATTGGCGCAGTGTTGCCTAACGTCGCAGACATAAGGAGGAAGCGACTTCGCTCCAATATGAGCAGGGGTACCTGCCAGGCCCAGCCTCGACTGCGGTCCGCGAAGTAGTGGAATTCGTCCATGACGACATAGGGCGCCTCGGTTTCAATTCCTTGGCGAAGCGACATGTTTGCGAGAATTTCCGCAGTGCAGCAGATGACGGGGGCCGCCGAGTTGATCGAGGCATCCCCAGTGATCATACCGACGTTCTCGGCGCCAAATGTTTCGCAAAGATCAAAAAATTTCTCGCTGACGAGGGCTTTGATGGGGGCGGTGTAGAAGGATCTCTTACCTTCGCATAACGCCTTGAAATGCATACCGAGAGCGACGAGCGATTTGCCTGATCCCGTCGGCGTACTGAGTACTACATGCCGATTCGTCATCAGCTCGAGCAGCGCTTCTTCTTGTGCGTCGTAGAGTTCGAGTCCCGAATCAGAGGCCCAGCGAGTGAAGCGGTCCAGGATCGAGTCGGCGTTCAATAGACCGCCTTCGGGCACCCAGTCGATCAGCGGACGAGGGCTCTTGCTCATTTGTCGTCACGTCGAGCGAAGGCAGAGCGAGTCGATTCGATCAATTGATTCGCCGCGCCGCGCAGGCCACGCGACTGCATTGGATCCGGAATTTGAGCAAGCATCACCGTGACGTTGTCGGTGCCGCCGGCATCATTGGCAGAGTCGATCAGAGATTCGACGATCGATTCAAGGCGCTGTCCATGAGAAGTGATTTTTTGGATCGCATCGTCCTCTAGCATGCCGTGCAGCCCGTCTGAACATAGCAAGTAGGTGTCGCCAGGCATAATATCGATCGGTGCTATTTCGATTTCGACGTTGTCGCGCACGCCGAGCGCCCGCAAGATTTGATTGCGACGTGGATCGGTGTGCGCCTGCTCCGGCGTGAGCGCGCCTTCTTGAACTAACGTGGCGACAAGAGAATGGTCCTGCGTGACGGGCTCGATGAGGCCTGCGCGGATTCGATAGAGCCGACTATCACCGACGTGGCCGACATAGGACGGGCCGTTTTCGGTCAAAAGAAGGCCGACGATCGTCGTGCCCATGCCGTCGAGGGTTCGGTCTTTTCGACTCGCGCGAAGAATGGATTCGTTCGCGCTGGTGATCGCTTGGAGGAGGCGGGTCGCGGGGTCTCCGTCGCCGGAAAATATCTGCTCGCCGATTGAATCGATGGCGATGCGGCTAGCGACTTCGCCACCACGATGGCCACCTAAACCATCGGCGACGAGGACGAGGATCTCGCAGCGATCGCCATCATCGAAGCGGCCGAACGCATCCTGGTTTACGCGTCGCACCCGGCCTATATGGGTCGCGCCAGCGATACGCGGCTCTCCCTGAGGCCAGACCGGAGCCGGGAATTCACTCAGTTTGGGCACGAGACTTTCGTCGGCGGACGATTCACGATCGGCAGCGTCACGGCGGGGTTTGTCAGGCGTCGACAAAGGGCGTCCAAACTTGGCTGGGTCGAAAGAGTTCGCGGGCCTCGTTGCCCACACGGCGCCAAGCTTAGTCGCTCCGGGCGCTGACTCAATCGGCTTCGACTATCCTGACCGTCCACCCACGAGATTTCTCAGCGATTAGGGCCGGAGAAGGAAGAGCGAGGCACGATGAAACGGTTGGAAAAGGCGATTCGAATCATGGGGATGCTCGACGAGCGTTATCCGGACCCGCCGATACCTCTGGATCACGTGGATCCCTTCACTCTGCTGGTCGCAGTCGCACTGTCTGCACAGACGACGGATGAGCGCGTGAACATGGTCACGCCAGGCCTCTTCTCAAAGGGGCCGACGCCCGCGAAAATGGCCAAGCTCTCTGTCGACGAGATCCTGCAGGAAATCCGGTCCTGCGGATTGGCACCGGGGAAGGCACGAAATATCAAAGGGCTCTCCCAGATCCTCGTGGACGAGCACGGGGGCATCGTTCCAGCTGATATGGACGCGCTCGAGGCCTTGCCTGGCGTGGGACACAAGACGGCCAGTGTCGTACTCATACAGGCCTTCGATACGCCTGCGTTCCCCGTAGACACGCATATTCATAGATTGGCGGCGCGATGGGGTTTGTCGGACGAGAAGAGCGTGGATAAGACGGAGCGCGATCTGAAGGCGGTCTTTCCGAGGGAAGCCTGGGCGCGGCTGCATCTCTCGATGATCTATTTCGGGAGAGAATTCTGCCCCGCGCGGGGACATGACTTAGCCACGTGTCCGATTTGTAGCTGGGCAGCCTCGAAGAAGCGGATGGCGGAGGAAGCTCGAACGGGCGGGGGCGGTCCGCGATCGAGAGAGGGACTCTCACGGGGCAAGGGCGCGGCGAAGAAGAGCTCTCGGAAGAAAGCGTCAAAGAAAGCGGCCACGAAATAGGCGTCGCCCTAGTCGTGTGAGTGAAGGCCCTCTGATCGGCGGATCAGAACGATGCGGCCGAGGAGTTCTTCGGGTGGGGCGCTATCTGGCTCGGTGATCTCGACCCGTCGGCCAACGACCTGAACGAGCCGGATTCCCTGACCGGTTCGCGCGAAGCCCTTCGCGCGCAGCAGTCCTGCGCTTGCGAGGTGCGCTTCGATGGCCTCGGATGTCATGCCGGGCTCCGGATTCCACTCGCTCGTTTCGAATTGTTCATGGGAATGGGGCCGTGTCGCTGGCGTCTCGCCACGGCGGTCGAGTTCACCCGCATCCGGTGGGAAAAGTAAGTCGAGTTCCACGTCCCCGCGAACAGCACGCACGAGCGGCGCTTCGGGCTCGATCTCTCGTAAACGCGCTTCGACGGCCGGCCAATCCGCTTCTGGAACGAGATCGAGCTTGTTCAAGATCAGCAGATCAGCGGACTGGACCTGATCCTCGAAGGTGCCTTCGAGGTCGCGCCCCTCCGCCAATTGGTCCGCGTTCACGACGACGACAGCCATGTCGTCGCCGATAAAATCGCAGGCGGGTTCGCGCCAAAAATTCAGCTGCGTGTCATAGGGCAGCGCGACGCCGCTCGTCTCGATCACGAAACGGTCAGGATTCACGTCGCGTTTTAACTCGACCAAGGTTTCGAGCAGGTCGTCCGAGAGCTCGCAGCAGACGCAACCGCCTTCGAGCTCGATATAGGATTGGCCGCCCTGGCCCATCAGCGCACGATCGATCCCCAGCTCACCGAGTTCATTGGAAATGAGGGCGATTCGGATCCCTCTTGTGGCGGCATCTGCCAGCAGGTGCTGGACGACCGTAGTTTTCCCGGAGCCCAGAAAGCCCGAAAGCACGAGGGCCGGAATGCGTTTTTCGTTCTGGTCGCCGGTTGCCTGCGCCTCGCTCACTATGTGCCGCCTCTTGGTCTGCCCCGATCTTCGGAGTTTCTGAGCGCGAAGAGTAACCGTCCTCGCGCGTTGCGCGAATGAGTTGGCGGCATGACCGGCTATGGTTGCGCGCGCGAGCCATAGGACTGGCCTCGCTAAGGAGAACATAGTGGCAGATCGCGATTTCGATCTTTTCGTAATTGGTGCTGGCTCGGGTGGAGTACGTGCTTCACGTTTCTCGGCCAATCGTGGGGCGCGTGTCGCCGTCGCTGAAGATCTCTATCTCGGTGGGACCTGCGTAAACGTGGGTTGCGTCCCTAAGAAGCTCTTCGTATACGCCTCGCATTTCAAAGATGAGATGCACGAGATGACGTCGGGTTACGGCTGGTCGGTGGGCGAGACGAGCTTTGATTGGCCGACGCTGCGGGATAACAAGACGAAAGAGATCGAACGCTTGAATGGGATCTACGAAGGGCTCCTTCGCGATGCGGACGTGAAGCACGTTCCCGGGCGCGCGACGATCGTCGACGCGCACACAGTCGAAGTTGAAGGCACTCGCTACACGACGGAGAATATTCTTGTCGCGACGGGAGGATGGCCGAGCGTGCCCGAGATTCCGGGCGCTGAACTCGCGAAGACGTCGAACGATCTATTCTCTCTCGAGAGCTTGCCTAAGACGGCGATCATCGTCGGCGGCGGGTATATCGCCGTGGAGTTCGCGTGCATCTTCGATGGACTCGGTGTCGATGTGACGCAGCTCTACCGCGGCCCGCTCTTTCTGCGTGGCTTTGATGAAGACGTTCGCTCCCACCTAGCAGAACAAATTCGTAGCCGGGGCGTCGATCTGCGCTTCGATTTGAATGTGGCGTCGATTGAGAAGCAGGGGGACGGGATCCGGGCGACGTTGACAGATGGGTCGACGATGGACGCGGATCTAATTCTCTTTGCGACGGGGCGGCATCCGAACGTGGCGGATCTGGGCCTCGAAGAGGTTGGGGTCGAGACGGCGAAGGACGGCTCGATTCGCGTCGACGAGTTCTCGCGCACGAATGTCCCGAGCATCTGGGCGATCGGTGACGTCACGAACCGAATCAATCTGACGCCAGTCGCGATTCACGAAGGGGTTTGCCTCGCGGATACGCTTTTTGCGGATAATCCGCGTTCACCGGATCACGAGAACGTGCCTGCGGCCGTTTTCTCTCAACCTCCGGTTGGCACGGTCGGATTGACGGAAGCCCAGGCCCGTGAGAAGTACGAGGGGATCGATGTGTACCGCTCGATCTTCCGGGCGCTCAAGCAGACGCTTACGGGAGGCGATGAGAAAACTCTGATGAAACTGATTGTCGATCGTGAGAGCGATCGTGTGGTCGGATTGCATATGGTCGGGCCCGATGCGGGCGAGATTCTGCAGGGATTCGCGGTCGCGATTAAGGCGGGTGCTACGAAGGCGGACTTCGATGCGACGATTGGAATTCATCCGACGTCTGCGGAAGAGTTCGTCACGATGCGGACGCCCGTCGGCGGCTAACACATATTGCTGCAAGACGGATGCGCTCCGGACTGCAGAGAGGCCAAGGCGAAATGGGGGCGCGAGTGAATGGGAACGCGAGGCAGCGGTTAGGCGCCTGTCGCCTACTAGCGTGTGTAGCCGTCACGATTGTTTCGTTCGTAGGGGTGTGGGCTACTCCGGCTGCTGTTTGCGCGGCGGAGACAGAGACAGAGNNAGAGGTTCAATTCGACCCATTCGAAGGTATGGATGCCGACGGGCGTATCCCCAAGGTCGAAAAAGCAAACCTCGTCGACCGGCCGGAGCGGTGGCGCTATCTGCCTGAGAGTCGGATTCCTAAGGGTAATCTCTTGGACCGCTTTTTGGTGTCGTCCATCGTCTTTCCCATTTTCTCTTTTAGCTCCGACGTAGGCGCCAGCTTCGGCGCGGGAATCGCTGACATCGATTTTCGGAAGCAACGCCGTAGGGAGTTCTTAGGCGTCTTCGCTTCGTATTCGACGGAAGGCCAGCAGAGTTATTCCGTTAGTTGGCGCCGCTGGCTTAAGCACGAGGAAGTACCGAGCGGCGGCGTACTTCAAGAAGAACGCAGCTTCGTTCGAGTTGCGGGGGGCTACCGCAATACGCTGACGCGTCGCTTCTTCGGGATCGGTCCGGCGACGCGGGAGCGCGAAGAGTCCAGCTATACGGACGAGACGTTTTGGTTCGATGCCGGCGCAGCATCTTCTCTGCCGGCGCCCTTCGACGATTTCGTCGCATCGATTTCCTTGCGCGGCGAGACCCATTGGCTGTCCGGTGGGAAAGCCTCTAACACGCCAAATACGGAAGACGCGTTTCCCGGCCTCTTCTCGGACGCGGACCAGACAACGCTTGGCTGGTTGAATGCGGGATTCGCGTGGGACACCCGGGATAGCGTGCGTAATCCCTATAGTGGATCAGCGATTGGAGCGAGCGTACAGGCGGCACTCTTGCAGGCAGATCGAACGGTCGGTGCGATCTACACCATCTACGCCGATAAAGTCTTCCCGATGCCGCCGCTCTTTCATGGCGGTGGAGACGCGAACGAGGAAAATCCACCAACGGATTCCTTGGGCGTGCATTTTCGCACGTTGCTGAGTTCCGGTGATCTGCCCTTCTTTAATCGCCCGACCCTCGGTGGCTCGCGAATCGCGCGCGGCTACATCGCTGGCCGTTGGCGCGATGACGCGCTTTGGGCCGCCGCTGCGGAGTACCGTTTCTGGCTGATTCCTCGCGGCTTTACGGTCTGGAAGAATATTCGTGTCGAGCGACTCGGGGCGGCGATCTTCTACGAAGCCGGAGGGGTGGCGAAGGATGGGATCGCACTCTTCGATTCTGGCGTGATCCATAGTTACGGCTTCGGAGGACGCGCGACGATCGAACGCGCCGTGCTTTTTCGATTGGATCTCGGTTTCTCGGATGAGGGGATGAACTTTGCTGCGGGTTTCGGGCTTTCGTTTTAACGGAACTCTGCAAATACTTCGGCGTGAGCCGTCCCTTCGCTAGCCTCGCGAAATGGACCGTTTTGAACTCCTCAAACTGCTCGATCGCTACGAAGAACGTCATCCCGACGAGCAAGCAACCCTCACACGGGTTCGCAAATTGCTCGCAGAGCGCGATCGCGCATTCCATCGAGACTGCTTTATGCCGGGGCACATCACGACGAGTGCCTGGATCGTTTCTCGCGAGAGCGGTGCCGCGCTGTTCACGCACCACCGCAAACTTGAGCGCTGGCTCCAACTGGGTGGCCACGCGGATGGCGAGACCGACGTGCAGGCCTCTGCATTGCGCGAAGCGGAAGAGGAATCGGGCCTCAGCGGATTCGTGGCGCTTCCTTTGACGGGCGGTTCTGAGATTCTCGACATCGATATACACGAGATTCCCGCCCGTAAAGACGAGCCCGCCCACGAACACCACGACATCCGCTTTTTGCTCGAAGTGTCCGAAGCCCAGGCGATCTCTCGGCAGGTCGAGGAGTCGAAAGAGATTCGCTGGTTCAGCGCGGCGGAAGTTGAGGCGCGCTTTGACGAGGAGAGCCTGCTCCGGATGGCGCGTAAGGCTGCGGATTGGCTGTCCAGGTCGCCGGTCCGCCCGAGCTAGCGAGGCCTAGTCGGAGGAGTCTCTCGGCTGCCTTATTGCCGGTAAAACTCATATGGATCAACCCTTTGGACGTTTCGAGGCGCTGTGTTCGCGCTCAGCAATGTGCAAATCTCACTGAACCGCGGAGCAACTTCTGTCATCATATTTATGGTAGAATCAACCCACGTGGAGGGGTGGAGGTCGCTAGATGCGACGCACGACCGCGCGACATATTCTGAACACGACTGAGACCCGCCGCCCGGCCCGGGACGGCGAGGTGCTTGTCAAGACCACAAACCGCTCAGCGGACCTCGGGTGGCTTGGCCTGACGGCCCTGACAGCCTCCACGGCCTTCTTGATGGCACTCTTCCTATCACGCGCCACTCTGGCCGAGCCCGCATCGATCGGCTTCGGCTCGAATCCCGAACCGAGTGTGGCCGTTGAAGTGGCGGAAGCACCTTCGTTCGAAACCCTGCAACGATTGCTCGCCGTTCCTGCTTTTCATCACGACGTGCGTTCTGAAGCGGAGCGGACCGATGAGTTCTTGGCGGTAGTCATCGAGCAGAGCCTACCTGCTTCTCTGGCTCGCCCGAGCGCGTTCCGTAAGCGGAATTTGGACCTCTTCCGAACGGAGCGCGAGATCGAGGTCGGCCGGCAGGAGATGCTGGTACGGCTCCGACTGCGAGCGAAGTCACGCGAGACAATGTCGGTAGAGTTTCGCTTCTAGAGAAAAAGGTTTTCGCTTACAGATTCGTTCCCGACCGACGAACGTCGGCTGCAAGCGAACCGGCGGCTATGATTCGCGCTCATGACTGATCTCGTCGACGACCTACTCACCTATATCGATCAATCCCCCACGCCCTACCATGCCGTCATCGAGACGGCAGGGCGTCTCGAAGCCGTTGGGTACTCGCTGCTCGAAGAGGGAGATGCCTGGGCACTCTCACCGGGCGACAGGCGCTATGTGATTCGTGCCGGCGGGTCGATTGCGGCGTTCGAAGTGGGAAGTGCTGCGCCGGCCGAGGCAGGCTTTCGCGTTATAGGCGCGCATACCGATTCGCCTAACCTGCGGATCAAGCCCTCGCCGGATGTTCGTGAGCACGGCTGTCATCAGCTCGCTGTTGAACCCTATGGTGGCGTGCTGCTCCATACCTGGCTCGACCGAGACCTTACGATCGCAGGTCGTGTGACGCTCGCGATCGACGGTGGGACGGAGACGCGCCTCGTTGATTTCGAGCGGCCGCTCTTGCGCGTGCCTAACCTGGCGATTCATCTCTATCGAGAACTGAATCAAGAAGGCTTGAAGCTGAATGCACAGCGCCACCTATCGCCGCTCCTCGGCCTGGGTGACGATGCTGATTTCGTCGAGCTGTTATGCGCCGAGCTCGGGCGCGAAGGGGCTATGGTCGATCGCGACCAAGTGCTCGCCTTCGACCTGATGACCTACGACACCCAGCGCTCGGTTCGCTCCGGAGCGAACGGCGAGTTTATTCACGCGCCGCGCCTCGATAACCTGGCTTCGAGCCACGCAGGGATCGAAGCTTTGATCCGGGCGGGTGCCGCCGGTCCCTCGGCGGCGACTCGGGTCGTCGTACTCTACGACCACGAAGAAGTGGGCAGCCGCAGCACCCAGGGGGCGGGAGGAACGTTCCTAGCCGATACCCTCGAGCGTATTGCGATCGGCGCCAGGGGCAGCGACGCGGAGTCGATGGCACGCGCCGTCTCGCGCTCGTGGCTGATCTCCGCCGATATGGCCCACGCCATTCATCCGAACTACGCCGACCGTCACGAGCCTGGGCATCGGCCCAAGCTCGGGGCGGGGCCCGTGATTAAAACGAATTCGAACCAGGCCTACGCGACAGATGCGGAGAGCGCCGGTTTTTTTGCGTCGTTATGCGCACGGGTGGGAGTCACGCCGCAGAACTTCGTGACGCGCAGCGACCTCGGCTGCGGCTCGACGATCGGACCGATCAGCGCCGCGCGAGTCGGAATTCGCACCGTCGATGTCGGCAACCCTATGCTGTCGATGCATTCGGTCCGAGAAATGGCGGCGAGCGCGGACGTCGATCCGATGGTCAAAGTCTTGGCGGAGTTCTTCCGTGGCGGGCCTTCTTAGGCCGAGAGAATCGCCCGGCCGATCACCTTGAGTTCGAGAATCGGCTTCACGCCTTCAAAGATCGGGAGCACCGTCGCGTCGACGACGTAGCGGCTGATCGGATACTCCTCGGCATAACCCCAACCACCGTGCATCAGCTGACCCTGTTGGGTCGTGGAGACGGCGACGTCGCAAGCGAGCAGCTTGGCCTGGGCTGCCAGCGGGGAGGCGGCTCGTTCGTCTTCGTCGAAGGCGCGGGCTGCGGCGTAGGTGATCGCGCGAGCGCCGGCGATCTGCGCGACCATGTGGCCGAGGGTGTACTGCGTGAGTTGGAATTCGGAGATCGGTGTCTCAAACTGCTTGCGATCGACCACGTACTTGGCCGTCTCTTCGAGCGCCGCCTGAGCAAGGCCACAAGCGCGGCCGCCCGTCTGCAATCGACCGGCTGCGAAGCCTGCCATCTGCAAGTAGAAGCCACGACCTTCGCCGCCTTCTTCGCCGACGAGGTGATCGTTCGGGACGAACCACTGCTCGAAGTTCAGGGTGTAGCTATGCATGCCGCGGTAGCCGGGGGTCGCGTCGGCCTTGCCCACAATTCGACCGCCCGAGGGCTGATTGCACTCGAAGGCGTGTTCGCGGCTCGATTCTTTAGGAACGACGAAGAGCGACAGGCCCTTGGCGCCGGACTTGGGATCGGGATTCGTGCGGAGCAGGACTGCCAACACATCGGCTCGACCGGCAAAGGTGCACCATGCCTTGGGGCCATCGATGATCCAGCCTTCTACACCATCGACAGTCCCACGGGTGGCGCGGGTCTTAACGCCGGAAACGTCGGAACCGATATCGGGTTCGGTGACCGAGATGCCGGCCATGACTTCTCCGGAGGCAAGCTTCGGCAGCCAGTACTTCTTCTGGGCTTCGGTGCCGCCGCCCATCAGGGCTTTGGTCAGAATTTCCGGTCGCGTGACCAGCGAGCCCGCAGCGGCGAGGGACGCACGGGAAAGCTCTTCGGTAGTGACGATCATCGCGAGGTTGCCCATCTCGACACCGCCGTATTCCTCGGGAATCGACAGTCCGAAGAAGCCGAGCTCGGCCATCTTCGTGATGAAGGCTTCGGGGATCGTCGCGTCGGTGCGGTGGATATGTTCAGCGTGGGGCATGACTTCTGCGGCAGCGAATTCGCGGACCTGGTCGCGAACCTGCTCGTGCATATCGTCGAGGACCCAGTCGTTTCGGCCTGCGGTCGCGGCGGCTTCAACGCCCAGTTCTCGGAGCAGCGCTTCTGCCGTCGTGCGGCGAAGCGCGGCGCGGACGTCGGCTGAAAAGGTGGATTCGATCGCGTCGTCGCCGATCCCGAGATCGTCTGCGCCGAGTGAGAGGCGGTCGCGCAGGTTCGTCATCAATTGGCCGACGGCGGCGATGGCTGTCTTCTCGCGCATCGGCGTGCTGTTGCCTTCAGCACTCCAAGCATCGAGCTCGTTCAGTACTTCGTGGGCGGCAACGGCTTCCGTCGCCGCATAAGCGACGCGCTCGGTGATGACCTGATGATCGTCAATATTCTTGCCGCTATTCGTGAGCGACTTGGCCGCACCGATGGCATCCGCGAGGAGTTGAGTGCCTGCTGCGAGAACTAGGCGGGCATCGTCGAGGGAGGCAGTCATCGTTCGTTCATCTCCTGGCGCGCTGCCGGGTTGGCGCGCGCCGCGTTCGTTTTTTTTGGGAATGCGGCTACTTCGGCGTCGCGCGAGAAATGTCTCTTCGAGCTACGACCAGACCGGTATCAGCGGTCCGCCCAGCAAACACGGCCAGAGTCCGGCTGCGCGGCGCTAGGACCATAGCGCGCAGTCTACCTATGCGTCCGCATCGGCGCGGGCGACGCCCAGTCAGGAACGAATTTGCAGACAAGAGTCCGGGCCTAGGTCAGATTCAGGGCAGATCTACGCAGTCCGCGAGCAGTTTACTGATTTCTTGTACTGTCCCGGGGCTCCCGAAGAGCAGGTCGATCTTGCTGCCGTTCTCCCGCTCTCGCACCCAACAAAGGCCACCGGCCTCGGCGGCCAACACGCGGGTCACCGCAGCGTCCCAAGGATTCAGGTCGCAGTCCATCATGGCATCGGCCGCACCGGTGAGGACGAGCAAATGCCCAAAGGCGTCGGTGTAGCCGCGAAGTTTTGGGATCGCATGGCTCAGGATGTCGTACGCCGAGCGAAGTCGGGCGAGTTTGAAACAGAAGAGATCGCCGTGGCAGACGAGGGCGTCGGTGAGTTCGGGGCTCTTCGAGACATGAACGCGTTCTGCGTCAGGGCCCTGGCCGCGGTGGATGCCTAAACCGCGAGCGCCTGAGATTCGGTCGTTTACAGCGGGGAGGTCGATGATGCCGACGACGGGCTCGCCGTCGACGACTAATGCAATGAGGGTCGTGAAGAGCGGGATACCGCGGGCGAAAGCCACTGTGCCATCGATCGGGTCGATGATCCACTGCCGCCTAGCATCACCTTCCGTCGCGCCGAGTTCTTCGCCGAGAATTGCGTCGGCGGGGAACGCAGCGCGGATCACTTCGCGGATCACTCGTTCGGCTTCGCGATCGGCTTCGGTGACGGGAGAGCCATCGCCCTTGGTTTCAACCGCGACGTTCCGGAAGCGCGGCATGATTTCGAAGCGGGCCCGATCGCATGCTTCGTGCGCGACGCGAAGCGCATCTCGCAGCTCGGCCGTTTCGATCTTGGCTTGGCCCACGGAAGTGGCTTTGAAGCCGGGTGGGGGTGTGTATTCGATGGTCGTAGTCACGTTTTAGGTTCGCCTTTGGGCATTCGGCCCGCGAGGGCTTCCATCGGAATGCGGGTCATGTCATATCCCGCGTTCTCGGGAAGCACCATGATGCGATCACCATCTTCGCCTGTTTCGAGGCGCGGCATGACGGTCACGACTTCGTCTTTGCGTGCTGCCGCGAGCGCATCCGCCACGGTTTTGCTTCGGCCGAGCTTCTTAATGTTTGCGAGCGTTGGGAAGATAATCGTGCGCTTCCCCGATTGTTCGAGGGCCAGAGCGTTGGGAATCGTGGTCCAAAGCGAGTCGACCGATTCGCTGCCATCGTGAACGGCGAGGTGATCAATGGGTGCCTCGACCAAGAAGAAATAGGTGTCGAAGCGCTTCGGCATGAACTCCGGCGTGATCCAATGCGCGAAGAACTCGAGTCGGTCAAAGGCCAGTTCAAGCGATTCTTGTTCGACGAGTTCGAGCATGGTGCGTTCGTTTGCGTTTAATGCATCTCTGTGTCGCTCGGAAATTTCCGCCAGGCGAGCACCGTCGATCAGGTCGGCTTCGCCCCGGGGGCGTGCCAGGAGCACGCCGCATTCTTCGAAGGTTTCGCGAATGCCGCCGACTCGGACGGCTCGCTGTGCAGATGTTAGGCTTTCCGTATCGTTGCCGGCCGCGAAACGGCAGTAGGCAGCAAGGGCCGGATCGGCATCGCTCTTCTCGGTCTTGCCACCCGGGAAAACCAGCGCGCCTTCGGCGAAGTCGATCTTGTGATTGCGCTCGACCATGAAGACTTCGAAGCCCTCCTCAGCCTCTCGAAGCAAGAGAATCGTCGAGGCGGGCACCGACGCGACGGGCTCGCGCCGCGCTGACTTGTCGGCGGGGCTTCCGTTGTCTTTCGAGTCAGAGGATTGGGCCATGGCGGAATCTCGTTTCGTCGGTACTCAGGTTTTGCGTCTGGCGGAGAGCAGTGAGGCTTTAAGAGGCGGGTGATGGAACGATTAATAGCCACTTCAAAACTCTGGGGTCGTCGCCCCGTCGGAGCTGCCTAGTCGGTTCGCTGGAGGTCGGTTGCGCAGAGCGTCCCGTTGTCGGCGAGTTTGCGTAGGCGTTCGAAGGGATAGATGCCCGTGTTGTGTCCGTCGCTCCAATCGATCTGAATCGCGTATCGCCCGACGGGCTTGATGTCGCGCGGGGCGATGTCCGCGGGGATGCTGCCGACCTCTAGAAGAGGTTTGCCGCTCCACTCGTCGATGCAATTCGCACAACCACAGGCGAGTCGAAGCGCTCGGACGTCGATCAGGCTTTCGGCGCCATCGGCCCAGGCAATCGCGAGTGTGCGGGGGTCGTGCTGTTCTATTTTGGTCGGAAGGTGGGCGTCAGTCGATGGCATGGGCCGATCATAGTGGCTCCCAACCATTTCGCGCCCCGACCTGACCCGCAGCGCATTTTCGGGGCTAGGATCAATCGTTATGAGTGAAAAAATTGCAATTCTGGGTGGTACTGGAGATCAGGGGCTCGGCCTCGCTCTCCGTTTCTGTCAATCCGGCCGCGAGGTCATCATCGGTTCCCGCAAGGCGGAACGCGCCGTCGAAGCCGCAGAGAACGTGCGCTCGCAGGTGCCTGGCGCGAAGGTCGAAGGTGTAGGGAACGATGAAGCGACCGCTGCGGCGGAAATCGTGATCCTCTCCGTTCCTTTCGAGCACACCGCCGGCACGGTCAAGGCGATTAAGGAATCCCTGCGTGAAGGCCAGATCGTGGTCTCCATGGCGGTTCCGCTCGCAACGGCGATCGGCGACGGCCCGATGCGCACAGTTGGCGTGTGGCAGGGTTCAGCCGCTGAAATGGTGCAGGCTCTCGTTCCTAAGGGCGTAGATGTTGTTTCTGCGTTTCAGAATGTTTCGTCCCATCGACTCCAGCACCTCGGCGAGCCCGTAGAGTGCGACGTCGTTGTGTCGGGCGCGAAGGCGTCCCGCGTGAAGATCATGGATCTCTGTCCGCTCGTGGACGGTTTGAGGGCGCTTGACGGTGGCCCGTTGCCCAACGCGCGGATCGTCGAGGACATGACCGCACTGATCATTGGTATGAATATTCGACACAAGGCCCCTGATGGCCTCGGTATCCGATTTACGGGACTGCCCGAATAGGGAGCTCGACTCTTCGCCGGCATCTGCCCGCCGAATTAACACCAACCTCGCGCCGCCGAATTCGTTTCGGCGGCGCGTTTTCGTTTCGGACTACGGTCGGGCGGCTCGGAATCGGAATTCGCGACCAATTGGGGCACCATTTGTGGCGACCCCAGAGGGAAGCGAAAAACGAATACTGGTTTACTCCCAGACCGGCAAAAAAAGATGCCTGAGAGCGAAAAACCCCAACCAAATCGGTCGCTTGAGAACGCTGTTTGGCGGTACTCTGATTCCCCTTCAGATCCAAGAACTTGCGTCTTTCGATTGAAGCAGTGGGGGAGTCACAATTTGGAGTCACCTACTAGGGGTTGTGGTAGGGGAGCGAGTGGAGCCCAACATTTTGTGGAAATTTCGGTTGACGAATGTCAGCCATAGGGCAGAATGCTTTTCAACGGGGATGTGAGGTTCCTCCTGTAGCCTGGGGGGGTCGCAACTTGGTAGTTGCGGGGAGGAACACGAACTTTAAGTGAAGGAAAGCCAAGCCGGTACTAACTGAGACGCAAAGGGTTTTTCGATGATTCCGTGTTATCGAGAACCTGGATCGGATCAGGTCTCTGACCAGTCAGGGCAATCGCCTTGCAGATAGTCGGTGAAGGGCCGGTGAAGAGCTGAACGACGCGCACGGTTCGGGGGGCGCTGGGAGGTTTCTCGGCGCCCCACTCATCTTCGGAAATGAATTCGGACATTCTGTGACGGACGCGGCAATTGGTGGAGGAATGTTTCGGAAACGAAGCGAAATTAGCAGTGGCATCAGGGGCGGTTAGACAGAAGCCCGAGGGAAGACGACCCGGTCGCCCAATCGAATGCAACGAAACGAAACACAGCGCGACGCTATGAAGGCTGGATGAGCGCGAATCGGCCGACGCCGACCGATCGACGTAAACCGACACAGACCGAAGTAGTGCAGATCAAAAAAAGACGCGGACTAGCGGGCGACAACATCGATCGGGACGATTTCCGAATCGATCTCAACGAAAAGATAGGGGTGGGGAAACGATGAGCGAAGATCTCGATAGGACGGAAATGGACGCGGCGAGCGCCCCTGAAACCGTTTCGAACAAAGCAGGCAGAAATTCTTCGAGCACCCATTCGCGCAAAAAGGCCGACAAGCGTTCCGCTGCCGGAACAGGCCTGACCGTCGAGCGTTACTTCACCCAGGCGGACGTCGACCCCTTTGATGCGATCGAATGGGAGCTGCGCTCCGC
>DGPZ01000106.1:45830-114111 GCA_002390675.1 Deltaproteobacteria bacterium UBA4427
CCCGAGCGCGAGACTTCCGTACGCCAGCTGATCGGCCGCGTCGTCGGCCGCATCCGCGAATGGGGCGAAGAGGGCGGTTACTTTGCGACTGAAGAGGACGCGCGTGCTTATGCCGACGAACTCACTTATCTCCTCGTTCACCAGAAGATGGCCTTCAACAGCCCCGTCTGGTTCAATCTGGGCGTCGAAAACACCCCGCAGCAGGCCAGCGCCTGCTTCATCAACTCTGTCGAAGACACGATGGAATCGATCATGGATCTCGCGAAAACCGAGGCCATGCTCTTTAAGGGCGGCTCGGGCACGGGCAGTAACCTTTCGACGATCCGTTCTTCACGCGAACAGCTGAAGGGTGGCGGCACGGCATCGGGCCCGGTTTCTTTCATGCGTGGCTTCGATTCCTTCGCGGGCGTTGTTAAGTCGGGCGGCAAGACGCGACGCGCGGCCAAGATGGTGATCTTGAACGTGGATCATCCCGACATCATGGAATTCGTGAACTCCAAGGCCACCGAAGAGAAGAAGGCTTGGTCGCTGATCGAAGAAGGCTACGCAGGAGGCTTCAACGTCCCTGGTGGCGCTTATGACTCCGTCTTCTTCCAGAACGCAAACCACTCGGTGCGCGTGACTGAAGATTTCATGCAGTCGGCCGAGATTGGTGGTGCATGGCAGACAAAGTCGGTCGTGACCGGCGAGACGGTCGATACGGTTCGCGCCGATACGCTGCTTCGCTCGATGGCGGAAGCGGCGCATATCTGCGGCGACCCCGGTATTCAGTACGACACCACGATCAACGAGTGGAACCCGGTCAAGAACTCTGGCCGCATCAACTCGAGCAATCCCTGCTCCGAGTACATGTTCCTTGACGACACGGCCTGTAACTTGGCCAGCCTGAACCTGATGACCTTTGTCGATGACGAGGGTGAATTCGAGACCGAGGACTACCGCCGCGCGGCGGGGCTCACGATTCTTGGCCAGGAAATCCTCGTGGACTTCGCCGACTATCCGACGGCGCAGATTGAGCGAAACAGCCATCTATATCGCCCGCTTGGCCTTGGCTACGCGAACTTGGGCGCACTGCTCATGGCGAACGGCCTCGCTTATGACGGCGTCCAAGGTCGGAATGTGGCGGCAGCTTTGACCTCGCTCATGTGTGGTGAGGCGTACCGGATGAGTGCTGAGATCGCCGAGGCGATGGGGCCCTTCGCTCGGTTCAAGGCGAACCGAAAGCCCTTCCTCGAAGTGATCGAGAAGCACCGGGACGCGGCCTACGCGGTCTCGCCGGCAGGTGTCCAGAAGGATCTCATGAAGGCTGCGCGCCAGTCTTGGGATGCGGCGCTCGAGATGGGCCAGGAGCATGGCTACAAGAACGGCCAGGTTACGGTGCTCGCACCGACCGGAACGATCGCGTTCATGATGGACTGCGATACGACCGGCGTCGAACCCGATATCGCTCTGGTTAAGTACAAGAAGCTTGTCGGCGGTGGATTCCTCAAGATCGTGAATAACACAGTCCCGATGGCCCTCGCGAAGCTTGGTTATAATCAGGCCGAGGTGGACGGCATCGTCGCGTACATCGACGACCGCGAGACAATCGAAGGCGCGCCGGGACTTAAGGAAGAGCATCTGCCGGTCTTCGACTGTGCATTCCGAGCGCAGAACGGTGTCCGCACGATCGACTGGATGGGTCATATCCGCATGATGGGCGCAGTTCAGCCCTTCCTGTCGGGCGCGATCTCGAAGACGGTCAATATGCCGGAAGACGCGACGGTCGAGAACATCATGGAGGCATACAGCGAGGGCGCGAAGCTTGGACTGAAGGCCCTCGCGGTGTACCGAGACGGCAGCAAGCGAACTCAGCCTTTGAATGCAGGTCGGGACGTTGAGGCGGAAGAGTCGACGGGTGACGTCGTGGAACTCGATCAGTACCGGCCGCGGCGACGCAAGCTGCCGGACGAGCGAGTTGCTTCAACACACAAGTTCTCGATCGCGGGTCACGAGGGTTATCTCACGACGGGCGTCTACGAAGACGGCACGCCGGGCGAAATCTTCCTGAAGATGGCGAAAGAGGGCAGCACGGTCTCGGGTCTCATGGACACGATCGCCACGATGACCTCGATTTCCTTGCAGTACGGAGTGCCACTCAAGGCTTTGGTCGACAAGTTCAGCCATACGCGATTTGAGCCCTCGGGCTTCACGAATAACAAGGAAATCCCAATCGCCAAGTCCGTCATGGACTATGTCTTCCGACATCTCGGAAACCGCTTCCTCGACGTTGAAGTCGAAGTCGAAGGGGATGGAGACGGAACGTCCGTGCCGATCTCGATCGCGCCGCAGACGCCTACAATTGCGGCGGGCGCGGTGGCCGGTGGCTCGGGAGACGCGACTACGTCAGCGGCGATGCCGCCCGCGCAGCAGTCGAGCTTCGTGAATCAGGCCGATGCGCCGTCCTGCATGGACTGCGGTTCGATCATGATCCGCAACGGTGCTTGCTACAAGTGCCCGAACTGCGGGAGCACGAGCGGCTGCAGCTAGAGATGTAGCCAGCGGTTAGCTAAGCCGCTGCACCGAGAGTCTCGCGCGATATTCTTTCGGGTGCGAACGATCGACCAAACGAACCGCGAGCCGAAAAGCTCGCGGTTCGTGCGTTTTGGGGCCACTTTTTTTGCGCTGTTTCTACTGGTTTCACAATCCGCATGTATCTCGATCGACCTATTAGGTGGTGGCGAGAGTTTGCCGCTTGTCGAGTCCAGAGTGGCGGGGAAGGGCGCGGGCAGCTGCAGGCGATCGTTGACGACCTGCATGCGCAGTTCGGTGAAGGCCGGGGATTCGCTTTGCCTGCTCTACCCCTCAGCAAATAGGGACGCAGAGTTCTTCGAAGATCCCGACAGCTTCCGGATCGACCGTTCGCCTAATCATCATGTTGTCTTCGGGATCGGCGAGCATTTCTGTCTCGGCGCGAATTTGGCGCGGGTCGAGATTCGGGTCGCGTTGGAGAAGCTTATTCCTCGAATCGAGCATTTGGAGCTCGCGGGGCCGATGGATCGTGTCCAGTCGAGTTTTCTGGGCGGTGTGAAACGAATGCCGATTCGATTCGAGGCTCGTTAGGCGGGGAAAGGCTCGAGGCGATCCGCGAGCCCGTCGCTCTCGATCAGTTCCTCTAATTCGTGGCCTAGCACGCGGCAAGCCTCGACCACGCCATGCCAGCGTTCGACCCGCTCTTCCGTACTGAAGTCCATGAAGTCATCACGATCTGGAATCTTGCCTCCGGGCAGGGCAGCCACAAACGCATCGCTCGGCGCGATCATTACGACATCGTTCATCGCCGCTGCCGACGGCCGCCGCGACTTCCAGGGCTTGTCGAACCATCCCGGCGTGATCTTGTCGAAGAAGTGCTGGAAAAGCACCAGGCCCTCGCGGCGCTTCCACTCAAAGTCGAAGTGGTAGTCAATAATTCCGCCGTCGAAGAGCGTGCCGGGGACGCCGGGAGTAGAACGCACGCCTTGCATAAGAAGGGGAATCGAGCCGCTCGCCAGAAGTGCGTGTTGAACGCGTTCGGGGGTGAGATCGATGTTCTCGGTGGGAAGGTCGCTGTACGCGAGTGGGCTCGCGCCCGATCTGAAGACAAGCCGTTCGAAGCTGCGCCCTAGGGCTCGCCGAGAGAACGCGTTCGCGAGCGCGGCGTAACCCACTTGGAGTTGGAAGGGCAGCCCGCGGTCGTAGCCGCGATCGTTCTGAAGTCGCGCAGCCACGATGTGGGTATTGATGAGCGGATGGTTGCAGATCTCCCCCGCACCTTTTTTGCCGAGCGAAAGGCCGAGGATGCGGTCGCTCTCGAGCGTGATTGCTTCCATGCTAGGCAGACCACGGCGATCCAGCGCCGAGGGGTCGTACGACTGTTCGACATAGCCGGTTTCGAAACGGGCGAGGGCGGCGCGCGGGTCTCCTTGGGCGAAACATGCGTGTCGGAAGCTACCGATCGAAGAGCCGAGCGTGTCGAGGGGCGTCGATCTCGGTGCGATTAGGCGGTCGATGAGGACGGCATCTAGATGCCGCAGGACCAACCATTTGGGTCCGCCAGAGGCGCCAACGAGCGTGCCGAAGAGTTCGGGGTGGAACCCTTCGGCACGCAGTCGTTCGGCAGCATGCTTACCTGCGCGGATCGTGAGGTGGCGTGTGGCCAAGAGCTGTTAGGCCTCCGCCGGGTCCCTGTTCGAGGGGAACCAGTGATTGAGACTACATCTTGGTGTAGTCGGGTCCCTCTCCGCCCTGCGGCGTCGTCCAGGTGATGATTTGGTACGGGTCTGCGATGTCGCAGGTCTTGCAGTGCACGCAGTTTTCGTGGTGAATGAAGAGTTCCTTGTCGCCGTTCGAACCCGCCACGTCGACCATTTCGTAGACTGCTGCCGGGCAGAACTTCTCGCAGGGGTTGCCGTAATCGCGAAGACAATCCGTGGCGCAGACGTTCGTGTCAGCGACCTTTAGATGGGGCTGCTGGTCCGATTCGTGGGCGGTGCCCGAAAAACCGACAAGATGCTCCTTCGAAAATGTCAGTACGCCATCGGGTTCGAAGGGGGCGGGGTGTCGATTCTCTCTCGGAATCTCCCAGATCTTCTTCATGACCGAGTGAGGAGCGTGGGTCGCGAGGTTGTCGATCAAGCCGCGTCCCTTGGTCGGGATCATGAGCGGGATATTAAGCATGCCGAAGAGCGGCGAGATCTCGTTGCTGCCCGAGAAGTTGCGCGCTTCGTAATGCTCCTGGTACGCCCAGCTGTTGCGGAACCGCTCGGTGTATTTGCCGAGGGTCTTGGCGGAGAAGTCGGCGGCCTTGATGCCGTCGATGATCGTCTCTGCGGCCATCATGCCTGACTTCATGGCCGTGTGAATGCCCGCGAGCTTCATGATGTTAAGCATACCTGCCGAGTCGCCGACTAGCATGGCGCCGTCGCAGTAAAGCTTTGGTATCGCATTGATGCCACCCGCCGGGACGCACTTGGCGCCATAGCGAATTAACTCAGCACCCTCGAGAAGGTCCCGCATGAACGGGGAATCTCGCTTGAATTCCTGCGAGGCGCGATGCGGATCGTTATTTGGATCTTCGGACGCGAGGGGTGTCACGAAGCCATAGGAAACCATGTTGTCGCCCATGTCGTAGAGCCACATACCGTTGAGTTGTCCTAGGAAGTCGGGGAACATCGATCCATGGATGACGCGGCCGGGAACGTGCTTCTCCGGCTTGACCTTCCAGATCTCTTTAATGCCCGTCTCAAACGTCTGCGGGAATTTGCCGTGCATGTCGAGGCGATCGAGGATCTGCTTCGTGCACGAGCCGCGGACGCCTTCACCAAAGACGGTCACGCCGGCCAGGATGTCCATGCCGGGCTGGTAGGTGCCCTTCTCCTTGCCGTCCTTGTCGACGCCCATGTCACCGGTACGGATGCCTACGACGCGGTCGCCTTCGAAGAGCACTTCAGAAGCGGCGAAGCCGGGGTAGATCTCGACACCGAGTTCTTCGCACTTCTCGGCGAGGAACTTTGCGACGTCGGAGAGGGAGACGACGTGGTAGCCCTTCTTCTGAAAGAAGGGCGGCGTGAAGAGCGCCGGGAGCTTGACCGTCATGTTGCGGAAGAACTGCCAGAAGTAGGCCTTGTCGCAAGTCTGTTCGATCGGAAAGCCCTGCTCCTTATAGTCGGGCATGAGCTCTTCGATGGCCTTGGGGTTCATCACGCCACCAGAAAGCTGATGGTCGCCGATGCCCGCGGCCTTCTCGATCACGAGAATGACCGGCGGCTCGATCTGTGGTGTGCCCTTCTTCTCCGCCTGCGCGTTCTGCTCTTCGACCTGCTTCATCAGATGGTAGGCAGAGGCGAGCGTGGCCGGACCTGCTCCGACGAAGAGGACATCGACCTCCATACTTTCGCGTTCGGGTTCAGACATCGATGAATTTCCTTTCTAGGGATTGGACTTGCTCGAAAGCGGGTCCATTAAATACGGGCGGTGAGCTCTTTAATCACGAACGTCAGCAGATCGCGGCGCATGTGCGAAGGCCGGCTTCGGCGGTGCGTTTCAGCCGCCCCGGACAATAGAAGACGGTCCGTCTCGGAACAACAGATCCCGGGTCATCCGAGAGCGTCAAAGGCGCTTGAGGCTGGTTTCGAGGGAGCTGCCACGCTGAATTCTCATTGATTTGGTCTTCTTATCTTTGCGCGGACATGTCGACCCAATGGACAGTCGGGCTGATTCGCTTCCATTGGCGGGCCCGATTCGCTCTCCTATGATGCCGCCGCTCGAATATGACCGACGAATGGTCGATTTCCCGCCCATGCCAACTGTCTGCG
Source organism: Deltaproteobacteria bacterium UBA4427 (assembly GCA_002390675.1). GTDB lineage: Bacteria > Myxococcota_A > UBA9160 > UBA9160 > UBA4427 > UBA4427. The sequence continues at coordinate 52,163 of DGPZ01000106.1, forward strand.
GCCATCCGCGCAGAACCCAGAAACATTTCGAAGGCCCCCCCAATGTCGTCCCTCAAAAATACGGCCCGCCACACTTCCGACTTCGTTCAGCTTCTGCAGGAGTTCCTCGCGGCATCCTCAGCGATGCGCGATTTGCTTGAGAATTCGGCGGGGAGCGAGCTTCAACTCGAAAGGGTTGCGGCGGTCGTTGGTGACGACGAGGGCTCGGTCCTCTACAGGTTGAAGCAGCAGAGTCATTCACTGTTCCGCTCCGAGGTCCTGGCCAGCGCCGCGGTCCGAAGGGAGGCCCTTTTTGACCTCACGATCGGCTCACTTTTCCACGAAGCCATGAAGCTTCGAGAAAGTCTCTATCAGCGCGAGGTCTACGGCCCGAGACTAGCCTCGCTTCGGGCAGCGACCCAAGATGATTCCGACCCGAGCCTCGGTGAGTTTGAGCGCCTCCTGGGACGAAGCAGCGGCCGGATCGACGAGGTGATCGCCGAAGTTCGAATCCTCTTGTCGCAGACCCGCGATCAATTCCGGCGAGTGCTCATCGAACGTGCCGGCGAACGCGGCGTCACGCGAGCGCTACTCGGCCGTCGTGTCCAGGTCGACGCGGTCTTTCAAGAAGGCTTCGAAGGCTTGTTGTCGGACATGCATGGCGAAGTGGCGACCGGTTTGGTCGAGGTAGCGCACGCCCTACTCGATAGCGCGTATTTCGTGGAAGCGTCGAAGGCGCTGCGCGAGGCGGGGCGATCCGCGGGTGCTCCACGCGCGGAGATCACCCAGCTCGAGCACTACGCCGAAGGCATGCAGGCATTCCTCGAAGGCGACTATGCGAGCAGCCTCGTTGCACTCGAGGCTTGGGTTGACCTTGGGGGGCCGATCGGAGAGCAAGGCCTGGCACGCCGCGCAGCGGCTGCGATTGGGCGCGTGGGTCGACTTCTAGGAAGCGATGCCGACGGCAATGCGATCATGGATAGTGCGAAACAACTTCAGCTGCGGCTAGATGTAGGCTCCGTCTGAACGCCGCCTTCTCCTCTGGCCGCTCGCGCCCGGACGATCAATATGACCCCGAATACGACGAGACCCATGCCAATGAACTGGGCTTCCGAGAGGCCCAACGCCACCCGTTCGTTGAGCCGCCAGTGTTCAATGACGGTTCGACCGATGCCGTTTAAAATTAGAAACTCGCCCATAAGCGACGCGCTCTGCTTGCGCCGGAACCAGAGATAGCTGGCAGCCAGCGTGAGCCAAAGCGTTTCATAGAGCATCGTCGGATGAACCGGATAGTGCACCGGCGGCAATCCGTTCGGGAAGGCTACGGCCCAAGGTAGATCGGATGCGATGCCGTAGTCGTCCCCTACGAGAAAGCAGCCTACGCGACCGATTGCTTGGCCGACCGCGAGCGAAATTGCGGCCGCGTTCGCCAGTTGAATCGGCGGCACTTTCCAGTACTTACAACCCAGGTAGCCTGCGAGGCCGCCGCCGATAAAGCCGCCGTAGAAGACGAGCCCGCCGCGCGAGAACATCGACTGCCAGAAGGGGTCGCCGTAGATCAGATAGAAACTGGTGGCGTAGTAGAGCTTCGCGCCAAAGACGCCGCCCAACATGATCACCATTAGAAGATTGGCCGCGTCCTCGGGGTCGAGGCCTTCTTCTTTCATGCGCAGAATCGAGATCCAATATCCGATCAAAAACCCCAGCGCCATCATTGCGCCAAAGCTACTGATCGGCCATCCGATCCCTGGAATCGTGAACAGCACCGGATACATAGGTCCCCCTTGCGAGCGCACATTACGTGAAGGGCCGGCCTCCGGCAATCTTTGTGCGGTGGGAGTCGGATATCTTCGCGTCGAACTTTGGGGGCGAGCCGATGTTTAGGTCGTTGACGACTACGCGCTAGCGCCATTTCGGTTTCGCGTCGTAGCCAGACAACGAAGCGTGCGCCCTCGCCGACTTCGCTCTCGACATGGATTCGACCGTGATTCGATTCGACGATTGTGCGCAGGATGGCGAATCCTAAACCGCTCGCCTTCTTCGGTGATGCCACCCTTCGTTTCCACGCCCTCAAGAGAGATTGCGCGGAACTCGACGTGCATTTCTCTGAGTGTTGCGGCCAGCTGCGGGCAAGGTCGATTTCCCGAGTCGGGGCGTGGGGTTGACTATACTGAGGCCGATTCGGCGTGAGCGTCTGGGCATTTTTGACCAGTGTTTTGCGAGCCTGCTCAAAAATTGGAACCCGATGAGAAGCATCGATGCGTCCGATAGCCTGAGCCCCGCGACCCCGGTATCCTACGCTTCCCCTGAGATTGACCTCGCAGCGGCGTAGCGAGTGATTCGTTGCTGATCTGGGGCGCAATGGTCGCGCGAAGAGGGCGAAGGAGCTCGAGTTGGTCGATCTGGATGAGGCACCGCACGCGCCCCGCACGAGCAGTGGGCCCGCAGACTCCGACCTGGATTCGCTCTCCCCTCGAGCGCGACGGGTTTGGACCTGGTTGCTTTTCGCTTTGGGAGCACTGTTGGTGCTGGATGCACCGCCAATTCGTTTTGAGCAAGCCATGGACGTCGCTTCCGCCCCGGACGAAACCGAGGCCTCTCGCGATGCGGTTTCCGCCGCCTTGCAAGGCCATCTTCAGGACCGAAGGTCGGCGCTTTCGACAGAAGAGACGGATCGTGTGATCGAGGCGGTGCTGCGCAGTAGCCGTCGCTACGGACTCGACCCCTATCTGGTGACCGCCGTATTGATCGTCGAGAGCGATGCGCGGCCCTGGGCTGAGAGCGGAAAGGGCGCGATTGGGTTGATGCAGGTCATGCCTTATATGGCAGAGAAGTTGCCTATTGCGGGTAACCTCTCGACGATTGAGAGCAACGTCGAGGCCGGGTGTTTCATTCTCTCCGACAATATTAGGCGCCTGGGAGAGGCGAAGGGCATCTCTAGCTATTTTTGGGGCCGTCGGATTCGTGGCGTTGCCTATCTCCAAAAGGTGCAAAAGGCACGGCAGCGTGTTCGCGAGGCCAGCGCCTCCTAATGTCGAACAAAGGGAGCGACCGATTGACGGAGCGGATTACGCGGCGAGAGACCCAGTGTGTGCTTTCTGACCGGGGCGAGCGGTATCGCCGGATCTGGCTACCGGAGCAGCCGACCCGGGCGATGATTCTGGTACATGGATATGGCGAACATTCTGGTCGCTACGACGAAATGGCGATGTATTTCGCAGGTCGCGGCTTCGCGGTGCATGCCTTTGATCAAGCGGGACACGGTCGGACGCATGGTCCTCGCGGTCATGTCGATCGATTTGATCGTCTGCCCGAGGAAGTTGCCGAGTTCGTGGTGCAGGTCGGTCACGATCATCCAAATCTTCCCATAACGTTAGTCGGACATAGCATGGGCGGGTTGGTCGTCGCAGCAAGCGCTGCACTTCATCACCCCTCTGTTGATCGGATAGTGCTCTCTGGGGCGCTGCTGCAGATAGGCGGCAGCACAGCGCAGAAGATACAGCTGATGGCGGCGAATCTGTTGTCCTTCGTCGTGCCTAAGTTGGGCTTGTCTGTAGGGCTCGACTCCGAGCTGATCTCTCGGGACCCCGAAGTGGTGCGGCGCTATCGCGAAGATCCATATGTGAAAGATAGGATCACGGCGCGCTTCGCGTCGGGAATGAATAAGATGGTCGCGCGAATGGCTTCCGCGGCGGGGCGAGTTGAACGTCCGGTTTTGATCATGCACGGCGCGCAAGATCAACTATCGCAGCCGCAGGGAAGCGTAGGGTTCCATGCTGGACTGGCGCCGCCGGTAGCAAGTACGAGCCTTTTGAAGCTCTATCCCGGTTTGCGGCACGAAATTTTCAACGAACCAGAACGAGAGCAAGTCTGGCAAGACATGCTGGCGTGGCTCGACACTTGATCCGGATGCCTACTTTTCTAGGCGCCTAACATGAAGAGAATACGAGACGATGTCTGACGAACTGACGCACCTGGACAAAAAAGGCCGCGCACGCATGGTGAATGTGGGCGAAAAGGCGGTGACCCACCGCGTATGTATCGCGCGAAGTGAAGTCCGAATGGCACCCGAAACCTTGGCGCGCATCGTTGAGGGCCGGGTTGCTAAGGGCGACGTGCTCGCGACGGCACGTATCGCGGGAATCCAAGCAGCGAAGCGGACGGGCGAGTGGATTCCTCTCGCGCATCCGATGCCGATCGATTCGGTCGAGGTGATCTTGGAACCTGCGCCCGACGGGCAGGCCCTTTTGATCGAGACGCGCGTCGAGGCGCACTGGAAGACCGGCGTTGAAATGGAGGCGTTGGTTGCGGCGTCTGCGGCGGGTCTCACGGTTTATGACATGTGCAAGGCGGTAGACCGAGAGATGGTTGTGGATCGCTGCCGGCTTGTGGCCAAGCGGGGCGGCAAGAGCGGCGTATTTCGACGCGAAGGTGAATCGGACGTCGATCTGGCCGAGTAGCAGTCTTGCTATAACCGAGGGGCGTTTTTTAGACCGAGAGCCCTGATGGGACTCCTAGAGAGCATGAAATGGGCTTAGAGCCGGAAGAAGTACGGGCCATGCGCGAGAAAGGCAAAAAAATAGAGAGATCGGGGGAACTCGATTTTGAGGAGGGGGGTCTTTCAGCGGAGAGGCAGGATATGACAGCAGAGATCGTTGAGAGAGGACCGATGGTGAGTGGCACGAACCCGCTGGCGCGCGATCGAAACGCGCCGCGCGTGGTGATTGAGGATCCCGATAGGGAGCTGATCGTGCGATGGCAGGCGGGCGATGAAGCCGCCTTCGAAGAGCTCATCCGGAAACATGAATCACGCGTCTACCGCTTGCTTTATCGCATGATGGGGAGCAAGGAAGACGCGGAGGACCTCACCCAAGAGACCTTCTTGAGTCTGCATAGACATGGACATCGCTTCCGTGCCGAGGCGCGCTTTTCGACCTTTGTCTATCGGGTCGCGGCGAACGCCGCGCTCAATCGCCGCCGTTCCTATGGCCGCGGTCGTGCAAGAGTCGACAAGCTCAAGACGCGTCAGGCAGCCGGTGATGATCTGCCAAGCTCGCCGCGCAACCCAGAAGAGGCTGCACTTGGGATCGAAATCACGGGCCACGTCCGTGAAGCACTTGACACGCTCTCGCCTTCGCTCCGTATGCCGGTCATCCTCTATGACATCGAAGGTCTCGCCTACGGCGAGATCGCCAAGGTGCTCGGCATTGCCGAAGGCACTGTCAAATCCAGGATTCATCGCGCGCGCCAAGCGCTGCGGGAACAGCTCAAAGAAATGCTGGGATCCAAGACTTCGACCGAGGGTTCTTAAGCGTGAGCAATTTTGGCGTTAGAGGCTCGAACATGAATGAAGATTCGCAGACGCCACAGCCTGTGGAGCTTCGATGTAAGCAGGTGAAGAATCACTTGCCCGATTACCTCGAAGGTGATCTTTCGCTGGATGACCGAGCTTCGGTCGACGAGCATATTGGCCAGTGCGCCGACTGTGCCATCGAAGTCCACGAGATGGAAGAGACGGTTCTCTTACTTCGAGGCCTCCCCGAGCCCGAAACACCGCCGATGATCGCGGCGAATGTGATGCGTCGAATTCGCTCGGGTGAGACTGAGCGGGGTTTCTGGGCGCGCGTTGGACGGGGCTTTGCCTCGGTCTTCGAACCGAGTTTTGTGCTGCCCGCTTCGGCGATGGCGGTGGCGGCCTTGGCAGTGGTAACGATTCAATCTCCGAGCCAACTCGGAGTTCCCGCTTTTCAGAACGCCGAGACGAGCGGCGCAGGGATCGCTGGGGCTGTCGTTGCGCCTTTGCGGAGTGACTCCGCTGGTGGAAGGCTGCCGTTGTCAGCAGATGCCGAGACGGGTGGTGCTCGGAACTTCGTGCAGACACCTCTGACGCAAATATCCGCGGAGACACGTCGTGACGTTGTTGTCGCTTCTCCATTTACTCGGGGCTTCGTCGTTCAGGGCGAAGGAGACGCGCCGAGCAATTTCCGAACTCCCGTGATGGCAGGCGGCGCTCCACCGGCATTCTTTGCGGAGCGTCCGGCTCCCCTCATTGAGCGACCTTCTTCGGGAACCCGCGTGCCGCGTTCTGGATTCGCCGGTGCAGTGCCTGTTGCTGGGCCTGTGCCCGTAGGCGCACTCGAAGCGGTCCGGTCAAAACGTGGGGGTTCAGTTTTATCGGAAGCGGTCAGCTCCGGCGGCGAAGATGCCCGGGACGGATGGATCGCAATCGGTCTTCAGCGCCCCACCGAGTTTGCACGTTTTCTGAATGCCAAGACCTTGGCCGAACAAGAACTTTGGGTCGAACGACTCGCGCAGCGAGCCGAGGCTCGCGGGCTGCTCGTTGAATTGGTTGGTGCACTCGATTCGAGTGGTGATGCCGCGGCTGGCGTTCTTGCCGGAGATTTTCGCGCAGCTCGAAAATCTCGCTGATTCAGCCTTCCTTTCGTCTATTCTCACCCGCGCCGACCGATCGCGCACCATCCATCCCTCGGATTTTGAATGTTAGTTCCGGTTTAGCTGCATAACCTACGTCTTTCTTCGGGACGCGTGAGGAACAGCACTGGCCACTAGGCTGCGGCATCGTTGCCTTGTGGCGCCGCATTCACGGCTCCAACGTGCCCATGAGGACGCAGTCGGTCTAGGCTCGAGCCTACGCCTAAGATGAGCCCCCTCCGCATCCGATAGGTCATTTTGATCAAACGGATTAGGGTGAATGCGAGGGCAGTTGGCTGGCTCAGGTGGCGTGAGGACAGAGTTAGGGATCAGGGTTGTCGCGGGAGCCTCTCGCGTTTTTGACGGCCCGAGGGAGCGGCTTGCTCGGCACGGGCCCTCGGTTCTCTCCGAGGCCGAATTGATCGCTCTTCTGCTTCGGACCGGGGTTCCTGGTAGCGATGCTATGAGCGTCGCCCGGCTAGTGCTCTATCGTGTCGGAGGACTAACGTCTCTTGCACGGACTCCGGTGTGCGTGCTTGAAACGATACCAGGGGTCGGGCCCGCGAAGGCAGCGAGCCTGGTCGCAGCCTTCGAGGTCGCACGACGACTCGAGAGTGAGCCCCTAGAACTCTCCCGGCCGATCCGAAGTCCTTGTGACGTCGAACGCCACTTCGCGCCGCGCGTTCGGAGTGCGAAGAGGGAATCGTTTTTCGTTCTCTTGCTGGACGGACGTCATCGATTTATCGCAGAAGAAGAAGTGTCTAGAGGAACACTCACGTCGAGCCTTGTGCATCCACGGGAGGTTTTTAGAGAAGCGATCCGAAGCGCGGCGTCCGCCCTCGTTTTGGTTCACAACCATCCGAGCGGCGATCCTACGCCGAGCGCGGAGGACAGATCCGTGACGACTCGACTCGCCGAGGCTGGGCGGCTTCTCGGAATTGAGGTGATTGATCACGTCGTTGTCTCCTGCCGAGGCCACTACTCGTTTAGAGAGTCTGGGGAAGCGCCTTGGGACCGTATTGTGGAGCCAGTCGACGCGCGGACTGAGTAGGAACTAGGTGTTTCAATCGAGCGAGTTCCGTCCGGATGCGCCGGTGAGTCAGCGTTGACTTGCTCTTAAAGCCGCCATGCAGGCGGCTTGGAGCGTCCCTGAGGGGAACTTGATGTACCAGCTAAAGGTTTTGAGGGCATTCGGACGATGAAGCAAGTTTAGAGGAACTCACGTATCGAATTGTGCGTTGAGAGGTCGTGGTGCGTACGAGAGGGTTGGCCCTCCGCTAGGTGATTTCCGAGCGAAGTTGGGTACGCGATCTGGAGTCGAATCGATGGCAAAAATCAGTCTGGACGCGAAGAGCGGAAGTGAGGACAACTCTCTGGAGGGCGCAGACCGACGTCGAACGGGGCGATCCTCCATCATCGTCCGAATCGATTACTCGACCGTCGACGAAATGTTCTCGGAGTTCACCCGTGACATCAACGAAGGTGGCCTCTTTATCGAAACCGCGAAGCTCGTCCCGGCCGGAACCGAAGTATCCATGCAGTTCTATCTCCCTGGTAGCGACGAAGTCCTACAAACTATTGGTCGCGTCGTTCGAGTCTCGAGTGGGCCCTCCGTAAGTGCCGGAGCATCCTCGGGTATGGGTGTCGAATTCGATGAACTGACCTCAGAAGATCGCTTGAAAATTGATCGCATCGTGCGCGGGCTTCGCTCCGCTGCCGACGAATAGCCCAAGCCGACTAACACATACTTGTGCCGCTAGTCGACGCTAGATTCCGCAGTTGATCCGCGTACGGGATTCGCTTACGCGCCTCGCAGCGCAAATGCGGAAACCGAACGTAACTTAGCCCTAGGGCCGGTAAGTTGAGGGAATAGGCACGGCCGATCCCATCGGTCAGCTCGAGATGGGTGATTGCTCGGAGGGCCTGTCAGAGTAACGAAATGCCCTAAAACGGGATGTCGTCATCCAGAGGCGGGGAAGAATCCATTCCTCCTCCACCACCACCGATTGGTGCGCCTCCGCCACCGCTCGGTGCACCACCGCCGCCGTAGTTGCCGCCACCTGCGCCACCACCACCACCACCGCCATCTTGGCGCGGCCCGATGAAGTTGACAGTGCTGGCGTTAATCTCGGTCGTGTACCGCTTGGCGCCTTCTTTATCTTCCCACTCGCGGGTCTGAATGCGGCCTTCGATATAAACGGTGCGGCCCTTCGAGAGGTACTGGTTACACATCTCGGCGGTCTTGCCCCAGACGACGATGCGGTGCCATTCGGTTCGCTCTTGGCGCTCGCCGCTCTTGTCGTTCCAGGTCTCGCTGGTCGCCAAGGTGAAGTTTACGACGGACTGGCCGTTCGGAGTCGTACGGAGCTCCGGGTCGCGACCGAGGTTACCGACGAGAATTGCTTTATTGACACCTGCCATTGTGGGGGCTCCAGCGGGACGTTTTTGAGTGAAATAGGGGGCGAATCCTTGGACTCGTAGATAGCGGAGTGTTCCGCCGTGGTCGAAATGCGTCAAGGGAAGTCTGGCTGTTCACTTGGACTCGCCCTTTCCGCGAACTGAGGGCCACGGTATCCTGAGGCGGTTCTCCTCTCCGGGGGGTGAGGGAATTCGAGTGCGCGTGGTCGCGCCCGCTCGGCATCACCGATTCGTCGGGGCCGAGGAGCGAAGCCACCTTCGTCGAAGACCTACCGCCAGGATGGGCCCGAATCTTGCTTTGTTCCAGGACGACGTCGCCGTCTCCGGAATACAGATCCGGAAGAGTTCGTTTTCTGGAAGTCCCGAATTCGTGCTCATGTAGGCATTTAGCGGCGTTCGTTCGGGGGGGCGAGCATGGCAAGGGCGGCAGCAAAGTCGCGGGCAAAGAAAGGCGGACGCACAGCGTCGGCCGGACGAGATCAGGACGAGGCCGACGGCCCGATTCTGATTGCCGCGGGTTCTGAGATTGCAGGACTTATCCTGATAGGGCTTTCCTTGCTCGCAACGCTCGCGCTAGCGACGTATGCGCCTGAGGACCCGATCGCGAAGCTCGTCGAAGTCCGAAACAGCGCAGGCCCCGTTGGTGCGACCCTTGCGGGTTGGCTTCTGGGCGCTTTCGGCTCGGGGGCGATCGTCCTCGTAGCTTCCTGCGCTTTTCTTGGCGGTCGCCTCGTGATGAGCCTCGGTTTCCCGGGACTCTTCTCTCGCTTCTGGATTGGCGCTGCATTGCTTATCCCAACGGTCGCGCTGCTTCCGCCGCTGCTTTTTGATCTCGCGCCGGCAGCGATACCTTGGATCGAGCCAGGCTGGCTAGGAGGAAAGGGCGCTTCGACTCTGACGCTGCTTTTCGGGAATGCTGGTGCCCTGGTACTGACGAGCCTTTTTCTGGTCGTCAGCGTGTTGTCGCTGACCGGAATTTCGACGGGTACAACCCTGACCGCGATTGGCCAGGGCGCCACCTGGACCTTGGGTTATTTGATGGCCTTCGGTGAGTGGGTTTATGCTGGGCTAGGAACGGCGCTCGATGCACTCGTCCGTGGTATTCAATCGACAGTCGCAGCACTTAGGCGCTCGATCACACAGGCTCGTGAGGCGATTACCTCGATTTCGGTTCGCCGAGAACAGCGTGCGCGTCGCGAGCGTGTGCAAGAACGCCGCGAGCCGGAGGTGAGCTTCGAGGAAGAGCTGCGCGACCAGGAAGAAGCGGCAGTGCCGGTCAAGGTGCTGGCCCCGCCGGAAGAGGTTCCAGAGCCGCCCGTGCGTCGTCTCCGTGCCGGGGAAGAACCGGACATCGTCGACCACGGCGAAGAGCGCAAGCGCTTGAAGAAGCCCGAACAAGAAGCTTTCCGCTTTCACGAGGGCGGCCCAGCCGGCCCCTTTAAGCTGCCCGATTCATCGATCTTTATGTCGCCGCCCGAAGGCGGTCGCAAGTACGATCGAGATTCGCTGCTCATGAATTCGAAGATCCTCGAGAAGAAGCTCGCGGATTTCGGGGTGACCGGTCGTGTGGTGCGTGTGCATCCCGGACCCGTGATCACTATGTACGAATACGAGCCGGCTGCGGGTATCAAGGTCAACAAGATCGTGGGCCTGACCGACGATCTGACAATGGCGCTGCGTGCAATGTCGATTCGTATTATCGCACCGCTGCCGGGGAAGTCCGTCGTCGGGATCGAAGTTCCTAATCCCGAGCGAGAGATCGTCTACCTGCGCGAAATGTTCGAGTCCGAGAGCTTTCGTAAGAGCACGGGCGTGCTGTCTGTCGCGATGGGCAAGGACATCTTTGGTAATTCCGTAACTTCAGATCTGGCTAAGATGCCGCATTTGCTAGTCGCCGGTTCTACCGGTACGGGTAAGTCCGTCTTCTTGAACTCGTTCCTTTGCTCGCTGTTATGTCGTGCGACGCCGGATGAGCTCAAGCTCTTGCTGGTTGACCCGAAGATGCTGGAGCTGTCGATTTATGACGGGATTCCACATCTGATCGCCGATGTGGTGACGAGCCCTAAGCGCGCTGCAGCGGCGCTGCAAGGCGTCGTACGTAAGATGGAAGAGCGGTATCAGATGATGTCCGCGACGGGCGTTCGCAATATCGATCAGTTCAATGAGAAGGCTCGTAAGAAGCTCTACGAGGGGGAAGAGTCCTTCCGCCTCAAACAGAAGCCTGGCCAGACGGAAGGCGAAGAGATCGAGTGGCAGGTGCTGCCTTACATCGTCGTCGTGATCGACGAGCTCGCCGACCTCATGATGTCCTCGGCGAAGGAGGTAGAAGAGTCGCTTCAGCGCTTGGCGCAGATGGCGCGTGCCTCGGGCATCCATCTCGTGCTCGCTACCCAGCGGCCGAGTGTCGACGTCTTGACGGGGGTCATCAAGGCGAACTTCCCCGCACGCGTGTCCTTCCAAGTGTCGAGCGGCATCGACTCGCGAACGATTCTGGACCAAAAGGGTGCGGACGATCTGCTCGGGATGGGCGACATGCTCTTCCTCCCGCCGGGAACCGCGCTGTTGCAGAGAATTCACGGTCCTTTCGTGAACGAAGACGAAGTCCACGACCTCGTAGCATTCCTAAAGGAACAGGGACGACCCGTTTTCGACGAAGATCTGGTGCGAGCGGCCGTGGAGGCAGAGAAGAGCGAGAATCGCGGCGAAGACGAAGACGAGATGTTCGACCAAGCGGTCGAAATCGTCGCGACGACCCGCAATGCTTCAATCTCCTATGTCCAGCGCCGTCTCAAAATCGGTTACAACCGAGCGGCTCGGATCATTGAGCAGATGGAGCTAGACGGAATGATTGGGCCCCAGGTTGGTTCCAAGGGGCGTGAAGTCCTGATGCCTGTACCTACGGTCGAGGACGAGCTCCTCTAGGGGCTCTGCTGACGAAAATTCCTGCGAGGTGTCGAGTGGCTAGGCGGACGGGTATACGCGCAATCACGGTCGCGATTCTAATGAGCTGCATCTCGTCTGCGGCGATCGCGGGGGAGGTGGCTCCGGCCGCGCCTGTGGTGAAGGATTCAGCTTGTCAGAAAGGACAGGCCGAAACGACGGCGCGCACCGTACAGGCTCGCTATGACGGAATTCGAGATCTCGCAGCGGTCTTTGAGCAGGAGAGCCAGTCTACGACTTTCGGCGGTTCCGCATTGATGGACGACACGGTGAAGCGTGGCAACGTGGTTTTCTCGAAGCCCGGGAAGATGCGTTGGACGTACGGTGATCCCGAGCCGAGTGTGGTTGTGAGTGATGGCTCAACGCTTTGGATTTATGATGTTGCCGGGGCCACGGCGACAAGGCTTGACGTGACGGCTGGCTATCTAACGGGCGCGGCACTGCAGTTCTTGCTCGGGGATGGGAATATCCTGGAGGAGTACGATGTCTCCGCTTTGGAATGCTCAGCTGCACAGGTTGTTCTGGATCTTCTGCCGCTTGAAGACGCGACCTATGAACGGCTTGGCCTTGTGGCTGATCCGAAGACAGGCGACATCCTCGCGACCTCCCTCGTCGATCTCTTTGGCAATGTCACGGTCATCCGCTTTGAGGATGTAGCCGTCAACCAATCGCCGGATGCGAAGATCTTCGTGTTTGAGGCGCCCGAGGGCGTCGAGGTCATCAACTACGCCGCGATACCGGGAGCGAACTGAGTGCACTGCGCTGGCGTGCCCAAAGGGGCGCGGCCTGCCTGAGCGCCTCCCGTTCGGCGCCGAGCGGCATAGTGAGTATTTGCGTTCCGTCTGAGCCGTCCACCGCAATCCAGTGCGAAGCGGGGGAGGCGCAGTCTACACGTGTTCGGAATGCGTTTTCGCGCGCTGGGATACCGGCACAATTTCGACGATATCGTCTGATTCTCGGCGGGTGGGTCGCGTGGCTGCCATATGAAGCGGCACCCAAGTGGCGAAACCTTCTCATTCGGGCAGGTGACTCACTCGTTACCGGCCCACCTCCCGCCGAGCTCTGTCCAGCGCCGGCCCGACGCTGGCGATCGTACAAACTGCACCGATCGGAGCCGCGATGTTCGGATATGAACGGTTAAACCATTCTAAAACAGGAGTTTATGGAATTTTCTGCCGAACTAATCCGGTTGACACCTATCCATCGGTCGTTAGACTCGAAACAGCAAAAAGAGCAGCTATTTCGATGGGTTTCAGCTTTATCCGCCTTCTCGACACCTAACACCGAACCAATTATTAGGTAGAAGCTACGCGGTTCGATCACAGTTTGTTGAGAGGCGGAGCCGGGGTCGAGTTCTTTGGACGCTGGGTTAACGCAAGGCGGCCGGCTGGGATCTATCTGGGCCGGTTAGAGCGATAAGAGGTCGTTGAGACACCTTAAAATGCGTCTGAAGGCCAGAAATGCAATCGAAGTCGATCCGTCGTTTAATAGACGCGAGGCGGAGAGAGAAGGAAGAGCGTACTTGGAGAGGGGCGCCGAGAGCGGTACCGCCCTGGAGGAAGGGAACCCGGAAGGAATGTTTCGCCTTTCCGGCACGATGACGCGACAGCGAATTCCCACTCACAACGTGGTCGGATCCCGGCCGCGAGCACTTCGTTATCGCGACCAACTCCACTTGCTTCCGTGGCATTATCTGACTTCGAGTGCCGAACCCAGCTCCGCAGGCGAATTCTCGGGCCACTCGCTTAGCGCACTGAATTCGATGACGGAGATAGCTGTTTTTAAACATCTTTATCGTTCGGCCGCTATGTTTCCTCCAAGCGCGAAACGTGCTTGTTCGCCAGCTCTCGGTCTGCGAAGCAGGCTGATGATTGCGGCTCAAGAGCGGCGGAACTCTTCATTCGAGAAGGTCCAATCCCCCGGGTTCCTTCGAGCGGCAACTTACCTGCAAGCGGCTCTGTCAAAGAGTTTGGATTCCGTCGGAATGTCATTGCGCGGGATCTGGGTAAAAAATGTGTGGTGGACTGGCAAAAAGCGGCACAGCCTTTGCAGTACAGGATGGCTGAGGGATGGGACGACCCCGACTCCGCAAGAAGTTGCGGAGCTGAGGGAGGTCCGGACGGAGTCAAAGCGAAATCGGATCGAATTTCGTGGAGCCCCGGCCAAGCAATGAGCAAGGAGGAGACAGCGCAATGAGCGAACATGATTCGGATTCTGGATCGCAGGGCCGGAAGGGCTTCGTGCGAGACGTCATGCGGCGCATCAATCCAACTCAGACTGGCGCCCCAGGCGCACGCACCGAGGACGACGAGCTGGACACAGGTTTCCCCGGCGGTGCCGCCGGTGGGCATGGGCTCGATCCCGGACGACCTGGTACGGGCCGTTCGGAGAGTGAAGCTGAGCGACTCCAAGACGCCATGAACTTCTTTGGCAGTGACTCTAATGAGTTCCGACACCGTCTCGACCGGATGCTCGCGGACTTTGAAACGCTGCGACGGCGATACGACCAGTCGCGCACGCAGCATCGTGATGCCGAACGGCAGAACGAAAAGCTCGTGGGAATGCTGCAGGAGGCGAAGCAGCAGATCGAACTCTTGAAAGAAGAGGTCGACAAGCTCTGCGCCCCGCCGAACACCTACGGCGTGTTCCTCCGTGCGAATAAGGACGGAACGAGCGAGATCCTGATGGACGGTCGGCCCATGCGGGTCAACGTGCATCCGAACCTGGATCCGTTCCAGCTCGATGAAGGCCAGTTCGTGGTCCTCAACGAGGCGTTCAATATTATTGAAGGTGCCGAATACACCCAGCGCGGCGAAGTATGCACGGTGGTCGATTCGATTTCGGATTCGCGTGTGATCGTCAGCGGTCATACCGACGACGAACGTGTCGTGACGCTTTCGGAGCCGCTGCGGCGCGAATCGATCAAGGTCGGTGACTCGCTGCTCGTGGACATGCGAACGCAGTACGCGTTTGAGAGGCTGCCTAAGTCTTCGGTCGAAGAAGTGATGCTGGAAGAAATTCCGGACGTGACCTACGAAGATATTGGTGGGCTGGGCGACCAGATCGAGATCCTGCGGGATTCGGTCGAACTGCCTTACCTCCACCCGGAAGTCTTCGCCGAACATCAGCTCAGCCCGCCTAAGGGCATCCTTCTCTACGGACCGCCCGGTTGTGGCAAGACGTTGATCGCTAAGGCGGTCGCGAATAGCCTGGCCAAGCGGATCGAATCACAGACGGGGAAGTCGACCACGGCCTACTTCCTGAACGTGAAGGGACCAGAGCTGCTTAACAAGTACGTCGGTGAGACGGAGAGCAAGCTCCGCGACGTCTTTAAGAAGGCGCGTGAGAAGGCGAGCCAGGACGTGCCGGTCGTTGTCTTCTTCGACGAGATGGACTCGCTTTTCCGCATGCGCGGTTCGGGTGTCTCCTCGGACATGGAAGCGACCGTCGTGGCCCAGTTCTTGTCGGAGATCGATGGTGTTGAGTCACTGCAGAACGTGATCGTGATTGGCGCGAGTAACCGACAGGATCTCATCGATCCCGCGGTGCTTCGCCCGGGACGGCTCGACCTCAAGGTTAAGGTGTCTCGCCCGGATCGCGAATCCGCGCAGCAGATCCTCGAGAAGTACCTCACGCCGGATCTGCCACTTCACAAAGACTTCATGGCTAAGTACGGCGAGGACCGCAACGTCGCATGTCGGAAGATGATCGCTGAGGTCGTCGACAACATGTACTCCGAGGGAGAGGAGAACAAATTCCTCGAAGTGACCTACGCCAAGGGCGAACGTGAGATCTTCTACTTCAAGGACTTCTCTTCGGGAGCGATGCTCGAGAATATTGTGGCACGTGCCAAGCGGAAGGCTGTAAAGCGCTTCCTTGGGGACGGCGAGCACGGTATTACGGCAGCTGACATGATCGAATCGGTGCGAGAGGAGTTTAAGGAGAACGAAGATCTCCCGAACACCACGAACCCGGACGATTGGGCGCGCATCTCAGGACGAAAGGGCGAACGAATCATCAACGTGCGAACGCTCATCACCGGAATGGAGCGTAAAGAAGAGAGCATCGAGAACGTCTCGAGCGGCCAGGGACAGTACCTCTAGCGGCTAGAGAGCGGTTTCGAGAGCGGAATAGCAACACTCAGTCTGTTAGTGCGAGTCGGCGGTTGAACGCCGAGCGTGAAATAGAGCGCGGCGCAGCCGCCGACTCGACGACAGGCGGAAACACATTTTGGATCAACTCTTCCCGATTTAGGGGAGACCCTCAAATTTCCTTGAAGGGCGAGAGCCCAGGAGCTTCGAAACCGAGATGGCTATCCCTACTGTCATGGGCACAGAGATTGAGTTCGGGATCATGGTCAAGAATGACCCTGACTTCGATCCGATTTCGTCCTGCGTCCTGATAGTGAACGCCTATCGCGAAGATCCAGATGGCGAAATTCTCTGGGACTACGATCAGGAAAACCCGCTTGCAGATGCGCGTGGCTTCCAAGTTGAGGGCGAGAAGTATACGCCTAACCAGCAAGAAAATATTGCACGAAACAAGACGCTGATTAACGGCGCACGCTACTACGTCGATCACGCGCATCCCGAATACGCGAGCCCGGAAGTCACGAATGCACGTGATCTCGTGATTCACGAAAAGGCCGGCGAGCGAGTCATCGAAATCAGCCGTCGTGAGGCGAACCAGCTTCTCCCGCCCGGTGCGCAGATGCTGATTTACAAGAACAACAGCGACCGCAAGGGCAACAGCTATGGCTGCCACGAGAACTATCTCATGGATCGCCGCACGTCCTTCAAGCGAATCGTCGAGCCCCTCCTTCCGTTCTTTGCAACGCGCCAGATCTGGTGCGGCGCCGGTAAGGTAGGCAGCGAAAACCGCAATCATCCCTGCAACTATCAGCTATCCCAGCGCGCGGACTTCTTCGAGACGGAAGTGGCGCTGGATACGATGGTCAAGCGACCCATCGTGAATACCCGTGACGAACCGCACGCAGACCGGGAAAAGTATCGCCGACTCCATGTGATCGTGGGTGATTCAAATATGTCGGAATACACGATTTATCTGCGAAACGGCGTAACTGCTTTGATTCTGTCGATGATCGAAGACGGCGCGATTACGAAGGACCTTTCACTTCGCGATCCGGTGAAAGCGATTCGCGAAGTTTCCCATGACCTAACGCTTGCTCACGAGCTGACGATGGATGACGGTACGTCTCGGACGGCTCTGCAGATCCAACAAGATTTCTACGAGATGATGCTGGCGTATGCGTCGTCGCGATCTCTCGATCCGATTCAAAAGGATGTCATTCAGAAATGGGGCGAGGTGCTCGAAGCCCTCGCTCGCGATCCCATGGAGCTCGACACCCGAATCGACTGGGTGATGAAGAAGCGCCTGATCGAAAGCTATATGGATCGCAAGGATCTCCTCTGGGATGCTTCACAGGTGCAGATGCTCGATCTCCAGTACCACGATTCGCGGCCGGACAAAGGTCTCTATTACTTGCTCGAACGACAGGGCAAGGCAGAGCGCATCGTGACCGACGAAGAGATTGCGCGCGCGGTCTATAATCCACCTAGGGACACCCGGGCATATTTCCGTGGTGAATGCTTGCGACGCTATCCGAGGGAAGTGTTCGGCGTGAACTGGGATTCGATCTCGTTTGGACTCGGGGATGATTCCGTGAAGCGAATCATGATGGCGGAGCCTTTGAAGGGCACGAGTGAAGTTGTCGAGGAGCTGCTCGATCGGTCGGGTACGGCTGCGGAGCTTCTCGAGAATATGACTTAGCAAAGACTTTTTCCCGTACGCCTTTGGTGTACGGACAGGAAGGCACTGGAAGCTGATTATTTTCGATCAGTCAAAGAGCCGGAGGTAGACGAGATGGCGAACTTCATCACGATCGATCGAATACGACGCAGCCGCGACGGTTCATCCGGAGATGCAGCTAATGATCTTCCGCTCTATATGGCGGCGGGGGAGCAGAAGCAGAAGCAAAAGGGTGGCGGCGAAGGCGGAGGTGAGGGCGGCGACTCCGAAGGTGGCCAGAAGATGGCTGAGAAGGGCGAGGACCTTAAAGAGGAGATGGACAATCTGCTCGATGAGATCGATACGGTTCTTGAAGAGAATGCGGAAGAGTTCGTCAAGAATTACGTCCAGCGCGGCGGCGAATAGCATCGCTTTCCTTTGCGCCGTTCGGTGTGGACAGGAAGAGTCGCCGTGAATATCGCCGGTTAGCGATATGTAATTTCGAGGACGTAGTTCTTCGAGTAGAACATTTTAATGTTTTCTGAGGGGGGAACAGTGCCGCTTCAAGGCAGCTACCAGGGTTCGAGTTTTTTCGAGCTCCTACAAGTCGAACACGATCATCTCTTGCCGGACCTTTCGGCTTGGGGAGAAAGTGCGGCTGCGATGATTCCGCACGGGACCACCGTTCTTACTATGAAATTCGGAAGCGGCGTACTCGTCGCGGGCGACCGGCTTGCGACGGCAGGGCATTCAGTTGCTTCGCGTGACGTCGTGAAGGTCTTCGAGACGGATCCATATTCGGTGATGGCAATTTCGGGCGCGGCTGGGCCGTGTATCGAGATGGCTCGCATTCTCTCCGTCGAGCTCGAGCACTATGAAAAGCTGGAAGGCGAAGCGCTCGAACTCGAGGGCAAGGCGAACAAGCTGTCTCAGATGATCCGGGCGAATCTGCCGGCGGCGATGCAGGGCCTCGCGGTCGTGCCGCTCTTTGCAGGCTTCGACACACGTCGAAAGACGGGACGCCTTTGGAAATTCGACATTACGGGCGGTCGCTATGAAGAGGGTGAGTTTGATGCGACGGGGTCCGGTGGACTCTATGCGCGGGAATCGCTGAAGCATGGCTGGCGTGCCGACCTCGGCCGTGACGAAGCGGTGAAGGTTGCTGTTGCAGGGCTCACGGCTGCGGCTGATGAAGACCGTGCGACAGGCGGCGTTGATCTCGAACGCGGCATTTATCCGATCATTAAGATCTGCACGAGTGACGGACACGAGGACGCGACCGAAGAAGAAATCGCCGCGTGCTACCGATCTATTCTCGAAGCGCGCGCTGCGGGAGGGAACCTCTAATGTCGATGCCGTTCTACGTTTCACCGGAACAGGTAATGGCCGATAAGGCCGAATTTGCTCGCAAGGGCATCTCGCGCGGCAAGTCGATCGTTGGGCTCGAACACCAGGGGGGTGTCCTCCTGATGGCTGAGAACGCGACGGCGCTTTATAAGGTTGGCGAGATCTATGATCGCCTAGCCTTCGCAGGCGTTGGCAAGTTCAGCGAGTTCGATCAGCTTCGAAAGGTCGGCGTCCGGTTCGCGGATACCAAGGGCTATGCCTACAGCCGCGAAGATGTTCGCGGTCGTGGTCTGGCTAATGCCTTTTCCCAGGTAATCGGCGACGTTTTCACGCGGGAGAATAAGCCGCTAGAGCTCGAGATCATCGTGGCCGAAGTTGGCGATGACCGATATGAGGACCATCGCAATAATTCGCTCTACGTGATCAAGTACGACGGCTTCATCAGCGATCATCCGGGGTTCTGCGCAATTGGTGGAAACGTCGAAGACGTCGAGTCAGTACTCCAAACTGACTATCGTGATGGAATGCCGGTTGGGGACGCCGCTAAGCTGGGGCTTCGCGCATTGAGCGCCGGCGCAGAACGAAGCTCTGAGCTGGACGCGGGTAGTCTCGAAGTTTGTCTTCTGGATCGGGAACGGACGGGTCGCAAGTTCTGCCGCCTTTCTGCCGATGAAGTTCAAGGTATGCTGGACGGTAGCTAGCGGCGAACTCTCGCCCGAAGCTCGTCGGTGGCCCGCGGAAGGCGGTCAGGCTCAACGTGCAGAAGCGCATCTACGGTATCGAGACCGAGTTCGGAATCATCTTCACGCCCGAGGGCAGGAAGACGCTCCCCGTTGAGAAGGCAATTCGCTTTCTCTTCGAGAAGCTCATCACGACCGAACATTTCCTGAATGTATTCCTTGAGAATGGCGCCCGGTTCTATCAGGACACGGGTTGTCATCCCGAGTATGCAACTCCCGAATGCATCTCGCCGAGCCAGCTGACGATCTACGACAGAGCCGGTGAGCGGATCCTCGAGGATCTTCAGATCTATGCTGAAGAGAAAATCCGCGAAGAGCGCATTCCTGGCAAGCTATCGATCTTCAAGAACAACACGGACTTCGTGGGGAACAGCTACGGCTGTCACGAGAACTACCTCGTCGATCGCGACGTAGATTTCTACTACCTCGCCGAACAGCTGATTCCGTTCCTCGTGACGCGCCAGATCTACACCGGCGCAGGGAAGGTCTTCCAGACCCAGGACGGCATTCACTACTGTGTTAGTCAGCGCGCCCAGCATATCTATCAGAAGATTTCGGGCACGACGACGAACGATCGATCGATCATTAATACCCGAGATGAACCGCATGCCGACCGAGAGAAGTATCGTCGGCTGCATGTGATCGTCGGTGACTCGAATATGAGCGAGTACACCAACTTCATCAAGGTGGGGACGGCTTCGGTCGTGCTCCAGATGATTGAAGACAACTACATCAACAAGGACTTCACGCTTCGCAACCCGGTCAAGGCGATCAAGGACATCACCTACGATGCGACTTGTAAGCGAAAGCTCCGCCTTGATAATGGTCGCGAATATTCGCCGATAGAGATCCAGCGCGAATACTGCGAGATGGCCCAAAAGTACATTGAGCAGTATCCCGTCACGGAGGACCACAAGAAAGCGGTCCATATGTGGCAGCACGTGCTCGACTGCCTCGATACCGACCCGAATAAGCTCGATCGCCAGATCGACTGGGTCATCAAGCGAAAGCTGATCCAGAGTTGGGTAGACAAGCATGAGACCACTTGGGACGATCCGCGGGTTTTGATGCTCGATCTTCAGTACCACGACATTCGCCGCGAACGCAGCCTCTTCTACTTGATGGAACGCAAGGGTGCGGTTGAGCGCTTGTTCACGGACGAGCAGGTCGATGCAGCGAAGGCCACGCCTCCGCCGGATACCCGTGCGAAGATGCGCGGCGAATTCATCAAGCTCGCTCGTGAGAACTCGATCCAGTACGACCTCGACTGGTCGAATATTCGACTGGGCAATCTGCTCAACGTGCGGGTGATCTGTAATAACCCGTTTGAGACGGACACCGAAAAGGTCGCCGAACTCGTTCGCACGATTCAGAAAACGAATCTGCGAAAGACCTCGCTCTCGAAGCTTGTTATTCAGAGCTAGGCGCTGCGATTCGCCATTGGCCGGACACGCTCATCCCCGTCGGCCCCGTACCGACGGTGGCGGGAGAGGTTGTTCAAATCTCCGGCGAATCCCTCGAGATATGGGTAGAACTTGATGCTGAGGCCGGTGAAACCGCTTAACCGTTTATGCGGTCGACGAGAAAAGTCCCTATTGCGGGGATGATTGCCGGCGAGTTCCTGTACTAGCTGAGTTGCAACGATAGGGATGGCGCCTGAAAAGATTTCGGCTTCACCTAGGACGCGCGCTGCGAGTTGAAAATCGATGCTCAGATGAGGCCGAGTTAGGCGCTACCATCGAATTTCGAGGACGTGGACGATGGTGAGGGCATTTCAGTAGGCCCGCCTTTGGCATCTGGTCAGAAGGCTTTTGCGCCAGGCGGAGGTGCCTGCTGGTTCTCCCTGAGACCATTTTCTTGATGGTGTGACGCCGCTCAGCCGCGTCCGGGGAAAAATCCCTTATTCAGGCCGCATTCGTACTCAATCTCTGCGCGCCTTTGCCGATTTAACAGGACGGGACTGCTTTGCACTCTTCCTGCGGATCCCCGAATCGGAGCGCTCCATGATAGTCGATGCCATCGCCGGCCTATTCTCACACGACCTCGCGATCGACCTCGGTACGGCCAATACACTTGTTTACCTCAAGGGGAAGGGCGTTGTTTGCTCGGAACCCTCTGTCGTTGCTGTCACGAATGAAGGTGGCGGTAAAGCCGCCCGTGTTCGCGCAGTAGGTCACGATGCGAAAGCGATGCTCGGACGCACTCCCGGCAATATCGCCGCTGTGCGACCGATCAAGGACGGTGTTATCGCCGACTTTGAAATCACTGAAGCTATGCTTCGCTACTTTATTCAGAAGGCCCATAACCGCCGCACGCTCGCAAGACCGCGCATCGTTATCTGCGTGCCTCCTTGCATCACGAGCGTCGAGAAGCGGGCGGTTCGCGAGTCGGCACTCTCCGCCGGCGCGCGCGAAGTTTTCTTGATCGAAGAGCCCATGGCCGCCGCGATCGGTGCTGGACTGGACGTCACTGCGCCGACCGGCAATATGGTCGTCGATATCGGTGGTGGCACGACCGACGTCGCCGTGATCTCGCTTTCGGGCATCGTCACCTCCCGCTCGATCCGCACCGGTGGTGATAAAATGGACGAAGCGATCATCAACTTTGTTAAGCGTAAGTACAACATGCTAATCGGCGAACAAACCGCGGAATCCGTCAAGATGAAGGTCGGCACAGCATCCACAGAGAGCGCTGTGCAAGAGATGGAAATCAAGGGCCGCGACTTGGTCGCTGGCATTCCGAAGGTCGTCACGACGACGAGCGACGAAATGCGTGAAGCGCTGCTCGAGCCGATTCACTCAATCGTCGAGACGGTGCATCTCACCCTTGAGAAGACGCCGCCGGAACTTGCTGCAGACATCGTCGACCGCGGCATCATGCTCGTCGGTGGTGGATCTCTTCTTACGGACCTCGATCATCTCCTGCGAAAGGAGACGCAACTACCGATCCTGCGCTCCGAGGATTCCTTTACGGCGGTCGTTCACGGCGCGGGCAAGGCCCTCGACAATATTTCGCTACTCCGCGAAGTGTCGCTGACCTAATCTTCGCTCGCGATCAGCCAATGCGTCTTTGGCGGAGCCCGCGTCTGGCTTCGTTAGTCGTGTGCCGGTTTATTTCCGGCCCTACGGACTTGGTTTCGTTCGGGGCTGACTTCGCTCAGTCGGGAGAGAGCGCCGTCAGGGCAAGCTCGATCGCCATGCCTTCGTCGCCTTCGAGCTCGACTTGACCCGCAAGGAAAGCGTCCTGAGGGTCGAGCTCGCCCGCCCGCAATTGGGAATAGGTCTCAGCGTTAATTCTGATTGTCGCGCGAGGTTCGTTCGTGTGCGTGTCGACCCCGAAATGCGCGAAGAGAACGAAGCCGCCTACGCCAACGCGCTCGAATGTGAGGCTTCCTGCAAGTGCACGTAGACTCCGGACCCGGCTTGACGTCAGCCGCATGTCGTCGCCTAACCCAGCAAGCCCACCAAGGAAACCGAGCAGCGAATCTCCGCATTCACGCCTTAGGTTTTCGAAGTCCGAGAGCGCGTGTGCCAGAATCATAAAGGGCGGATAGGAGGGTGCTTCGGCTGAGCTCATTACGCCGCGCTCGATGTCATAGGCGAAGCGTTCGAAAGAACCGCCCGCGTCAACCTGCACGACGATCGAGCTTCGCACGGCCTCCATCTCTTCGAGGAGTCGAGTTGCTTCCGGATCGTCTGCAGCCACGCTGCGTTGTCGAGCGAGTGTCGCATTGAACTGATCTGGCACGCGTGACGCATAGAACGCCCGCGCTGCACTGATTAATTCCGCCGCATCACTCACCGCCGTCGCCGCCGCTTGCGCTGGAACTCGTCGACATTTGCTGCGTGTTCGCGATAGGTCTCGGCGAAAATATGCGTCCCGTCGTTTCGCGAAACGAAGAAAATATAAGGCGTGTCGGCGGGCTCTAGGATTGCGCGAAGCGCATCTCGCCCGGCGCTCGCAATCGGTCCAGGCGGCAGCCCTTTGATCTTGTAAGTGTTGTACGGGTTGCTTCCGTCTAGAAGATGGATCCGTTTGATATTACCGTCAAAGTTCTTGATGCCGTAGATCACGGTTGGATCCGTTTCGAGTCGCATACCTCGTTTTATTCGGTTGAGGAAGACTGCGGCTATCAAGGGCCGCTCGTGCGCCGCGCCAGTTTCCTTCTCGACGATCGAGGCAAGAGTCGTGTGCTCGCGCATTGTTAGGTTGGATGAACTGGGGTCGGGGACGAGGTCGTGGTAGACGCGCAGGAACTCGGACACCATCGCTTGTGCGATGCGACCTTCGGGCACGCCGCGCGCGAAGCGGTACGTGTCGGGGAAGAGGTAGCCTTCGAGGGTCGGGCCTTCGACGCCGTAGCGAGCGGGGGAGGCGGGATCGAAGACGACTTCGAGGAAGCGGTCACGATCGGCTAGTCCTGCCGCCGCGAGGCGATCCGCGATTTCAGTCGCACGAAGCCCTTCCGGGATGACCACCGGATGCGTCTGGACCCGGCCACGCGTCAGCGCTTCAAAAATCTCCGGCGTGGACTGATCGGAAGAAAGTTCGTATTCGCCAATCTTTAGCTTCGAGGCGAGGTCTTCGGACTGCGCGAACCAGCGCGCTACTCGAGCATTGCGAATGATGCCTGCGGATTCGAGGGTGGCCGAGACGTGCCAGAACGAATCCCCTGGATCGACTTGAAAGGCCATTATGTGCGGTTCGCTTCCGTTCTCTGCAACAGGCGAGAGCGCGCGGTCGAGCCAGAGCCATGCGCCGGCTGCGCCAGCTATCGCAACGGCACCTAATACGAGTAGGCCTATGAGGGCTCGCTTGATCAAGCGGGGTCGGTCTCCGGTGACGCACTGTCAAGGCGAGCGCGTTCCTGTTGGGCGAATTGTTCTAAGTAGGTCTTGAGGATGATCGACGCCGCCATCTCGTCAACAGTGCCTTTGACGCGGCGCTTATCCTTTTTCTTTTTGGTCTGTTGGGGGCCACCCGCGAGCAGCCGCTCGGCTTCCATAGAGGTCCAGCGCTCGTCGAGCATCTCAACCGGAATCCGGGCCAGCTTCGACAGGTCTTTGGCAAAGCGAATCGCTTTCTCCGCCTCGGGACCCTTCCGACCGTCGAGATGGAGCGGTAGACCAACCACAGCCCGTTCGATGTCCTTTTCCTTTATCATCGCCCGAAGGGCGGCGAGGTCTTTCTTACGTCCGCGGCTCTCTAAGATGCCAGCGGGAAACGCGATCGACGCCTGCTCGTCTGAGACGGCCAAACCGATTCTTTTGCTGCCGAGATCGAGGCCTATGATTCTCATCCGCGCGATTGTAGCGGCCTTGCTTGGGACGTCCTCACTTGCGCTGTCGGGAGCCCATTACATCTTTATACTGTCGAGATGAACATCTATACGACAGCCCCTCTGGAAGATCCGCGCGAAGCGCGAACGAGCTACCGCGAACTCGAGGAAATCGGGTACGACGGGGCCTTCAGCTTCGAGGCGAAGCACGATCCCTTCCTGCCTCTCGTGCTTGCGTCGGAGAACACGACTTCTCTACAGCTCGGGACGGCGATTGCAATCGCATTTGCGCGGACACCCATGACCTTGGCGAATGCGGCCTACGGGCTGCAATCGATCAGCGGTGGGCGCTTCATTATGGGGCTGGGCTCTCAGGTCAGGCCACATATCCAGAACCGCTTCAGTATGACGTGGTCGAAGCCTGCGAAGCGGATGCGGGAAATCGTGATGGCCATGAAGGCTATTTTCGCGCGCTGGGAGGGGCAGGCGGAGCTCGATTTCGACGGTGAGTTTTACCGGCACAACTTAATGATTCCCGCTTTCGATCCGGGGCCCAATCCTTTCGGTCCCCCCCCTATCTACACCGCGGGTGTTGGTCCTTTGATGACGGAAGTGGCGGGAGAGGTGGCGGACGGTTTTTTTGGTCACCCCTTTAACTCTCGAGCTTCCTTGCTCGCGAATGTGATGCCCGCGATCGAGCGCGGGCTCGCCAAGTCAGGGCGAAAGCGGAGTGATCTCGACATGATTTTTGCGACGCTGATAGTTACTGCGGATACAGAAGAAGATTTCGCGCGGGTGAAACTAGCTGCGCGTAAGCAGCTCGCGTTCTACGGATCGACCCCGGCCTATCGACTGACTCTGGACCAGCACGGTTGGGGCGAATTGCATCTCGAGTTGAATCGCATGTCGAAGCAGAACCGATGGGATGAGATGACGGATCTCATTGATGACGAAGTGCTTGAGACGATCGCGGTGGTTGGGGAAAGGCAGGAGATCGCCGGCAAACTTCGAGCGCGCCTCGATGGGATTGCAGACGGCGTAAGCCTTACGCATAACAGGGCACCGGATCCCGAACATTGGGCGGATATAGTCGCCGAGCTGAAGCGCGGGAAATAGAGCTTCGCAGGGATTGCGCTTGTGTGAATCGATTTGTGAAGCGCCGCCCCCGTGTTGGCGGTTTCCGTGAGTGGCGGATCGAGCCGCAGTTGTTCCAAGCCATGCCTTCGCAACGCTTCGTCGAAGTCGAGTAGTGGTTCATTCGCCTCGATCGCGGGACCTCATTGGGGAGCACGAATCGGGGACCGGCTGCATCTAGAACGAGTGCGATCGTGTCGGCGCGGCCGAGTTCGCTGCAGATGGCCCGCTCGGCGAGAGGTCGTCGAAGGGCGTCGATTTCTCAATAGAAAAGGGAGCCTCGCTGTGAGCTAGCGATCTCGAGCAGCACTCCGGTGTGGTCCGCAGCGGTGCGGAAGTCCCGTTTGCGCCCGCGATGGCTGTCCGGGACTCGCGGCATCTCTCTGAGCTCGCAAGGGAAATTGTGCACAGGCTGCCGGTTAGATCAGTAGATGTGGGTCGGCTCTGAATGATTCTGGGCCCGATTTGAGAATCCTCCTGTTTTCGTCGAATTTTCGCCTTTTGGATTGACGGTCATGGGATTCTCCGGCTATTTTCGAGTCACTCGAAGCCCCCCCCGCGACGATCTCACCGCATATTTCCCATAGGCGGTCCCTAAAAGGTGGGATTTCCCATCGAAAAAAAACAACGATCCGCCGCGACTCTCGTGGAGGCAAAGCCGGCAGCGACCATGACGACCGACGGCAGTGATGTCGTTCCGGTAGATCTCGCCGCGACGTTTCCCGTTTGGATCGCCGTCGCTGGTGGATGTGGATATGTCCCACTTGCTCCTGGAACCGCCGGATCTCTTGCCGCGGCGATTCTCTTCGGTGTGGCGTGTTACGGGGGAACTCGGAGTGGCGGGGGCGAGGCAGGAGAGTTGCCGCTCGTTCTCTCCGTCGCAGGGGCGATCATTCTCGCGGTTTGTGTGATCGGGACGTGGGCTTCGGAGCGTGCTGAAATGTTTTTCGGACGCCACGACGACGGTCGAATCGTGATCGATGAAGTCGCGGGACAGTGGATCACCTTGGTGCCGATCCTCCTCTTTCTTCCGGCATTGTCGCCGGATTTATTTTCACTCTTTTTCGCGGTCGTGACCGGATTCGTCCTATTCCGCGTGTTTGATATATGGAAACCGGGAGCGATCCGCTGGACGGAGCGAAGGTTCGAAGGGGGATGGGGCGTAATGGCAGACGACATCATGGCAGGCGTTCACGGCGCATGTCTGCTCGGCTTCGGCCTCTGGCTTTGGTCCGACACGACTCAGACGCTGGCGTTGACCGGGGATCTGGCTGTAACGGGGGATCTGGCGATGAATTTTTTTGAAGGGGGTTGGGCGTGAACGCCGAGATCATCACGATTGGCGATGAATTGATGCGCGGCGAAATCGTCGATTCCAACAAGGCGCGGATCGCTGAACGGCTCTTGTTGCACGATCTGGATTGTCGCCATCAGGTTTCCGTTCTCGACGATCCGGCAGATATGCGTGATGCCTTCTTACGAGCGTCTCGGCGAAGTGATTTCGTATTGGTTTCGGGTGGGCTTGGGCCAACGCGAGATGACATGACAACGGAAGTGCTGTCGGAGACTTTCGGGCGGAAGCTTGAGCTGCACCCTCCGTCCCTCGCCGCGATCGAAGCCTTCTTTGCTCGAATCGGCAGAGAGATGGCGGACACGAATCGGAAGCAGGCGTTCTTTCCCGAAGACGCGGATGTTCTTGAAAACCCGATCGGTACTGCACCCGGGTTCTCTATCGAAGTAGCGCGAAGCGGTGGCCGGGAAGGCGAAGAGACTCGCCCCGGGCATGCCGTCTTCTTTGCGATGCCGGGCGTGCCACGGGAACTCGACCGGATGATGGACGAGCAGGTGATACCGCGAATAGGAGCACGTCTCGCTGAGGTTTCAGGGGGCCGCGAAAAGCAGGTCGTGCGGGCTGCTTTGCTCGCCACGTTTGGAATGGGCGAGTCGACGCTTGAAGCGGAGCTCGGAGATCTGATGCGCGACGGAAATGTCGAGTTGGGTTTCCGTACGAGTTTCCCCGATAATTTTCTTCGTCCCGTAGCTCGGGCCGCGACGATCGAAGAGGCGGATGCAAAGATCGCTGAGGCCGTGACCGCTATCAGGGAGCGGATCGGTGATGTTGTGTACGGCGAAGGTACGGAGACGATGGAAAGTGTCGTCGGGCAAGAATTGGCTAATCGCGGCCTGACGATCGCGACTGCGGAATCCTGTACAGGCGGGCTGATTGCCGAGCGATTGACGGACGTGCCTGGCTCTTCCGCATACTTCCTAGGCGGTGTGGTCTCGTACTCGAATGAGGCAAAGACCGCGATGCTTGGGGTGCCGGCGGCGGTGATCGAGAGCGAAGGCGCTGTGTCTGAGGCATCCGTGCGAGCGATGGCAGAAGGAGTTCGCGAGCGATTTGGAAGCGATTTTGGAATCGCGACTTCGGGTATCTCGGGCCCAGGTGGTGGAACTCCGGAAAAACCCGTCGGGCTGGTCTGGATCGCTCTGGCGACCGCCGACTCGGCGACCCACGCGCAGTCCTTCGTTTTTGAAGTCGACCGCTCGCGACATCGAAGATTGACCGCCCAGGTCGCGCTCGATTGGATCCGACGAAGCATGATTGGTGCGGAGTTAATTGGCCCCTCGCTCATGCGACGGGGCGGGAGCGGATCGGCTCCGTAGATGAGGGCATCATTGGCGGTGTAGTTGAAGAACAGCAACAGAGAAACGCGTC
The DNA here is from genome assembly GCA_002390675.1 of Deltaproteobacteria bacterium UBA4427. Lineage (GTDB taxonomy): Bacteria > Myxococcota_A > UBA9160 > UBA9160 > UBA4427 > UBA4427. Next base: position 80,898 of record DGPZ01000106.1, read on the forward strand.
TTACGTTAGATGAGGCGCGAGTGAACGAATTAAACCAGGACCCATCGGGAGGACGAGAATATGGCACGAGGCAAGCAGGTAGCACCTAAGGCAAAGGTTGAACGAGGCGGCGTTGCGGGCGACGCGAAGTCCAAGGCGATCGAACTCGCGGTTTCTAGTATCGAGAAGCAGTTCGGTAAGGGCTCGATCACTAAGATGACCGATGACGCGGTCAATCACGAAACTCCCTACTTCTCGAGTGGAGCGCCGAGCCTCGATATTGCGCTTGGGATCGGTGGGTTCCCGCGCGGTCGCGTGGTGGAGATCTATGGGCCGGAGTCGAGTGGTAAGACAACACTCACGCTCCATGCGATCGCCGAGGTCCAGAAAACCGGCGGCGTCGCTGCCTTTATCGACGCCGAGCATGCGCTCGATGTGAACTATGCGCGACGGCTCGGAGTGGCTGTTGATGAGCTTCTCGTTTCGCAGCCCGATACGGGCGAAGAAGCGCTCGAGATCGCAGACGTCTTGCTGCGGTCGGGCGCGATCGATCTTGTAGTGGTCGATTCTGTGGCTGCGCTGGTGCCGCGTGCGGAAATTGAAGGCGAAATGGGAGATACCCATGTTGGTCTGCAGGCTCGGCTCATGAGTCAGGCGCTGCGAAAGCTTACGGGTACGGTTTCTAAATCCGGCGCGACGATCATCTTCATCAACCAGATTCGAATGAAGATCGGCGTGATGTTCGGCAGCCCCGAAACCACTTCGGGCGGTAACGCGCTCAAGTTCTACTCCTCGGTGCGGATCGATGTACGACGGATTGCGGCGATCAAGGAAGGCGACGAGGTTACGGGTAACCGGACTCGCGTGAAGGTCGTGAAGAACAAGGTCGCCCCGCCGTTCAGGCAGGCGGAGTTTGACATCATCTATAACGAGGGAATCTCTCGTGAAGGTGATTTGATCGATCTCGGTGTTGACGAGGGAATCGTCGAGAAGAGTGGCTCTTGGTATTCCTACGCCGGTGAGCGAATCGGTCAGGGTCGCGAAAAGGCACGAACCTTCATCAAGGAGAATCCCGACATGGGGGCTCGCCTCGCCGAAGAGGTCTATTTAGCTAAGGGGCTGAAGATTCCGGCGCGAGCGAATGTTCCGGATGCGCCCGGCTCGGCGGGTGATGAGATCGAAGTCGAGGAGACCCCGGAGGCCTAGTTTGAAGATTTAGTTCGATGGTCTAATCGAAGGCGTGCTTGAAGGCGTAGCTCAAACGTTTAGTTAAACCGGTCAGAGCGGGGCAAATCCAGTTCCGGCTTGAGACCCGCATGATTTGATGATGACGCCCGTGTGGCCCCCTGAGTAGGGGCTCGCGGGCGTCTTTCTTTTTTTGGGCATGCGGCTGACGGCCAGAGCTGAAGCCCCGCTATTGGGCGCCGATCGAGCGGATGGCGAGATGCGTGTCGTGGTCCCAAGTTATTGGAGATGTTCAGGTTTTCGATGTCGCGACAATTGTTGATCACTTAGGTGCGCTGGAGTTGGAAACATGTCCCGACGAGCGCCGATTCCTCAAGGAAGTTGCGCAATCGGTCGAAATAGGGGCGGGCGCTGCCGTCAGACTACCGGTCAAGCAGGCTGGAAAACATGAGCAGGCTCAGGGGCTTCTGAGGGGCAGCATGGATCTGAACGAGATTTTGAAGGTCGCCACCAAGGGTGGCGCTTCCGACATTCATCTGAAGTCGGGCTTACCCCCGATGTTCCGAGTGGACGGCGCATTGGTGCCTCTGAAGAACGGCGAGCGTGTGCTGCCCGACGAGCTTCAGAAGATTGCCTTCTCGATCATGAACCCTATCCAGCGCGCGCGCTTCGATGAAAACCGCGAATGCGATCTAGCCTACGGGATCCCTGGACTCGGCCGTTTTCGCGTCAATGTCTTTCAGCAGCGCGGCACGGTGGGCATGGTCTTCCGAGTCATTCCCTTCGGCGTGAAGACGATCGACCAGCTTTACCTGCCTAAGGTGATCGAGAAGATCTCCCGGGAACAACGCGGACTCGTCCTGGTGACGGGAACTACGGGCTCGGGTAAGTCAACGACTCTTGCCGCAATGATCGAACATATCAACGCCGAACGAACCAGCCACATCATGACGATCGAGGACCCGATTGAATTCCTCATACGTGACCGGCGCTCGATCGTGAATCAGCGAGAGATTGGCGTCGATACGCACACCTTCTCCGCCGCGCTCCGCGCCGCTTTGCGACAGGATCCCGATGTGATTCTGGTAGGCGAAATGCGTGATTTCGAGACGATTGAAACTGCTTTGACGGCGGCTGAGACGGGCCATCTCGTGATGAGTACGCTGCATACTCTTGATGCGACGGAAACGATTAACCGCATCATCTCAGTCTTCCCGCCCTACCAGCAGAAGCAGGTGCGGTTGCAGCTTTCGACGATCATCAAGGCTGTGATTAGTCAAAGACTCGTTCCGCGAGCCGACGGCAAGGGCCGCGTTCCGGCGCTCGAGATATTGACCTCGACGGCGCTGACACGCGAGCTGATCGCCGACAAGGATCGCACCAAGGAACTGCCCGCACATATAGCCAAGGGACATTCGACCTACGGTATGCAGACCTTCGATCAGTCATTGATGAGCCACGTGAGGTCGGGCCTTGTGTCCTACGACGAGGCGCTCAAGCACGTGTCGAATCCCGACGACTTTGCGCTGCGCTTTCGCGGTATCGCTTCGACCTCGGACTCCGAATGGAACGAGTTCTCGGACGACGGCGGTAATGCGGAAGATCAGAAGCCGGAGAACGATGGCGTCGACGGCCTGATGGACGACGACGATTTCAATATCGACCGTTTCTAGCGCCTGCCTCTAAGCTGACCGAGCCAGCACAGGATTGGCCCCGTTTTTTCCGAGGGCCAGCCTTGCCACTTCGCTTGAAGGGGTGAAGCTCGGCGATGCCCGAGGACAAGCCCCAAGACGCCAGATGCGCCGAAGACGCGGGGCAAGCGGATCAAGTGGGAAGAAGGTGACCTTTGGAAGCTTGGGCTTCCGATTACGGCGCTTGGCTTCTTGGGCTTTGCGCTCGCTTACCCCTTTGTGAACCCCGCGCCTCCTGCACGAATCGTGATGGCGACGGGTGAAGCAGGCGGAGCGTATGCGCGCTTCCGTGAGGCCCCAGCGTCTTGTGGAGAGGAGCTTTACCAGCCCCGGTTGCACGTCGAATTCGTCCAAGGGCAACCTGCGGAGCGGCGATTGAGGTAATTCGCGGAGATGCCGTAGGAGCCGGACGAAGTGCCCGAATCCGTCGGAGCGGGGAACGATTAGAGCCGGGATTCCGGGAACCCGCTAGGAATCGAGTTTCCAGCGCGGCACCCGCTATATTCCGCGCGAAATCAGGTGCTTGCCTGTGGCCGACTAATTCACACAGCTGTTCGAGGTGTCCCCCATGTCCCTCCCATCCCGGGAGATTAGAGAGACTTTTCTTAGCTACTTCGAGGAGCGTGGCCACCGCCGCGTTGCGAGCTCACCGCTCGTGCCGGAGTCCGATCCGACCTTGATGTTCGTGAATGCGGGCATGGTCCCCTTCAAGCGAGCCTTCCTCGGCGAAGAAACGCGCGACTATGTCCGCGCGACGAGCAGCCAAAAGTGCATGCGCGTCTCGGGTAAGCACAACGACCTCGAGAACGTGGGTCGCACTGCACGCCACCACACCTTCTTCGAGATGCTCGGCAACTTTTCATTTGGCGATTACTTCAAGGAAGAGGCGATCGAGCAGGCTTGGGGATTGCTGATCGAAGGCGTTGGTTTCAATCCAGACGACCTTTGTATCTCGGTATTCCAAGAGGACGACGAGGCCTACGACATCTGGAAGAACAAGATCGGGATTCCCGAGTCGAAGCTCTACCGCCTAGACGAGAAGGAAAATTTCTGGTCTATGGGCGATACCGGCCCCTGCGGTCCGTGTTCTGAGATTCACTTCGATTGGGGCGAACTCGCAGAGCACCCGAATGATGATCCGTCGAGTGAGACGGGTCGCTTCATGGAAATTTGGAACCTCGTCTTCATGCAGTTCAATCGGGATGCAAGTGGAGAAATGACGCCGCTCCCGAAGCCGTCGATTGATACCGGTGGCGGACTCGAACGTTGGGCGGGAGTACTGCAAGGCAAGCGCTCGACCTGGGAGTCGGATTCGTTTACGCCGCTGATTACGCGTGCTGGCGAACTTACGAATATCATCCCTGGTGCGTCCGACGAGTCTGATGTCTCGCTTCGCGTTGTGGCAGATCATGCGCGTGCGCTTTCGTTTTTGATCGGTGATGGCATTCTGCCTAGCAACGCTGGGCGCGGCTACGTGCTTCGTCGCATCCTCAGGCGGGCCGCTCGGCACGGCAAGCTGCTCGGACAAGACACGCCCTTTATCCATTCGGTTGCAGACAAAGTCATCGATGAGATGGGAGAGGCATTTCCGGAGCTTCTCGACCGCCGTACTTACATCACGGACCGGATTCGCCGCGAAGAAGAGCGCTTCCTTGAAACGCTGACGAAGGGGATCGATCTCCTCGACGGCGAGATCGACACGCTGAAGGCGAAAGGCCAGACGACGCTCCCTGGCGATACGATCTTTAAGCTCTACGACACTTTCGGATTTCCGGTTGATCTCACGGCGGACATTCTTGTCGGTCACGGCATGGAGCTTGATCAGTCGGGCTTTGATGATGCGATGTCGGCCCAGAAGACTCGTGCCCGCGCCTCCTGGAAGGGAAGTGGCGATACGGCAGTTCAAGAGGTCTTCAGCCGGATTGGGAATGATGTCCAGACGACCTTTCGTGGCTATGAGGCGCTCGAATTCGAATCTCCCGTGACAGTCCTGTTGAAGGGCGGCGAGGCGATTGATTCCGCGCGCGAAGGGGACGAGATTGAATTGATCTTTACGGAGACGCCTTTCTACGCGGAGAGCGGCGGCCAGATGGGCGATCGCGGCACGATTTCGACGGAGACCGGTAAGGTAGAAGTGCGCGATGTGCAGAAGCCCGTTGCGGGACTCTTTGTGCACCAGGGTATTGTTGTTGAGGGCGAGGTTGCTGTCGATCAAGAGGCGCGCCTAGTCGTTGATGCGAATACGCGACAAGCGACAATTCGGAATCACACAGGTACGCATCTTTTGCATGCCTCTCTACGCGCGACGTTAGGTGATCAGGCCATGCAGAAGGGCTCCCTCGTGGGGCCGGCGCGCTTGCGTTTCGACTTCACTCACGATTCGCCCCTCACGCAGGATGAGCTGGAGGAGATCGAAGACCGCGTGAACGAGATGATCGAATCGAATCAAGGCGGCGAGACTCGGGAAATGGATTATCCGTCGGCCATTAAGGCCGGAGCGATCGCGATTTTCGATGAGAAATATGGCGATCAGGTTCGAGTCGTTTCCTTCGGAGACTGCAGTACCGAGCTTTGCGGCGGCACACACGCCAGCGCAACAGGCGATATCGGCTTGCTCAAAATCGTGTCCGAGACAGGTATTGCTGCAGGCATTAGGCGCATCGAAGCGCTCACCGGAATGGGCGCACTTCGCCATATCCGCGAACAGGAACGCCTTGCCACGGATGCCGCGGAACGGCTCAAGGTGCCTCTGGCTGAACTGCCGATCCGGGTGGGAAAGCTTCTTGAGGAACGGAAAGATGCGCAGAAGCAGATAGATGATCTTCGCGCCCGCAAGTCGGGTGGTGGAGGAAACGATCTATTCGCGACCGCTCGGCCGATTGCGGCCTTTGAAGGCGCGCAGGCGATCGCGGGCATCGTGGAAGATGCGGACGCGAAGGCGATGCGCACCATGGTCGATGATTTCAGGAACCGCATCGGAAGCGGCGTCGTCTGTCTCGCGGCGGCCAACGGAGACAAGGCGCTTTTGGCAATCGGTGTGACAAAGGATTTGACAGATCGGCTGAAGGCTGGAGATTTGATCCGTGAAGTCGCGGGCGTCGTCGGCGGTGGCGGTGGAGGGCGACCCGACTTCGCTCAGGCCGGCGGCAAGGATCCGAGCAAGCTTGCAGAGGCGATCGCAAAGTTCAACGAATTGCTGGGCGACTGATGAGTCAGCTCGGGCCCGTCCCTGGAATCGGCGACTACTTTCGGCCCGTTCGTCGCCGGACGCGTGTGGTTCATGTGGGCGACGTAGCGATTGGAGGGGACCATCCCGTTCGCATCCAGTCGATGACCAACACGGATACTATGGATACCGCGGCGACGGTTGAGCAGGCCATTCGTCTCGCGGACGTTGGCTGCGAAATCGTACGCGTGACAGCGCCGTCGATTCGTGACGCGGAGAACCTACGCATGATTCGTGCGGGGCTGCGTGCCCGTGGCTGCGAAGTTCCTTTGGTTGCGGATATTCACTTCACGCCTAACGCAGCGATGATCGCTGCTAATGTGGTCGAGAAGGTTCGGATCAATCCGGGGAACTACGCGGATAAGAAGAAATTCGAAGTTCGCGACTATGACGATTCTCAGTATGAGGCGGAGATCGATCGGGTTCATGAGCGGTTTCGCCCCCTTGTGAAACGCTGCCGTGAGAACGGCGTCGCAATGCGAATCGGCACGAATCATGGTTCGTTGTCCGATCGCATCATGAACCGCTTCGGGGATACCGCCGAGGGAATGGTCGAGAGCGCTCTCGAATTTCTCGATGTCTGCGAGGAAGAGAGCTATTTCGACGTCATCTTTTCGATGAAGGCGTCGAATACGCAGGTCGCTATTCAGGCCTATCGGCTTTTGGCAGCGCGGCTGGAAGCGCGCGCCCCCGGCGAGCCTTCCTACCCGTTTCACGTTGGAGTGACTGAAGCAGGCGACTCCGAAGATGGCCGGATCAAGAGCGCAATTGGCATTGGCTCGTTGCTGGAAGATGGGCTCGGGGACACTATCCGCGTCTCCCTTACTGAGGATCCGGTTCGCGAGGTTCCTGTCGCTCGAGGGATCGCTGCTCGGGCCGCAAGCGCAAGCCTCGTTCGAGCTGCACACAACGAAACGATCGACGTCGCATCGCCGCCGTTCGCTAATTTTTTCGCCCACGCGCGACGCGCGACCGATCCGTTGAACTGGCAGGGCCTTCAGGCGGGTGGAGAGGAGCCGGTTCGGGTTGAAGTCGAGGTGGCGGATGCTCTGGTGGATCCACCGGGCGCCGCGGCTCGGCTCGCAATGGATCTCTCGGGTCTCCGCGATATCGAATGCGAGTCTCTGTTAGTGGACGGAGGATCGGGGGATCCGAACGCGCTAGGCATTTTTCGAGAAGAGCTCACCTCTCTCGGCGTTGTGTTGCCGATTTCGCTTCGCGTCTCGCTCAGCACTTCCGAATGGGCTTCGGCCGTCTTGAGCGGGGTCGGTCGAGTAGTGTGCACCCTGAACGGAGCTTCTTCTGCATCGGATGATGCCTTGAGGGTCTTTGCGATAGAGGCTCTCGGACGAGGGATTCCAGTCGAATGGGAACTGGATTGCAAAGACGCCGAGATCCCAGGATGGGTGGCCAAGCTAGCCGTGCTCCCGGTCGGATCCTCCCCCGCCGCCCTGAGCCTTTTTGAGACGGCCTCGTTACACGACTACAGAGTGCTCGTCTCGGCCCTCGGAGATCATGGTTTCGAACGCACGCCGATCGTCCTGCGTCAGGCAGTGCCCAAGTCCCCGGCCATTGCGAGTGGGATTGATGTTTCTGGCGTGCCTGAATCGGCTTTGCTCGATGCTTCCGTGCGACTAGGGGGCCTGTTATGTGATGGTATCGGAGACATCGTCTCGCTTCGCTCGGAAGTCGGCGCCGCGTCCGTTGTCGATCTGGCGTACCGCGTGCTGCAAGGCGCCCGCCAGCGCGCAACCCGCACCGAGTACATCTCGTGTCCCTCATGCGGCCGAACACTTTTCGACCTCGAAGAGATCACTGCACGGATCAAGGCGAAAACGGATCATCTGCGAGGTGTCAAAATCGCGGTGATGGGCTGCATTGTGAACGGTCCCGGCGAGATGGCGGACGCAGATTTCGGCTACGTCGGTTCCGGTGTGGGGCAGGTCACGCTCTACGTTGGGCAAGAAGTTGTCGCACGAGCCGTTCCCGAGGCATACGCGACAGATCGTCTCGTGGATCTCATTCGCGAGCATGGCGCCTGGGTCGAACCCGGCGAGACCGACGTCGCTTAGTAGGCGGCGCGTCTGCTTTGGCGGCGGCCGGGTTGCCCGGTATTAGTCCCTGAACCACTTGCTGGGCGAGGTGACGGAGGGAACGCGGCCTTCTAGGTCTTCGAGGCTGCTGCCCTGGGCGCTGCTCCACTCTTCAACGATTTCGACGCTGAGCGCGCCTTCGGTGGCGGGGTGATCCGGTCCGACGAGCCAAAGTGCGATTAACACGAGCACCGCGGCAATGATCGATCCCTCCGCGAGGCCAAGTGCGCCGCCTCCCGCGCGGTCTGCCCATCCGAGGCCCGCGAACTGGACGCCGAGCTTCATCAGCTTCGCGGCGACTCCGCAGGCGAGGATCGTGGCCATCACGAGCAGAACACCTGCGATCCAGACAGCCGTCCTTCCGGTGATTTCACCGTTGGTCAACTCGGTGAGCTGAATCGTCAACGGGTCGACGAAGAGCCTCGTCACGATCGTGCAAATTCCGATCGCGGCAAGTGAGAGGCCCTCTCGCACCAGCCCAATAAAGAGCCCGCGGATGAGGGCTGCGAAGATCACAGTGCCCGTAATTATATCCATCAGAGGAAGGTCGCTCATTTGTCGCGGCCGCTCGCGAGGTCGGTGGTCTTCCAGCCGCCAGAGGAATCGGAGCTGTCCTTGCGCGGCTGCTGCGGGGACTCCGGGGCGGAAACGTTGCTAGGCAATGAAGCGGCTACGTCGGAGAATGAGAGATCCGCTTCGGCGTCTTTGTTTGGGGCGCCGAAGCCGGAATTCGAGGGGGCTACCGGGGCGCGCCGAGTCCCACGCACGAGGCGCATATACATCCGGGCTTCATCGCGATTCGGATCTTTCTCGAGAACCGAGTCCCATTCCCTGACGGCTTCCGGCGTTCGGCCCATCGTGTAGTACGTTAGGCCGAGTTGAACCTGGCTATTGAGTAGCGAGGGCTGTAGCCTGAGGATGCGCTGAAGTTCCTGAATGGCTTGAGCGGGCAGTCCGGCCTCGCGAAGCGTGATCGCGAGGCGATGCCGGATATCGTGAAAGGTCGGACAGCGTTCGAGTGCGCCGCGGTACTGCGCAATCGCATCTCGTCTTTCTCCGGCTTCGACCAACGCATCGGCAAGCAGAGCTTGTTGGTTTGCTAGTTTGCCACGCGTTGTCGGATCGAGGCCCGCCGCCGAAGGGCGGGAGAGCTGGCTTGCGCGCTCGGCGTAGCCCTGAGACCGATCGAATTCACCGCGGCGTTCGTGCAAACTGGCCAAGGCGAGGAGTGCCTCCACGTAGGAGGGATTGATTCGAATCGATTCGCGTAGCTCTGTGAGTGCGCCCTCGAGCTCGCCGAGTCGTTCCTGAATCATGCCGATCATGTAGTGGACGTCCGCATAACGAACGCCATGAGCGACAAGCCGGCGCAGGCTAGTAAGCGCTTGCTCATCATCGCCGCAGGCAAACGCGCGTCGGCCGTGCAACAGGATTTCACGATTACTCGCGACGTCGCCGAGCTGAATTTGCTGCCCGACTTGGACTTCTAGCCCTATGTCCGTTTTTGAATCAGCAGCCTTTGAGTCCGTAACCTTGTCCGTTGACACGGCCTTGTGAGACGACGCGTGGGCGTCGCTTCGAATGATTGATTGGCTCGGTCCCTGATCCATCGTATCCCCCCGGAAACGCTGCGATCTTCACGTTGAACGCGCCTCAGGATGACATTTCGTCCAGCATGCGTCGAGGGCAAGGCAGTCCGGGATGCCAATGAAATCGCGTTGCTCCCCCAATCTGGAGCGAGAAGCCAGGCTATTCGGCTCGCTATTCGGCTTGGGCGATCCTGGCACGGGCGCGCTCGGCGGACGAAGAATCTGCGTAGTTTTCGACTACCACGTGGTAGAGCCGGAGAGCCTCGTCTTTCAGGCGCATATTTTCGAGGCAGACACCGAGTCGGTAGAGCGCTCGGGAGTCGAGGCCGAGCCCGGGATATTCGTCGAGTACCCGGCGGTAGCGAGCGGCGGCAGATTGCCAGTGGGTGCGGTCGAGATAGAAGTCAGCGATGTGCAGCATGTTGCGCGCGAGACGAGTTCGGAGCCTTACCAAGATCTCTTCGCCTTCTCGGGTTTCTTCGGCGTAGGGATGTTCTCGGATCAGTTTCTCAAGGGAGGCGCTGGCCTCAAACGTCGAGCTTTGATCGCGGTCCACAGACTCGATCTGGTTGTAGTGGCATTTGGCCGCGCGGAGCAGCGTATAGGCAACCTTGGGATGCTGTGGATGGAGGTCTGCGAAGTCCTGGTAGTAGGCGAGGGCTTCCTCGTATCGCTCATCATCGAAGTAGGCGTCGGCAATTTTTAGCTGCGCCTTCTGCTCGTATTCGGAATAGGGGTAGTTATCGACGATGGCCTGGAAGCTCTCGATCGCCGCGTCGTAATTGATAAAAGCGAAGAGCCAAAGGATCTTGCGGCCCTTCAGCGTCTCCATCCCGTCGGCGTAGAGCTCCTCCGCGGGCTTAGCGTCCTCGAATACAGCGGTATTCGACGCGCATCCGGCCGCAAAGAGCAGCGCGAGGGCAAGCAGAACAAGCCGAGTCGGTTGTTGGCGGGGCGAGGGCATCGACGTCGAAAAATTGAGTGGCAATGAATTCTCCGAGGCGCACGCTATCGGCGAGGGCGGGTTCAGTCAATTTGAAGCCGGAGGCATGCGGCAGGTTCCGTGAGAGCCTGCTAGCCTCCGCCGCCGCAGCGGCACCGACGACTCTCGGATCACTCCAGGAATCGGGTTGCCGTGCCGGTGTCTCGATCGGCGATTTGTCGACTCGGTCGAGGCCGACCCCACTTGGTTTATGGTTTAGTGCGGGACCCCAACCCGCCCCATCACGCAAAGTATCGGAGAATATAGTCATGGATCGAGAATCGGTAGAACGTTTGCGATTCGATCGGCGCCTCGCACGTCGACGTGACTGGGTCGATGAGAATGATGTCCAGGCAAACATCGATGCGCTTCCCGACCTCACGGACAAGATGACGACCGTGGCCGAACTCGAAGCCGAGGAGGCTGCGACGGCAGAAGCTGCTGCGTTAGAAACGCCGGCGCCCGCAGTCATTGAAGCCGAAGCGCCCGTACCGATAGCAGGCGAATTCGGTGGCCCGACGAATTCGGGCGAATCTTCCTTTGGCGGCGGCTTCGGGGGCAGTACCCTCGACCGAACTTTTGACCGAACTGCGGAGAGCAATCCTGGCGAATCGGACGGCGCCGCGAACAACAACACGGACAACGACGACCGCAACACCAACGAAGGCGGATCGTCCTTCTCCTGATCCTGCCCGGAGCGAGTTGCCGAGGGGCGGCGCGTTCCTGATTCCGCAGCGGTGAACCCGATCGCATGATCAAAGAGAATCTTGGCCACCGGATCGACGGGTGGATCCATACGCTCTTCCCGTTCCTGTTTTGGCGGGCGCTGAATCCCGATTTGCTGACGGTCCTTGGGACCGTTATCGCGGGTGCGTCAGGGCTCGCTTTTGCGTCTGGAGAGCTGCGACTCGGCGGCATATTGCTGCTATTCGGCGGATTCTTCGACCTTGTCGATGGCGTTGTGGCTCGCCATTTCGGTATATCCACGCGATTTGGAGCGTTCTTAGACTCGAGCCTCGACCGCGTTGTCGACATTTTGGCGATGGTCGGGCTTCTTGCCTGGTTCGTGGATCTTGGGCAGCCTGAATGGGCCGCGATATGCGCTTGGATCCTCGTCGCGACGGTCCTCACCTCATACGCGAAGGCCCGTGCTGAGCTGATCATCGAGAGGATACCCGGCGGGCTTCTTGAAAGAGGCGAGCGGGTAGGGCTGCTGATTATTGGTTCTCTGACGGGCTGGCTGTCGCCGGTGCTGGTCATATTGGCGTTGGGATCGAGTGTGACGGTGGGGCAGCGCTTCCTCTACGCTTACCGAGAGATGCACCGACTGGATCGCGAAGAACGAGCCGCAGCATGCGAGGAAGCGAAGGACACACCATGACTTCTCAGGACGAGACGACAGGCCCAAAGGCAAAAGAAGAGACAGGCGAATCGGCGGTGACAGGTTCCGGAGATCTTCCGAAGGTCGATTTTTCGACCTTCGTGCTTTCTCTAGGAACGACAGCGCTCTACCAGCTGGGTGCGATGCCGGACCCGGCGAGCGGGGAGTCCGTAGAAGCCGATCCGCTCGTCGCGCAGCAGGCCATCGACACCCTCGAGATGTTGCGAGATAAGACGATTGGGAATCTTGACGACTCGGAGCGACAGCTGGTCGATTCGCTGCTCTATGAGCTGCGCATGCGTTTTGTCGAGAACACGCGGTGATCGAATGGGGCCAGGGTGAGAGTCCGGGCCGGCTCACGCTTCGGACTCCCGCAAAGGTCAACCTTGGCCTTCGACTCGTCGGGCAGCGGGCGGACGGATATCACCTGATCGAAAGCCTCTTTGTCCCAATCGATCTCTATGACGAGATCGAACTCGCCTGGCATGCTGGGCCCGACGCAATCCAGTTCTCCCTCGAATTCGCCGCCGATTGCGAATTGCCTCTAGGACTTTCGGATGTGACTGCGGGCCCGGACAATTTGGTCGTAAGGGCTGCCGAAGCATTTCGCGAGACTTCGGGCCAGGCCGGAACACTGGAAATCCGGCTGAGGAAGAGAATTCCCGCAGGTGCCGGCCTCGGAGGCGGATCGAGCGATGCGGGTGCGGTTTTGGCAGGCCTCGCACGTCTGGCCGGGACGGATTCTCCTGATTCGGACGCTCTTGCGGCCATGGCGCTCCAGCTTGGCGCGGATGTGCCGTATTTCCTCGCTCCGGAGCCCGCATTCGTGTCGGGTATCGGAGAACAGATCGAACCAATCGATTCGCTGCCGAGCTTCGCCCTCGTGATCGCGAATCCGGGGATTTCCGTCGCAACGGCGGAGGTCTACAGAGTTGCCGACCTGCTGCGCGATTCGTTGACGGAGCCCGAGGCAGGCTCTACGATGCGGGCGATTTCGAGGCTGCGAGGTGGCGTCGCGGACCAGGCGCCCGTCCTTGCGGATCTCCTCGTCAACGATCTCGAACCTGCTGCAACCCGACTCTGTCCCCCAATTGGCCGTCTACTCGGCCGACTGAAAGAGGCAGGAGCCCTTAGCGTGGTCATGTCGGGGAGTGGTGGGACGGTCTTTGGCGTGTTTCCCGACAGGGAGGCAGCGGAGATGGCTGCCAAGGTACTGCGGGTCAATGTGAATACAAAAGAAGTGCAAGTGTCGGGCGGGATCATGCCCCACGAAGCCTTCATTCGTGTGACCCGGACCCTCTCTGATTTTCAGGTCTGATTCACAGAAGAGGAACAGCTAAAAGTTTGAAGAAAATTCTTGGGGCGTAGCCAAATGGTAAGGCAGCGGCCTTTGGAGCCGCCATTTGTAGGTTCGAGTCCTACCGCCCCAACCACTCACCCTTGCTTGGCCACGGCGGTGAAGCGAATGACCGATTCGTAAACGGCCGAACAGGCAGGCGACCAAACAGGCAAACTAGACAAGTCGGCCTCAGTAGAGGCGATCGGGCGTTCGAAGACGGAAGTTCTTCGAGATGCCAGGGCTTCGGTCCTTAAGAAGCGTTCGTAGAGCTTATAGGGCAGGGGCTGCACATCATGAGCAACACGACGAGAAAGGCGAGACGGATGCAGGATCTAAAGCTGTTCAGTGGCAACGCCAATATCGCGTTGGCGGGCTCCGTTGTTGGCTACCTCGATATTGACCTCGGTCGCGCCGAAGTCGGTACGTTTAGCGATGGCGAATGTGCGATCGAAATTTCTGAGAATGTCCGCGGTCTAGATTGCTTCGTTCTGCAATCCACCTGCGCGCCTCAGAATACTCACATGATGGAAATGCTGATCATGATCGATGCGCTCAAGCGCGCGTCGGCACGGCGCATCACGGCGGTGATCCCGTATTACGGCTACGCCCGTCAGGACCGCAAGGTTCGGCCACGCGTGCCGATTACGGCGAAGCTCTGCGCGGATCTGATACAGACGGCTGGCGCGGATCGCCTGCTTTGTATGGATCTCCACTCCGGCCAGATCCAAGGTTTCTTCAATATCCCCGTCGACAACCTCTACTCGACGCCGCTCATGCTCGGCGCAATCGAGCGTCGCATCGGCTCCGACGTCACGGTCGTTTCGCCGGATGCCGGTGGTACTGAGCGGGCCCGTGCCTATGCGAAGAAGCTCGGGGCAAATCTGGCGATCATCGATAAGCGACGCGAAGTCGCGAATGTCGCCGAAGTGATGAACATCATCGGCGATGTGAAAGGTCAGACATGCATCATCGTCGACGACATGGTCGATACGGCCGGGACGCTCTGTGAAGCGGCACGCAGCCTAATGGAAGAAGGGGCCGTCGCGGTACATGCCGCGATTACGCATCCCGTCCTTTCGGGCCCCGCCCTCAAGCGTATTTCCGAGTCGCCCCTTAACGAGGTCATTGTGACCGACACGATTCCCCTCCGCCCCGATGCGGTGGATATGGGCAAGCTTCACGTCGTTTCCGTCGCCGCTCCGATAGGCGAGGCGATTCGACGCATCAATAACGAGGAGAGCGTCAGCTCGCTCTTCTAGAACAACAAACATTCCTGACTAGGGAGTGGTGCCGACGGAGGCGCCAGCCCGATTGGGACGATCGTTTAGTCGCCTTTGCGAGTCTTGCTGACACTCTTGTGTGTGAGCGCGCGCGGGCGATGAGGAGAATAAAATGGGTGATGTTAGTTTTTCAGTTGAATTGCGTGATTCCCGTGGCAAGGGTGCTGCTCGAGAGCTCCGGCGACGGGGCATGGTTCCCGGAATTGTCTACGGCGGTGGCAAGGAAGCGACGGCGATCTCGCTCGATGCATTGAAGTTCGACCAAATGATCAAGGCGAGTCATGCCGGTCTGAATACGCTGATCGACCTCGAGGGTGCTGCGGGCGCCGCGGGCAAGACAGTGATCGCGAAGGAGCTGCAGCGTGAAGCAGTGCGCGGGGGCCTGACCCACGTCGATCTCTACGAAGTCGATCTTACGGCGAAGATGGAAGTCATGGTCCCGATTCATCTTACGGGTACCCCCGCCGGCGTTGTTTTGGGCGGCGTGCTCGATCAGCAGCAGCGCGAATTGATGCTGCTCTGTCTGCCGAACGCGATCCCGGACGAAATCGCCGTGGATGTCTCAGGCCTAGAGCTCGGCGACTCGCTGCACGTCTCTGACCTCCCGGTGCCTGCTGGTTCAGAGGTTCATACCGATGCTTCTTTGACCATCGCGACGGTGCTTGTGCCCCGCGGTCTTACGGATGCCGAAGAGAGTGGCGAAGCTGCTGCCGACGAAGGCGAGGCCGTTGCAGTCGAAGGCGAGGCAGCCGCGGAAGATTCCGACAGCTGAGATTCTGTTCAGCGTGTACTCAGCCGGCACTCAGTCGGCAAAGGGGGCGGACCAGCAGGACTGGTCCGCGCCCGGGCCGGCGGATACGGCTGCCAGGTGGGCTATTTGAGCCAATTATGTTCGTGGTTGTCGCGCTGGTTTCGGGGACTCAAGAATCCTCGGAATGCCGCCGCGGACTTGGCGAGCAACGGAGCGTCTCCTGCTGCGCCTTTCTCGGCGCCTCTTCCCACCCCTGAAATATTGATCGTCGGGCTTGGAAATCCGGGCCAGCAATACGCGGCCACCCGTCACAATGTTGGTTTCTGGATTGTTGATCGCCTCGCGGAGCGTGCCGGGGCGATTTGGCGCGAAGAGCCGACCTTCGAGGCGCTCGTTGCCTGCGTCGAACTCCACGGTCGAACGTGCCTATTGGCGAAGCCTTTGACGTTCATGAACCGCTCTGGGGTAACTGCGCTCGCGGCCTGCGAGCGATGGTCCAGCCTAGATCCGACGACGGATTTGCTCGTCCTGTACGACGACATGGATCTGCCCACCGGGCGAATCCGATTGCGCCCAAAGGGCGGAAACGGGGGGCACAACGGGATCGGCGACATCATTGAGGCCCTCGCTACGAAGGCTATTTCCCGCCTTCGGTTCGGGGTCGGGCATCCCGGGGCGGATGGGCCCCCTGTGATCGATTGGGTGCTCTCACCGTTTGCGGAGGAAGAAGCCGAAGTGCTTCGTGCCGCAGTCGATCGAGCAGCGGACGCAGTCGGTGGGGTCGTCGAAGGCGGAATCGTATCTGCGATGGGACAATTTAACGCTCAAAATTAATTGTCAGGTTAATGTTTTCTTTATATAACCGGACAATTTAGCTTGTCGGCCATTTGTCCGGCTGATACTTTCGTTCTATGGCCACTTCGCCCGCAGAAAAAGATGCCGCCCGGTCCGTCGGTCTATCGATCGATGCCGCGTTGGATCGGCCTGCCTACCAGCAGATCGCCAAGCAGATCCAGCACGCAATTGAGGCGGGCTCACGACGCCCAGGGGAGCGCTTGCCGGCGATCCGAACCCTGGCGAAGGTTTTGGGCGTTCATCGCGACACAGTGGCTCTGGCGTATGAAACACTTTCCGAAGCCGGTTTGGTTGAGGCTCGAGTGGGTGCCGGGACCTTTGTGAGATCGACCGTCGCGGGTTGGGCTGACGTGTCAGGTCGCGCCGACGAGCTCACAGGCGAAATGCGCACGAACGGTTCGGCTGAGCAGGAACTGGCTTTGGCGCCGCAGGTCGAGCGACTCATTGCGCTGGATAATATGCGCCCACGTTATTCGCCGCGTGAGGATACGGTCGCGCTGCATAGGCTGATCCCAGATCCTCGCTTTTACCCGATCGATGCATTCCGCAAATGTGTCGACGCGGCTCTTCGGGAAGAGGGTGCGTCGCTTTTCTCGTACGCGTCTCCAGAGGGTGATCTCGATCTTCGCCGCGCTATGTCCGACCGCTTTAGGCTTTTCGGAATTCATTATGCGCCGGAAGAGCACGTGTTATGCCACGGTGCGAGTCAGGGGATCTCGCTTGCGCTGCGCTTATTTACGCAGGCGGGGGATCAAGTTGCGGTCGAAGTCCCGACCTACGCGAACGTATTGTCGGCCTTTACGGGCTTGGGTCTGACGCCGGCTCCAATTCCAATGGACGACGAGGGCGCGGATCCCGATGCTCTAGATCGCATCTTGGCGAAGCCTGAGGTGAAGGCGTTCTACACGATCCCAAGCTTTCACAACCCGCTCGGAACCTCGACCTCGCTTGCGCGGCGCAAAGAAATTTTGCGGGTTGCGGAGCGGCACGGCGTCCCGATTATCGAAGATGGCTTCGAACTCGACCTTCGCTTCCAGGGGCCAGAGCTCCCTCCGCTAGCGGCACTGGACGAATCAGGAATCGTTGTGCTGCTTTTCTCCTTCTCGAAGTCGCTCTTTCCGGGCGTGCGGGTTGGGTCGCTTTCAGCGCGGGGTAGGGCGCTCGAAGGACTTGTTTCTTTGAAGCACGCGACGGATCTGTCCGACGCTTTGCTGTTGCAGTCCGCGCTAGCGCGTTTCGTGAAATCAGGGGAGTACGATCGCCATCTCGTGAAAATTAGAAAAGTGCTGCGCTCGCGGCATCGCGCCATGGACGAGGCCCTCGCCGCTTCGATGCCGGCGGGCACGACATGGACGGAACCAGATGGCGGCTATCAGCTCTGGCTCGAGCTGCCCGATGCAGTGGATACGCGCGATCTACTCGCTGAAGCTGCGCGCGCTGGGGTGCTCTATTCGCCAGGGGCGATGTTTATGCCCGATGCTCGGCCCTCGAGCGCGATGCGGCTAACGGTCGCATGTGCGGACGAAAAAGAAATTGCACGTGGCGTAGCAGCGTTAGGCGAAGTGGTTGAGTCCGCCCGCGGCCCACGTACGCATTCGGGATGGACGCCTGGAGATCACCTTTAGGAAGCGTTCAGTAATTGAAGTAGCGGCTGTTCGCTGTTGAACGGCCGACTTCGGGGTCGCGAGATTCCGAAAAAACTAAACACCAGGGTTTGCGCCCAACGTCGAGGAGGTAAATCGATGTCGCAGGAAAACGGGAACGGAAATGGCGCGCTGCGCCGCGGGGCGGAGGCCTTCCAGTTGAAGGTCGGCCTCGCAGAGATGATGAAGAACGGCGTGATCATGGACGTCGTAGACCCGGATCAGGCCAAGGTCGCAGAGGACGCCGGCGCGTGTGCCGTGATGGCTCTCGAACGTGTGCCTTCGGATATCCGCCGAGACGGTGGCGTGGCACGTATGAGCAACATTGAAATGATCGAAGGAATTCAGCGGACGGTTTCGATCCCCGTGATGGCCAAAGTCCGAATCGGTCATATCCAGGAAGCCCGCGTATTGGAGGCGATGGGCGTTGACTTCATCGACGAGAGCGAAGTGCTTACGCCGGCGGACGATGAACATCACGTTCTGAAGCACGACTACCGTGTTCCTTTCGTTTGCGGTGCTCGCAATCTGGGAGAAGCCCTTCGCCGCGTCGGAGAAGGCGCCGCCATGATTCGCACTAAGGGCGAAGCGGGCAGCGGCAACATCGTCGAGGCCGTGCGTCACCTGCGCACCGTGATCGGCGAAATGCGTGCGATCCAGGCGCTTCCCGAAGAAGAGCTGATGTCGACGGCCCGGGATATGGGCGCGCCGTACGACCTGGTTCGTTACGTCCACGATCACGGCAAGCTGCCGGTTCCGAACTTTGCTGCGGGCGGCATCGCAACACCGGCTGACGCTGCTTTGTGTCGGAGCCTTGGTGCTGAAGCGGTCTTCGTTGGGTCGGGCATCTTCAAGAGTGCCGATCCGGCCAAGCGCGCTCGTGCCGTAGTGCACGCGTGCACGCACTGGGACGATCCGGAAGAAGTGTTGAACGCAAGTCGAGGACTGGGTGACGCGATGGAGGGCATCGAGATGGAAACCCTCGACGAGAGCGAGCGGCTGGCAAATCGCGGCTGGTAGTTCAGCTGTGCTGAGGCCCTCGATCGGCCCAACGCATGTGCGGGCGGAGGCGGTTAACCGTTTCCGCTCGCCCCGTTTCGGTCTAGAGCAAACGAAAGAAAGGATTTGGTTCAGTGGCAGCTTCACGACCCCTCGTCGGCGTACTTGGGATTCAAGGCGATATCGAGAAGCATCTCGCAGTCCTCGACCAGATCGGTGCGGATGGACGCCGTGTGCTTGCGCCGAAGCATCTAGAAGGCCTCGCTGCGCTCATCTTGCCCGGTGGCGAGAGTACGACCATTTCAAAGGGACTTGTTAGGCACGAACTCGTCGAGCCAATCGTGGCTTTTGCGGAGGCCGGAGGGGCGATTCTCGGGACCTGTGCCGGTGCGATTCTGATCTCTCGTGAGGCGAAAAATCATCCTGTTCCGACTCTTGGCCTCGTGGATGTGACCGCCGAGCGAAACGCTTATGGCACACAGCTCGACTCCTTTGTGGCAGAGGCGGATATCGATAGCGATCCAGGCTTCATCGGGATGGAGTGCGTTTTTATCCGAGCGCCCCGATTATCCAAGCTTGGAGGCGAGATAGATGTCCTTATGCGCGTGGAGGGCGAGCCTGTTCTCGTTCGGGAGGGGAAGCGCTTGGCCTGTACTTTTCATCCAGAGCTAACGCAGGACACGCGGGTGCATCAGGCACTCCTCGAGACTCTCGAGGGTTGAAGGCGCGGTGAGGGCGTCTTTTTGCCTAAGCGCAGTCGTTTCGCCGCATCGGGAAACTGAGATTCAGCTCTAATCGATCCTCTCTGCTGCTCTCCCGGCCCTAGTCCTACCTTTCCGAAGAGGACGAAGGCGGTGTTGGCAGAACCGCGGCTGTCTCAGCCGCTTGCCTCGAGGCTTCTTCACGTCCGGCAACACGCTTCGAGACGCGTTCCCAGAGGCGCTCGATGCCGTCGCCTAACTCGAAGTCTATGAGCGGCTCGAGAGTCTCCTTGTAGTCTTCGAATGACTCGATGATTCGCTCTTCACGCTTACCGCGTTCGATCTCGATGTAGTTGAATTCCCGGAGCGCGCGGATTCGACCTCGGTCCCGCCGGAAGGTCATGGACAGCGCCACGAAGAGTGCGGATTCGTCAGCCTGCAGGGCTTTGCACTGCGGGCCGTACCAGTCGAGTTCACGCGGGATTTCGTTGAAGTCGAAGCTCGGCGCGAGGCCATTCGGGTGGTTATCGAATCTCCACCAGCCGCCCTCTATCCGCTCCAGGCCGAACTCGAAACCGTCTTCGTCCCAGCGCCGCTCTTCGAGAGGGAAGGGGTAGAGGGGGCCATCGCCGAGGCCGACGTCGGCGACGACCCGGCG
Organism: Deltaproteobacteria bacterium UBA4427; assembly: GCA_002390675.1. Taxonomy (GTDB): domain Bacteria; phylum Myxococcota_A; class UBA9160; order UBA9160; family UBA4427; genus UBA4427. Next base: position 101,250 of record DGPZ01000106.1, read on the forward strand.
CCCATCCAAATGGACGATCAGCACCATGTGGTTCCCAATCGCGGAGTCGCCGACGATGGCTCGCGCGGCGGCGCCCCCAACCCGGTCGACCTGGAATCCGAGCCGCCGAAGGGCCATCGAAAGCAGTCCGTTCATCTCGTAACACCATCCACCACGAGTCTGGCCGACGATCCGCTCCTCGAACCGGGCCTCGTCGAGGGTTTTGGGCTCGTAGAGCTGGATATCCAGGTTCTCGTAGGGGATCGCCATAAGATGGGCGGCGTGAATGTCAGAAAGGGTCTGCTCGTTTTGGCGAGGCGACCCTTCGTATCCGATACGGCTGAAATAGGCGTCTAGGTCCATCTGAGGAAGGTGACAGCGGCGATATCGAGGGGCCAGTGGTAGTGAAAAGATTAATGATGACGGAAACTTGGCTCCGTTTTTAGAGGCCCTGTTGGACGTAGCTCAACTGTGGTACCCATTGGCCCCTCGAAAACGGGACCAGGACCCTGATGCGGCTTCGTCGCGTCCTCTGGTCCCACCCCATAAACCCATCACCTCGGTGCTCTTGATCGGGCCGCGGATACCCGCTGCGGCTCTTCCGTTTTTGTAAGTCATTGCGACTGCCGGACGGGACCGACTAGAAGCACCCAATGGCCACGTGGCCGTTGACCGGGAGGAAAGCATTTGCGGGAATACGAAACGACGTTCATCGTCCAGCCCGAAATTTCGGACGAGGGCAGCCAGGCGATCCTGGCCAAGCTGGATGGCATCCTGGAAACCGGCGGTGCCACTCGCCTTATGTGTGAAGACCATGGGAAGCGAAAGCTTGCCTATGAAGTTCGCAAGTTTCACAAGGGCCACTACTACACCCTTCAGTTCCTTGATGGAGGCCAGGTCGTGCCCGAAGTCGAGCGCGTTCTGCGACTCGAGGAATCGGTGCTGCGCTTCCTGACGATCCTTGAGAACGAAGAAGTTGAGGACGTGGAGGCCCGCAAGGCATCCGCCGCTGAAGCCGAAGACGAGCAGACTAAGCGAGCCACGGAACGTGCACAGCGCGAGGCTGAAGAAGCCGCGTCGCGTCGCGAGGCTGAAGAAGCCGAGCGTCTGGCTGCAGCCACTGCAGCGGCTGAAGCCGCCGAAGCTGCTGCTGCTGCCGAAGCTGCACCAGCCGAAGCCGAAGTTGCCGAGGGCGAAGCCCCGGCCGCTGAAGCCGCCCCGGAAGCCCCCGTTGCTGAGAAAGAGGAGACGCCGTCGTGAGCGAAGAAACGCCCAAGCCTCCGAGCGGCCCCGCCGCCGGTTCAGCATCTCCGCCGAGCGGCCCCGCCGCTGGCAGCCCTCCTAGTGGTCCGCGTTCTGGCAGCCCGCCGTCGCGTCCCTCTGGCGGTTCGTCCGGTGGTGGCGACCGCCCGCCGCGTCCGCCTCGAGAAGATCGTGGCGACCGAGGCGATCGACCGCCGCGCGCTCCGCTCACGGTGAAGGGTCGACTTCGTGCTGCTGCTCGAAAGAAGGCTCGAAAGTCTCAGAAGAAGAAGGGCATGTTCCAGCGCCGCAAGGTGTGCCGCTTCTGTGCTGACAAGAACCTCTCGATCTCATACAAGGACGTGAAGACGCTGCGCCTCTTCATCACGGAAACCGGAAAGATGACGCCGCGACGCATCTCCGGGACCTGTGCAAAGCACCAGCGTCCGCTCGCCCTCGAGATCAAGCGCGCGCGACAGTTGGCCATGCTGCCCACTGCGCCCAAGCACTTCTAAGGAGCGTCAAAACATGGGACAGGTACAAGTCATCCTGAGTGAAGACGTCCACGCCCTCGGCGATGCCGGAGAGATTGTCTCCGTCAAGCCCGGCTTCGCGCGCAACTACCTCATTCCGCAAGGCAAGGCGATGATCGCCACGGCCGAGCGGGTCAATGAGGTGGAGCACAAGAAGCGGGTCATTTCCGAGAAAATGGCGAAGGACTGGACCGACCTCACGGCGGTCAAAGCCAAGCTCGACGGGATTGCTCTCGAAGTCACGGCCCAGGCCGGCGACAGCGGCAAGCTCTTCGGATCGGTCACCGCGGCGAATCTCGTGGAACTACTCAGCGAGAAGGGTCTCCAAATCGATCGACGCAAGCTCCAGCTCTCTGAGCCGATCAAGACGACGGGCGAGCATACGGTTGCAATCCGGCTGCGAAGCGACGTCATCGCCGAGTTCAAGGTGAAGGTGATTGGCGGCGCGGCGACTGCGACTGCTGCTGCTGCTGTTGTTGAACGAGTCGATGACGGCAAGGTCGGCCTAGGTGCGGCGGCAGATAAGCCGGACCCGGAGCCGCTCGATATTCGCGACGATGAGTATTAAAGCCATTCTGAGGTCCAAGGTCTAAGTTTACAGGCCGCACCTCCTCTGGATTGAACGCCCGCCTCGAGAAAGTCGAGGGGGGCGTTTTCCGTTTGGGGCCGTGCTTCGGGCTCCACAAAGCTCGGCAGGTGGTATGCTCGGGAACCGCGCCCGCCCGGGCGTTGTCCTCCATCTAGATGCCCCATTTGCCCCATTCGGGGCCCGATTTTGACCCTTAGGAGGGGTGTGGCGTGAGCGAATTCAAGGACCGCGAAGACCCTGGCGGCGGCAACCGGAAATTCGGAGGCTCCCGCGAGGAGCGTGGCGATGTTTCGTCGCAAGATCTCAGCGGACGGGTCCCCCCCCACGATATCGAGGCGGAGAAGGCTGTTCTTTCTGCGATCCTGCTCGACAATGATGCGATTCACACGGTCGTGACCGAAGTTCGGGAAGAGGACTTCTACCACCCCGCGCATCAGATGCTTTATGGCTCGATGGTCAAGCTGCGAGACGAGAACCAGCCCGTCGACCTGACGACGCTCGCTTCGTATCTCAAAGGCGCGGCTCTTCTCGAGAGCGTCGGTGGCAACGTCATGCTCGCTGAGATCGCAGACTACGAAGCTACGCCTGCGAATATCATTCACTACGCCAAGATCGTGCGCGACCGCGCCGTGAAACGAAGCCTGATCTCGACGGCGAGCGAGATCGTCGCGCTCGGCTACGAACACGGCGAACCGGCAGACTCGCTTCTTGATGAAGCGGAGAGTCGCATCTTCGGCCTCTCGACCGAAAAGGCGAGTACGAGCCTTTCGAGCATCTCCGTAGAAATGCACGACGCGGTCAATCATATCGACATGTTGATGACCCGTGGCGGGGAGATCACGGGCATCTCGAGTGGCTACGAAAATCTGGATGATATGACCGGTGGCTTGCAGCCCGGGGATCTCTTCATCTTGGCCGCACGGCCCTCTATGGGGAAAACTGCCTTTGCCCTAAACCTCGGTCGGAATGCGGCGGTCGACTTCGGCAAGAACGTTGCGGTCTTCTCTCTCGAAATGACGACGCGCTCACTTGTTATGCGTATGTTGTCTTCCGAAGCACAGGTCGACGCCGGATCGTTCCGTAGTGGTCTGATCTCGACCGAAGCGCATACGCGTCTGATGGATGCTGCCGGGAAGCTCGCGGACGCAAATATTTGGATTGACGATACCGGCGCGGCTTCGATCCTTGAGATCCGTGCGAAGTGTCGCCGACTGCATTCAATGCACGGGCTTGACCTGGTGATCGTCGACTATCTCCAGCTCGCTCGCGGCGATCGCAATACGTCGAGTCGTGAACAGGAAATTTCCGAGATCTCGCGCGGCTTGAAGGGCCTGGCGAAGGAACTCGATATTCCGGTGATTGCTCTGTCGCAGTTGAACCGCGGTCCGGAAACGCGAAAGGACGATAAGCGCCCGATGCTTGCCGACTTGCGCGAGTCCGGCGCAATCGAGCAGGACGCCGACGTGATCGCCTTTATCTACCGCGACATCGTTTACAACAAAGACACAGAATTCGAGAACTTGGCAGAGCTGATCATCGCCAAGCAGCGTAATGGCCCGACGGGAACCGTGAAGCTCGAGTTCGAAGGGCGCTTCGCGCAGTTTCGCGATTGGCCTCTCACCGACAACCCCTATGACGGCGCGCCTGGCGGCGACTTTGCACCGCCGCCGGACGATGCCGGATACGGCGGCCCCGACGTATTCGGCGGGGGAGACGGCTTTGGGCCGGATACGGATCCGGGCGGATTCTAGATGCCTAGCTTACGAAGACCGCGCGCCATCCGTCCAGGAGCGCGTATCGCGTTGGCCGCTCCAGCGGGCCCTCTCGACCCAAAAGCCCTCGACTCGGGTCGGACTGCGCTTACGCGGCTTGGTTTTGAAGTTGTTATGCGCGAGGACATCCTTGACCGGGATGGCTACCTCGCGGGGTCGGACGCGCGTCGCGCGGACGAACTGATGCAGTTCATTAGGGATCCCGAAGTTGACGCGATCGTGTGCGCTCGTGGCGGCTATGGTTGCCATAGATTGATCGATCGACTCGACGCGACGGCCTTTCGAGAGGCGTCGAAGCCGCTTGTTGGATACAGCGATATTACGACGCTCTTGTTGTGGCAGCGTAAGCAAGCGGGCTTGCTTGGGATCCATGGGCCCATGTGCGAGAAGCCGGGAACCCTCGACGGCGAGGCAGGGTCGGCACTCGTGCGCGCTTTGCAGGGAACGGGGCCGCACCCACGCTTTACGGGTAAGACTATCGTGAATGGCTGGGGAGAGGGTCGGCTTGTTGGCGGATCGCTTTCGGTCTGTGTCGCCAGTCTTGGAACTCCGTGGGAACTCGATACCCGTGATGCGATCGTTGTGCTCGAAGATGTGACAGAGCTCCCGTACCGGATTGATCGGATGCTTCAGCAACTGCGCGCAGCAGGGAAATTCGATCGTGCCGTTGGGGTTGCACTTGGACATTTCACAGACTGCGATGACGCGCGGTATCCCGAATGGACATTGGATCGACTCGTAGAAGATGTTTTCGGGGGTTTGGGAATCCCTGTCGTGGCGGAGCTGCCCTTTGGGCATGGCGCCGAAAATCGACCCTGGCCCTTCGCTGGGCGCGCTGCGCTCGACGGTGCCCGGGGTGAACTTGAGATATTGGAATCGGCGGTCACTACGCGATAGCGTGCCGGCCACCGGGGGGACCAAACGGATGAAGCGGAGTTTGATCGAGCGAAAGCTCGGCCGTGTCGAGACTGCACTCGACAAGGCGATTGAGAAACAAGAGATTCCGGGAGCCGTTGTGCTCGCGCGGATGCCTCGTGAAGACGAGCTGCTTGAGTATAGCTGGGTGCGTGGCCTAGCATCGGCGCGTCCTGAGCGACTGCCTATGCGGCGGGACACGGTTTTTGATCTCGCTTCCCTAACGAAGCCGATGGCGACGACCACGGCGATCATGATGCTCTTGGACGAGGGCTCTATTTCTTTGGATGACCCGGTGGCGAAGACGCTGCCGACCTTTGCTGAGCGTGGCAAAGAAGAAGTCACGATCAGGCATCTGCTCAGCCACTCGGCTGGACTCAAGCCCTGGCGTGAGTTTCATGAGCTGCTGATTCAAAAAGAACGCAAGTCCGGCGAGCGACTGCTCGGTACGAAAGAGGGACGCGACTGGATCGTAGACCGAATTTTGCGCGGTGCGTTAGTTCATCAACCTGGCGAAGCTGCGGTTTACGGAGATCTGGACTTCATTGTCTTGGCAGCGATTGTCGAAGAGGTTTCGAACCAACCCTTTGATGAGTTCTGCGAGTCGCGCATTTTTACGCGGCTCGGGCTGGTCGACACGCGTTTTATTCCGATCCCCGTAGACGGCTCTCAACCGGCTCCAGATTCCGTTCGAACCCGAATCGCCGCGACGGAGAACTGCAGCTGGCGGGAGCGTATCATCTGGGGCGAGGTGCATGATCCGAATGCTTCTGCCATGGGGGGCGTGGCGGGTCACGCTGGCTTGTTCTCCACCGCGGATGACGTGATGCGCTTCGGGCAGCTCTTTCTTGACGCCTATCACGACCGCAACCCATCGCTCCCGCCTGAGCGTGTGCGTGAGTTCTGCGAGAAGCAACTTCTACCCGAATCCTCGGATTGGGCGCTTGGCTGGGACACGCCGACCAAGGGCGCGTCTTCTTCCGGCGTGCATTTCTCGGAAAAGTCCGTGGGCCATCTCGGATTTACGGGGACAAGCCTTTGGATCGATCTCGAGCGCGAACTCGTAGTTGTGATGCTTACGAACCGGATCCATCAAGTTGCGAAGCGCAGCCGTTTCGATCTGCGTCCCAAGATCCACGATGCCATCGTCGAGGCATTTACCGCTTAGTGAGTGATCAATGAGTGATGAAAGAGTTGGAGACGATCTGGATCATCAGCAACCCTTCGATGCAGGAGCACTGCGTCGGGTGCACTTCGTTGCGGTTGGCGGAACAGGAATGGGGTCTCTGGCAGGGCTAGTGAACGCCCGCGGCATTCTCGTCACAGGTTCGGACAAAAAGCTCTATCCGCCGATGTCGACGGCCCTTGCGGACTGGGGGATTAACGTGGTCGAGGGATTCGATCCCGCGCACTTGGAGCCCGTGACAGACCAAGCAGGCGTGGCGCTGTCCCCCGATCTCATCGTGATAGGCAACGCGGTACGGGCGGACAATCCCGAGGCCGTTGCTGCAATCGCATCCGGCGTGCCCTATCGGTCGTTCTCTGACGCGCTCTACGAGTTGGCAATCTCGGATAGACATTCGATCACGGTCAGCGGTACGCACGGCAAGACGACCACAACCAATCTTGCTGCCCACTTACTGCTCGCGACCGGGCGGGACCCTTCGCTTCTTGTAGGTGGGATCTCCCTCGACTTTGACGGTTCGTTCCGCGAAGGCGCAGGCCCGGCATTTGTAGTCGAAGGCGACGAATACGACACAGCCTTCTTCGATAAGACCCCCAAATTCCTTCACTACCACCCGGATACGCTGATCCTAACCTCGGTCGAGTTCGATCACGCTGACATTTATCGGGATCTCGATCATGTGAAGTCGGCATTTAGGGAGCTGGTGGCCGGGATGGCGCCGACCGCGCGTATTGTCGCTGCCGTCACTCATGACGGCGTTCGTGATGTGTTAGGCGGTGCGGTTTGCGAAGTGATCGGCTACGGCGCTTCCCGAGGAGCTGCCGAGCCTCGGCCGAAGGCAGCGGATTGGTGGGGGAGCGAACTCACGCCCGGAGATCAGGGGTTGACCTTTCGGCTCGAGGATCGACGAGGCGGCCGGTCTTGGGATGTGACGAGCCCGCTCTTTGGGGTCCACAATATTGAGAATATTGTGGGGGTCTTTGCGGCATTGGATGGACTCGACGTTCCTGTCGAAGAACTGGTCGCCGCGCTCGTCGCTCATCAAGGCGTGAAGCGCCGGCAAGAGGTCCGGGGTGTCGCGGCAGGTGTGACCGTAATCGACGATTTTGCGCATCATCCGACGGCCGTCAAAGGCACGATAGAAGCGATTGCGCAGCGTCACCCGGGCGGGCGAGTCGTCGCACTCCTCGAGCCCCGAACTAATACGAGTCGTCGGGCTATTTTTCAGGACGACTATGTGCGCGCGCTTTCGGAGGCAGACCGAGTTGCTATCGCCGAGGTAGGGGACGATCCGATCTACAGCATCACGGGCGAGGTGACGGAATGCCTATCGGCCTCGGTAGTCGCTGAAAGGCTGCGTGCGCAGGGCCAGGACGCGGCCGCATTTGCTGAGATCGATGAGATCGTAGACTGGGTTGTCGCGGGCCGACGAGAAGGCGATGTCGTGCTTGTGATGAGCAACGGCGCCTTCGGTGGGATCTGGGGAAAACTGCTCGCGGCACTCAAGCTTGCGGCAGAGCAAGGGACTTAGCCGCGACGCCGATATCGCCGTTTGGGTGGAGAGCGTTCTTGGCCATTAGGCGGGGCGGCCTCAAAGGTTTATTCGTCAGCGTGTTTGAGCCAAAGCACCTACTTCTCATTCTCTTTAAGTGCCGGGGCTTCGGCGTTCGGGTGCTAGCCCGGGAGCGCGTTGTCGCGCCAGAATTCCTCGACGCGACCGGGGTCGACGGGGACCGAGGTGACGGACTGGATGCGTCGGTCGATGATTCGTGCGACAAGGAGATGACGAGCCTGCATCGTCTTGTCACCGCGCGCCGCGGTTGCGTTGCATAGAGCGGCGGCGCGGTTGTTACTGACCAGGATATCTTCGACTTCGATATGGAAGCCGAGGGAGCCGAACTCCGCGGCGTCACCAAGATGTGCGAGATACTCGAATATGTTATCCGCGCCTTTGATCTCACCTTCGTACGGGCTATTGCCTTTCACGTACCAGATGATGTCGTCGGACCAGAGCGCACGAAGTGTCTCGCGGTCGCCGGCGGTCATGGCCTGAAGGAAATGGTGGATGAGGAGCGAGTTTGGGTGCTCGGTCATCTTCCGTCCTTTCTACTCATTCATTTCGTTTACTAGAGGCACGCATAAAGTCGCTAGTAAAAATCTGATTGATCGTTAGATCTGGCTTGTACTCGGCCTTATCATACCGAGATGAGACCTCTTTCGTTAAACAAATTTGCCTGATTCACGAGGTTCTTCGGGGTGTCCCAATTAACACATAGGCGAAACGGTTTAGTAGGTGTAGGGAATACACTTGAGATGCTTTTCGAATACGACGTTCTAGGAAGAATTATCGGATGGCATAATCCTTCAAGTGAAGGGGTATTGCCCCGTTTCGTGTTAGGCCGTGCACACCTGGGTGTAGTTTGGCGCTTCCGTTCAAATATTGCCCCGAATCTCGTACGAGATGTCTCGCGTCTAGCTAGCAGAGAGAAGGGGTTTCCCTCCGGCTATCGAATGGGCGGTTCTGGACCAGGTTCCGGATTAGTCGAGACGCGCGCTACCCCGCCGGACCGCCTCGCAATGATCGAACGGATCCTATCCCCCGAAATCAGGAAGGGGTCTGAGGCTCGCCACGAATGGGTAGAGGCCGCTGGCGTTCGTATTGGGGAAATCTGGACAGTCGCTTAGCAGCAAAGTCGCTGGCTCAACGATCGGTGTTATTCGACCGGCTGGCCAGCTTGCGTCCATCCGAATGCTTCGACCATCGCGTGATAGATATAGTTCTGCTCGCGGGTGCCATGGAAGAGTGCGGCGCGCGGACCGCCCGCATAGATGGGAACATCCTCGCCGGCGTGGGTCTCGGTGCCCATAGGGACTGTGGATTCCTGGAGATATGAAGGATCCGTTGTGTCGGTCTCAGAGAGATCAGGCCGTCCGTCCGTGACGCCTTCGTAGCTGCAGTCGCCACCAAGCTGTTTGCAAGGCGAGTGCGGAAAGGTGTGAGGGCCAGTGGGTTGATCATCAGATCCACCCGTATAGCCAGGGCCATTTGCATAGGAGAGGGTTGTGTAGGGGCGCTTTAGCGCATCGCGTCCCTCCACGTCCCCTGTTCCGCGGAACCAATCGATGCCGATCACCTTGCCGAGGATCGGGTTCCCACGTTTGGGATAGCCGGAGATGGTGAGGGTATGACTGTGGTCGGCTGTGACGACGATCAACGTTTCTGTCGGGTCCGTCTTCTCGAGCGCTAGGCGGACGGCATCCGATAGGGCGATGGTGTCGGTAAGTGCGCGCTGAGCGTTGCCGGCGTGATGGCCATGGTCGATTCGGCCGGCTTCAACCATCAGGAAGAAGCCTTCGTCTCGCTTCGAAAGAAGCTCGATCGCGACATCCGTCATTTCGGCTAGGGAGGGCTCTCCGGCTTCATCTGCCGCACGATCGGTTTCCCAATTCATATCGCCGGGCTCGAAGAGGCCGAGTAGGTGATCGGTTTTCGCAATATCGAGTTGTTTGAGCTGTGAACGATTCCAGACATAGGCGGAGCCTTCTCGTGCATCGAGCCATTCTTTTGTGAGGTCGCGCCCATCGACGCGACGGCCGACGGCATTGGGCTCTTCCGGGTCGGTTTCGTCGCGGGGAGTGAAGTGCTTGCGACCTCCACCCAAGGCGACCTCAAGGCCGTCGCTCTGGCCATTCGGACCTTTGAACTCAACGAGTTGGCGTGCGATGTCCGGGAAGCTTGCCTCGCGCGCAGCACTCGACATCCGCGAATCGTCTTCCCAGAACCGGAACGGCACATGGGAATAACAACCGGCGGGCGTCGCATGAGTCACGGTTGCGGTCGAGACGACTCCGGTTGCTAGTCCACGCGCTTCGGCCTCTTCGAGAATCGTCAGAACATGAGCGCCTTCGACGCTGCTGTGGTCGCCGCGGCGAACTGTCTCGTCGACGCCCAGAACACCGGTCACTGTCTTTACGCCAGAGACCATGGCGGTCATCGTTGAGGCCGAGTCCGAGACCTGTGCATCGACATTATAAGTCTTGGAGAAGGCGACATGAGGCAGGGTTTCGAAGGAGAGCTGATTCTCCTCACCGGTCTCGCCCCGGCTCTGCCCTTCGAGAATGCGAGCCGCCGTAACGGTCGCGATCCCCATTCCGTCTCCGACGAACAGAATCACGTTCTTCGCAGGACGGTTCTTCGCGATATAGCGAGCGGAGGAGGCGATCTGCGCGCGGCCCGCTTGGAACCACACGTTCTCTTCACGTGGATCCGCACCGGGGGCCTTCCCGGAACCCGAAGAGAGTGGATTGGTGCATCCTGCCAGGACCACGCCGAGGGTGAGGATGGAGGTGATGAGAGAGAGCATCGTAGATTTGAACATGGGATTGGATCTCCGTTCAGACGTCGAGCCCGACCGAGCGCATGAGCTCGAGTGCGTTGCTCTTCTCGACGACGCCTTGGCGGAGCGCGTAATCGAACTCCATGACGCCATCTTGTAAATGATCTTCGAAATGCACGTTGGCCATTTGGCCTTTGCTCGCGGGAACCATCTGCGTGAGCGCGAGGTCATGGGTTGTTACGATGCCGAGTGCACCTTGAGCGATGAGTCCCTTGAGGACGGCTTCTGCTCCGATGAGTCGATCATGGGAGTTCGTCCCGTGCAGTATTTCGTCTAGCAGGAAGAGCGCCTTTGGATCGCCACGTGAAATTTCGACCACTTGGCGCAGGCGAGTGACCTCTGCCATGAAGTGGGATTGACCGTCCTGGAGCGAGTCCACGATGCGGATCGAAGCGGTTAGGCGAAGCGGTGAAACCCTAAGGCGCGTCGCACGCACTGGCGCACCGGCGAGGGCGAGGATCGTGTTGCAGCCGACGGTGCGCAGCATTGTGCTCTTGCCTGACATGTTTGAGCCACTCATGACGAGTGCTTGTGGCAGGGAGCCAAGGCTGAGGTCGTTTCGCTTGCACCGATCGCTGGGCAGGAGAGGGTGACCTAAGGCTTCTCCTTCGAAGGCCGAACCCTCGTCGAGAATTTCCGGGAACGGATCTTGCGGATGCTCGTACGCATAGCCTGCGAAGGCCGAGAGCGCCTCGATTTCACCTGCAGCATCGATCCATATTGCAAGCCGTGGCCCACACCGCGCGCGCCAGCACTCAAGCGAGATCGCCGCGTGCGTGCCCCAAAGAAGTAGCGCCGCGATCGGTGCAAAGAATTGGTTATTCCGGGAGTCGCGTCGGTCGACGAGTTTCTGCAGGGCATCCAGCTCGCCGGAAGGCGGCCGCCCTGTGGTTTGAAGTTCCGTATTCAAGCGCGCGAGCAGGGTCGACGAGAATTCCGCATCTTCGACGCACCCGAGTAAGGATGCTGTACGGGCTAGGGCTCCGACCGGGGTCTCGGCGGCTGCAAGTACAGGCTGTACGCGAGAACGAAGCGCCAGCGCGAACAGACCTTGAACGACTACGGCGAGGGCGAAGGGCACAGGGCCCGATTCACTGAAGAACCAGAGGGCGAGCGCGCCCAGTGAACAACTGCTCAGTGCGATGGCGACGAAGCGGAGTGCTGCGCTTAGACCAGCGGCAGGGGCGGTGGCCCAGCGGGCGAGGGCCTCTTGTTGCGTTGCGGAGTCAGACTCGTCTCCGGCGATCGCCATCTCGAGTCGCATCGAGAGGCCGGGGCGAAGTTCGGTCACTGCCTGCTGGCGTTCCCGGATGGTCTCGGGTTCCGCGGCTTCGCAGAGCCAGGTGGCGAGTCGATCGCATCCAGTCGTTGTACGAGTGGTCGCCAGAAGCTCGAACATCGATCCGGGCCCGAAGACGTCGAGATCCTCAGCATAGGGGTGGCTCGGGTCACGATAGCGATCGCCGTCGTCACCACGCCCAGCCCATTCATTATTCAGTCTTGCTAGGCCATCTTCGTAGAAGCGGCGGATCCGTATCGCTCTGGCTTCTTGCCGGAGTACACGGTCGTGAAAGATGATTAAAGCGATGAAGCCGATCGTGGGAAGAGCGGCCCAACTCCTTGAGATGGCATGTGTTCCGAAGGCCATCCAGCCAACGAATAACAAGGCGGCGAAGCATGCTAAACGGAGATTCGACGCGAGTCCCGCACGGGCTTTCCATCGCGTCTCATCCTGCGTCGCCTGAGCAAGGCCCGCGTCGTATACGTCGCGGGGCGCCGCCGAAGTGGATGCGCCGGATTGGCCGGTGTCGCTGGGCATCTTGCGGGGGGCGGTGCTGTCGATGTTAGCTGTGTCGCTCATGAGAAGCCGAGGATCCGTGCGCCGTTAGGCAGGGTCTGTGCGTTTTGAATCGCCGAGCGAATGAAGGTACGCGCTTCGATGACTGCTTCGCGCAGAGGACGGCCCTGGGCGAGGCCCGCAGTGATCGCAGATGAAAGCGCGCAGCCCGTGCCATGGACGGGATCGCCGGGGATGCGTTCGCCCGGGAGCCATTCGAGTTTGATCTCGCCATCGCCACCCGGGCGATAGACGAGTAGGTCGTCGGCGTCGGCTTCGCGGTGTCCACCTTTTAAGAGAACGCCCTCGAGTTCGAGCTCCTCCAATAGCTGCCGTGCGGCCGCTTCGCCGTCACGCCTCCGCGGAAGAGCGTCTCCGAACAACGTTTCCATCTCAGGCCAATTCGGCGTTA
>DGPZ01000008.1 GCA_002390675.1 Deltaproteobacteria bacterium UBA4427
CGGCCCTGCCCCGCCGACGCGAGCCAATCGACAATCTCTTTCGGGAGCTCGCTCTCGCTACTCACCGCGCGCTCCCGGTTCGTAGGAGATCGGCATCTCGCAATAACCCGCCACGTTCGTCACGTAGACCCGCTTGAGGCCTGATTCGTCGACCTCGTACCCCGGAAAACGCGTCAGGATCTCCTCGAGCGCGACCTTCCCCTCGAGTCGCGCCAACGCCTTGCCCAGACAGAGATGGCGCCCCCAGCCGAGCGCGAGATGCATCCCGACATCGCGCCTAACGTTATAGCGATCGGGGTCCGGATAGCGGCGCTCGTCGCGACATGCAGCTCCGGTCAGCAAACCACAGAACGCGTTCTCGGGAATCGTGACGCCATGCAGCGTGACTTCACGCGCGACCCGACGGTTCTGCCATTGCGATGGCGCGTCGTATCGCAGTGTTTCCTCGACCGCATTCGGGATCGCGTCGGGATGCTCGATGAGGTCCTCGCGCTGATCTCGGTGGCGATGGAGCTGCAGGACCGCGTTGGCGATGAGCTTGGTCGTCGTCTCGTTGCCGGCGATCACGAGCAGCTGGCAGTTGCCGACATAATGTCCATCGGCGAGCGGATGCACCCCATCCTCGTGCGGAGTCTCCATATTCGACAGAACCGTGAGGAGGTCTTCCCGAGGCTGCCGCCGGCGTTCCTCACGCGCAGCAAGAAAGTACTCGGCGAGGGCGGCATTGGCCTTCACCGCCCGCTCCGGCGGATCCGGATTGCCCGGGTCCCGGGCGAGGAAATCGTCCGACCAATGTCGAACCGTATCCCGGTCGGCTTCGGGGATACCCATCAGCTCACTGATCAATGCCATGGGAAATCGCGCTGCGAAGTCCTGGATGATGTCGCATTCGCCCCGGCCCATCAGGGGATCGAGCAGTTGTTGGGCCACCTCTCGAACCCTGGGTTCCCAGGCGGCGATGCGTCGCGGGGTGAACCACTTGCTCACCATGACCCGCTCGCGGGCGTGGGTCACACCGTCTGAGAACAGGAACTGACTGAAGGGTTGTTCAACCCCTCCCGCGCCCCCGAACATGAGATCGTTGCTGAATGACTCGGGATCCGTGGTCGCCGCGAAGACATCTTCGAACCGGGACAATGCCCAGATGTCGAGCTCTTCGTTGTGATAGACGGGCGCCTCATCCCGCAACCATTTGTACGTCGGGTACGGATCGTCCTGGGTCTTCGTATCGAAAGGGTTGTATTCCATGGCGAGACTCTCCGAGCGGCTGTGATTCAGTTGAGGTTCAGACCACCGTCGAAAAGAGCTCTCGCAGCGCGGGGAGGCTCGGTTTGAGCGACGGTGTCCGTGGGATCGCATCGACGGCGCGAATCTGCGTCGGTACGAAATATCGCGTGAGGTGCTCTCGTGCGAACTCAAGGAGCTCATCCTCGGCCGGCGCGTCGACGCCTTCGCTGAGTTCGTACACGGCGACGGGGACCTCGCCCAAGCGCTCGTCGGGCACACCGACAACCGCCGCCTCGCGAATCGCCGGATGCCGCTCGAGAGCACGCGCCACCGTCGCGGGGTCGATCTTGAACCCCCCGCGGTTGATCGCCCCATCCGCGCGGCCTTCGATCCAGATGAATCCGTCGGCATCGATGCGTGCCTGGTCGGCGGTTCGAACCCAGCCCTTCGCCGGCGCCTGCTCGCTCCGCACCTCGAGCAGTCCGCTCGTGTCGACGCCCCGGACTTCTCCGTTTTCCGGATCGACGACCCGCAGATCACATCCCGGATGCGCACGTCCGACGGCGCCGCGTTTGCGCTCGCCGAACTCTCGGTGGTCTCCGATCGTCCAACCCGCAACGGCCCCCGCGAATTCCGTCGCGCCATAGGTAATCAGAACCGGAACGCCGTAGCGCTCTTCGAATCGCGCCTGTATCTCGGGGGCGAGTGGCGCCGTCCCCGACGTCACGGCGCGCAGGCTCGACAGATCCTCGGCGGGTACGCCCGCATCCAACACCATCTTCATCGCAGACGGGACTAGGCCAGTCACCTTCGGTCGATGGCGGCGGACCGCGTCGACCCAATCCTCGACGATGAAGCGCTCGAGCAGGCAGAGTGGGCGACCGTCGACGGCGGCCTTGACGCTGAGGAACATGCCGCCGATGTGAACCAGTGGACCGGTCACGATCGCGTAGCTCTTCCGGAGGGAAGGTTCCTCGGGTCGGTTGGCTTCGTAATGGCTCGTCCCTAAAAGCGACTCTTGGAAGGCGTCAGCGCGCAGTCCTATGCGCTTCGGCGGGCCGGTTGTCCCGCTGGTCAACATCTCGACCGCGATGCCCGACGCCGGGGCACGATGCGGCCCATCGGCCAGTTGCTCGAGCCCCGGCACGAATCGGGCGACACATGCGGCCTTGCGATCGAGCGCGATCGCCAGGCTCCCCGCCCGCGAAGCAGCGGCACACGCGGCTTGCGATTGCCAATCGTCGGCGGTTGCGATCAACGCCGGGACACGGAGCGACTCGAGATCGGCGGCAAGCCTCTCGTCGCTCTGCATAGGGTTGACGCAAACGATGCATCGCTCGTTCGCAATCGAGGCGAGGATAGCGGCGAACATTTCCGGCCGGTTGCGCAGGAGCAGTCCGATGGGAGCCGCCGGTCCGACACCACCGGTCTGAAGCAGCGATTCGATGCCCTCAACGATCTGCACGATCGCGCCCCAGGTGATCCGTTCGCCACGGTAGTCGACTTCGACGGCGTCGCGATCGATCGCCATGATGCTTTTTAGGCGCTCGGAAAGGGTCATCGCGCTGGTGTTCTCCCGAGCCTGGCGCCCTCGATCAGGAGCTCGGGGAGGCAGAAACATCTAGTGAATTTATACGATGGCACGCCGCGTTCGTTGATTCCAAGGGCTGAGCCGCAAAAACAAAACATTCAAAGGATTTACACGATTCGATTTATGAATCGGTCGCCATAAGCTCTTGTGGCAACAGATTCGAAAGCTAAAACCCGAGTATCTTTCCATGCCGGGTGACCTGCGTGTCCGTCTGAAGCGGGCCTGGATCGTCCTAGAGGGCTATCAATCGAAATCAATCTTATCAAACATCTAACCAATTTGAACGATAGTACGCTAGTCTCGCGAACAATTCGAAACCCGACGCCGGTGCAAACCAGCGTGACTTGAGCGCCCGTAAACCCTGGGAGATTCGGTTTGGCAAAGCGAACAACTCATTCGAAAACGGAAGAATCAGGCCAGCAAAATGCCCAGCGCGTCGGCGACAAGGTTCGGGTGCCCAAGGTGGCGGAGCTCGTCGCCGACCAGATTCGGCGCCGGATCGTGCGCGGCCACCTCGAAGAGGGCGAAGCGCTGCTCCCCGAAAGTGAGCTGATGGCGGAGTTCGGAGTTTCCCGCCCCACCCTGCGGGAGGCCTTCCGGATCCTAGAGTCCGAGTCGCTCATCACGGTCACGCGAGGGTCACGCGGCGGGGCTCGGGTCCACGCTCCGAATACCAGCTCGGTCGCACGCTACGTAGGCCTCTACCTGCAGTACCGAGGGACGACGCTCGAGGACGTTCAGGCGGCGCGCGCGATCGTCGAGCCACCGGCCGCCCGCGTGCTCGCACGCCGCAACCAGGCAACGGATTGCGGCCGGCTCCGGAGTCTGATCGAGGAAGAGCGAGTCGTCGAAGACGACCCCGAGCGGTTTGCCGAGCTCTCGACCCGTTTCCACGAGCTGGTCATGGAGCTCGCCGGAAACGACACGCTCTCGCTCGTGGTCGGCATGCTCCACGACATCATCGAGCGACACGCCGAGGCGGTTCTGCACGAATTCCTCGACCCCAAGAACACTCGAAAGGCGATTCGGTCGCAAGAGAAGCTCGTCCGGTTGATCGAGGAAGGGGACGAGGACGGCGCAGAAGCACACTGGAGTCGGCACGTCACGAATGCGGGACAGGCCATGCTGCGGCGCGCCGGCCGGAAAGCGGTCGTCGACCTCTTCGACTGATCATGCCCGACTAATGTCCGACGCGATCCGATTCGCGGCTGGAGGGAGCCCCCCAACTGATGGACCTTACATACGGCGACGAGTACGAAGATTTCCGCAGCGAAGTCCGCGTGTTCCTCGCGTCGAACTGGCCGCCCCAGGGCGATGAGTCGAACGCTCCCCGAACCGAACACGAGCAGCGCTTTCGCCGACTTGCAACCGAAGCAGGCTACCTCTATCGAAACGTGCCCCGACGCTTTGGCGGCTCGGAACAGCCGCCGGACTCCCTCCGCGCCGCGGTGATCACGGAAGAGTTCGCACGCGCCCGCGCACCAAAGGAGGCGTCCGGCCAGGGCGTCTCGATGTTGATCCCCACGCTTCTGGAGCGCGGCGAGGAGTGGCAAAAAGAACAATTCATTGCCAAGACGGTGAGCGGCGAGTACCGCTGGGCCCAGGGCTACAGCGAGCCCGGCTCGGGCTCCGACCTCGCATCGCTACGCACGCGCGGCGAGCTCGTCGGCGACGAATGGGTCGTCAACGGCCAAAAGATCTGGACTTCGGACGCGATGTCTTGCCAATACATGTTCACCCTTGTGCGCACCGAGCCAGAAGCGGGTAAACACGCGGGCATCTCGTACCTGCTCATTCCTCTCGACCAACCGGGCATCGAGATCCGCCCGCTCAAGATGATCACGGGGGCTTCCCACTTCAACGAGGTCTTCCTGAACGACGCGCGCACGAAGGCCGACTGGATCGTCGGACGCCGCGGCGAGGGCTGGAACGTCTCACGAACGACGCTCAAGCACGAGCGGAAAGCCATCGGCGGTCAGTCCCAGACGCTATTCGACACGCTGATGCGTATGGTGCGCAAGGCAACGATCGACGGGCGGCCGGCGCTCGAAGACCCGACCGTGCGGGAGAGGATGGCGGCTCTCGAGGCGTGGGTCTGGGCCCAGCGCTACGGCGACTATTTCCAGGCCACCTGCGGCCTGCACGGGGGCGATCCGGGACTCCTCCCGCTCATGAACAAGCTGCTCTCGACGGAGATCGGCCACGAGATCTCGAAGATCGCCTTCGACCTGATTGCCGAGGCAAGCCTGCTCGAGCCCCTCGGCAAGGGCGGGGGCC
>DGPZ01000040.1 GCA_002390675.1 Deltaproteobacteria bacterium UBA4427
TGAGCCGCAAGCTTGGCTTGGTCGGCGTCATGCACGTCGGTTAGGATCGCTAGGCCGGTTTCCTTCTTAACGGACTTGAGGATCCGAAGGCCCTCATCGATACCTGGTCCGCGGAACGAGTCGTGGCGTGATCGGTTCGCCTTGTCATAGGACGCCTTGAAGACGAGCGGGAAGTCATGCTTGTCCGCCAGTTGCTGAACCGTTCGAGCGACTTCGATCGCATCAGCTTCGGTCTCGAGGACGTTAAGTCCACAGATCAAAACCAGCGGTGCTTCTCCGCCTACCGGAATCTTGCCAATGCGCATTCGCGTTCTCTCCTGGCTTCGTTGACGAGGCCTTTTGTGCCTCGTGCCTGCATCGGCTCACGGTCTCAGCTTGGTTGAGTGATGTGACCCGACTCTCGTCGCTTTTCACGAGCGGGAGTATCCCTCAAAAGGGACAGCATTTGTTGAATCGAAACGGAACTGATCCGCGACAAAGTTCGCATTCCTTGTCTCGTTTGTCGCGTATTTCCCCCGAATTCTGATGCCACGCTAAATCGGGTCATCAATCCGGGTGAACGACGCGTCACTCCGCTTCTGGTTTCCCTCGGCTTTCATCGCTCTGACAGCTTGACCGTCTGCTGTCTCGACTAGACCGATGCGACGTGCTGATCACACTTTTTTCGTGCATTCCCAACCCACAGTTCCCGGATTGGGTTCCACGAAATCGGACTCAGATGAAGCCATGTTTTAGTTGGGTGAGTGAATCGCAACGATGGGCGCCCGCTCCGAAAGAACGGGCATCGCCGATGATTCGCCACACCCCTCAGACGGCCCACCTGCGATTCGGCACGGCGTAAGTATGCCCCGATCTTCGCAGGAGTCGAGGACTCAGAGCCGACCAGAGGCCATCCTTCGCTGAAATGACCGAATTTGTTGGGAAAAACCATCGATCAAAGTCTCTCATCACGGGTCTGATGGGCTCAACTGGTGGTGTAGACTCCAGCGCCCCGTCTGTGCGCGCCGCTTTGCGATGCGCCTACGAGAGCTGATAATGGCTGAATCTCGCGACCTTGCTCCTGAAAATTTGCCCGAATCGCCGGGGGCCGGTCCCGCCGAATCTTCGGCGTGCGCCGTCCGTGAGTCTATGGAGACGATCGTGTTTCCGGCGCGTGCTGGCGCGCCGCCTTCCAACAAGCCGCCGGTTGAGATCTATCTCGGAACCGAACCGGCGCAGTACCGAGCCAATCGCGTCTTCGGATATTCGATCGAGCGCGTGCGTGATCCCGGTCGCGAAGTTCGTATCCATGTGATGTCCGACCTGCCGAGCTTCAATCGTCGAATGTGGACAACGGGCTTCACTAATTATCGCTTTGCGATTCCCGCTTTTCAGGGAGGGCGGGGGCGAGCGATCTACAACGATGAAGATCAGATCTATTTGACGGATCCCGGTGAGCTATTCGATCTGGATCTTGGATCGGCATCCCATCTCTCGATTTCGGATACCGAGTCATCGGTCATGCTCATCGACTGCGAACGCATGGCCCCGCTGTGGACGCTCGAACAAGCCCAGAAGGGTTGGAAGAAAACGATGCTGCGGAAGGCATCGAAGGCGACTGGCGTTCGAGGCGAGCTCGATCCCGGTTGGAACGCGCGGGACGAGGAATTCCGACCCGGCGTTAGTCATTTGCTCCACTACACGACCCTGCACACGCAGCCCTGGCGTCCCTTCCCTGAACGATTTGTCTATCAAAAGGGCGCGTACACGCAGATTTGGCACGACCTAGAACGCGAAGCCATCGCGGAGGGTTTCGAGCTTTTTACGCGGAAGTCGCCGAGCCGTGGGTTCATGTCTCTGTTAGGTCAATTGAATGATCTGCCCGTCAGCGAACTAGGTAGTGGTATCGGAGTTTCCGGATTCTTAGCCGGGAGTGTCGAGTCCCTCGCGCGAAAGACGAAGTCGGCAACCTTGCTCGAAATCCAGCCCGATCTACGAGGGGATCAAATCCAAACGCCGGGGCGCTTCGGTCTCGATTCAGAGCGGCGAGTAGGCATCCTGGAATTCTTGTCGGGCCTCGGTGACGATGAGCGGTTTGATGGTGTGTTATGCGTCGAGGGGCTCGAAGACCTTCCGGTCTGGGATGTGCCCTGGGTAGTTGAGACGCTCTTCGCGCGCGCGCGCCGATTTATTCACGTCGCGGTTCGCACGCCGGAGACACTGCCACGCCGTCGCCTTCTGCTCCCGCCCCAGGGCACCACGCATACTCTTGCTTGGTGGCGCTCTCATTTCGAAGCGGCTTCGCAAAGGCATCCCGAACTTTCTTGGGAGCTAATGAGTGCACGTGGGCGAAGCTTTGAACGTGAAGATCAGCTCACGGTGCGAACCGGCGGACAGCGGCCGGATCAGACGCCACCGCAGGTTTGGACCTTGAGTGATGGTGCTCCTGGAAATGATTGCCAGCTGAACGCGCTTACGGACGCGCTCAACTGGCCTGCCGCACGGCTTGATGTTCGTCTGAACTCGCTGTCGAGGTTGCCGCTCTTGAGTCGTGGCGCTCATTTGCACGGCCTTGAGAGTTTTGGTTCACGAGGAAGGGATGGCAGCCGAGGCAAGGAAGCCCTGCCGGGTCCTTTTCCGGATGTGTTGCTAGTCGCCGGACGTCGTGTCGCACCCATCGCTCGCTGGATCCGAGAACAATCGCGGGGCCGCACGCAGGTCGTTGCGCTGGGCCCAAAGGCGGCAACGCCGGCTGATGCGGTCGATCTTGCAGTGACGCCACGCGGGGCGCAGCTCTTCCCTCATCCGAATCGCCTCGAAACTGACCGGCCTTTAACTCACACGGCGAAGCCCACAAAGGCTTGGCGCGATCGCATAGCAAAATTTCCAGGTCAGAAGGTCGTGTTTCTCTTGGGCAGTGGTACGGCACGCCTCGGACTCGATGACGAGTCAGCAGTGGCCCTCGGTCGACTTGTTAAGGAGAGCGCGGAATCGCTTGGCGCTTCGGTGCTCGTTTCGGCGAGCCGTCGCACCCGAGCATCGATTTTCGAAGGCTGCTTGCGTGGTCTGGGGAGCGCCGCCTTCGTGCATAGAGAGACGCCGGAACAAAGAGACGAGGAACGCCCTTGGTCGGCGCTCGTCGAGGCTGCAGATCTCTTCGTGATCGCGGGCCTCGGCGAAACCACGCTCGCCGAAGTGTGCGCGACCGGAAAGCCCGTCTTTCTGTCTCCGCAGCTCGCCGGCGGACGCAGCCCATGGGCGCGATTGCGGGACGGCGTGATCGAACGAATTGTTGAACGATCCCAGGCACGCCCCCTCAATGATCGAGGGACGGTTAAGCCACAAGAAGGGTTAGAGCTTTTCAGCGCCAAGTTGATCGACCGAGGCTGGGTGCGGCCGCGCCGAGACGCGGAGGCCCTGCGTGGGCGTCTTGTTCGGGCCGGACACGCGCGTCTGCTCCGCGCACCCATTCGAGCGACGGATCTAGGAGGCTTTGCTGCGCCGGATGTGAGCGAAGTCGGCGTCGTTGCTCGACGAATTAAGAAAATGCTGGGCGTCCCTTTCGATCCAAACGAAACGGATCTAAACGAAACGGACGCGAGCGAAATGGAGACTACGAATGCGAAGAACGATCTTTAGCGACGAGCACGAACACTTTCGTCAGGAATTCCGCCGCTTCGCGGAAGCTGAACTGAGCCCGCATAACGAAGCATGGCTCGCGGCTGGGATGAGCGATCGTTCCGCGTGGGAGAAGATGGGGAAAGCGGGATTCCTCGGCGCGAATCAGCCGGAGGAATACGGTGGTGCCGGTGGGGATTTTCTCTTTGATGCGATTATCATGGAAGAACTCGGAGACCTCCGGCTTCATGCCCTTCAAGCGTCGCTGCATACCAATATATGCATGCCCTATTTGACGGCCTTCGGGAATGAAGAGCAGAAGCAAAAATATCTCGTGCCGGCAATCACGGGAGAGTGTTTGATGGCGATCGCTATGACCGAGCCTTCGACGGGGTCGGACCTCGCGAACGTTTCGACGAAGGCGATTCGGGACGGCGATCATTATGTCCTGAACGGCTCGAAGACGTTCATCTCCTGCGGGCAGAATGCCGACCTCGTGATCGTTGTCTGCAAGACGGATCCCGACGTCTCACCGCCCCATGACGGGATGAGCTTGCTGCTCGTCGAAGCGGGGACGCCCGGATTTGTGAAGGGCCGCAATCTCAAGAAGCTTGGCCTAAAGGGGCAGGATACGAGTGAGATGTCCTTCAGCGATTGCCGCGTGCCTGTCGAGAATCTTCTCGGAGAAGAGGGGCGTGGCTTTAAGATGCTGATGGAACAGCTCCAGCAGGAGCGTCTGTGCATAGGCGTGGGCTGTATGGCTTCCGTCCGCCGCTCGCTCGAAGACACCCTCGACTACGTGCGTGAGCGAAAGGCCTTCGGCAAGCCGATTGCTGCCTTTCAGAATACGCAGTTCAAGCTCGCCGAAATGGCGACGGAACTTGAAATCGGACAGAGCTTCGTGGATAAGCTGTTAGTCGCTCATATCGCGGGCGAAGAGATCGTATCCGAAGTTTCGATGGCGAAGTGGTGGACGAGTGAGTTGCAGAAAAAGGTAAGCAGCGAATGCCTGCAACTCTTCGGCGGCTACGGCTTCATGGACGAGTACCCGATCTCTCGGGACTACGCGGACGCCGCGGTTCAGACGATCTATGCCGGCACGAACGAGATCATGAAGGTGATCATCGCGAAGCGACTTGGGCTTGGCTGAGCGGGGCATATACGCGGCGCGCGAATTGCGTTGCGCCTTACAGGGTCGAGTCGACCGAGATTGCAGCGCGTCTCGCGAAGGTCGAAGAGAGCTATCGCGGCCAGCGGCTCGCGGACCGCATACTTCGAGCGATTCTCGAAGGTGCTCGAGAGCATGACGTGACGCGCGGACTGCTCTCCGTCGAGGCGGGCAACGCGCCCGCTCACACTCTCTCCGCGCGGCTAGGCTTTCGCGAGCGCTACCGATACTGGTATCGCGAGCTGCGTTAGGCGAGCGCCTCGGTCGGCTCGCTAGAAGCGGTAGGGAAAATGGGCCTTCTTTTCCGCACTCTCTCCGCCCGAGCGAAGAAAGGCTGTCCGATCCGACACGCTGCCGGATAAGCGCAAGCCAGAGGTCGTGCCCTTGTACTGGGTTGCTCGTGGCAGGTGTCGAGGAAGTGGTTCACAACTGCTGAGGAATCCCGTGAGGCGATCTTGGGGTTCCCCCATCCCCCATCCCCTGTCCCGAGCCCGCTGTGAGCCCGCGTCAGTTATCAGTGCGCAACGGGAGTCCATGCCGTCTCGCTGTGCGAGTGAACCCGTAGGCTCGGATTCAGATCGTCTCGAGGCGCAAGGA
Source organism: Deltaproteobacteria bacterium UBA4427 (assembly GCA_002390675.1). GTDB lineage: Bacteria > Myxococcota_A > UBA9160 > UBA9160 > UBA4427 > UBA4427. Next base: position 5,363 of record DGPZ01000040.1, read on the forward strand.
TAAAACCTGAACCGAGCGGGCGATTGATGCGTTCCGGCTGAAGCCTCTCGTCGCGGTCGCCTCGGCACGTCGATTGCTTTCTCTGCGGTGAGCACTCCATCTCACGCTCCCGACGGACTCCTCGTCGCCATCGAATACGAACGACACGAACCGGAAAAGACCTTGCTCCACGAAGTGGTCCGCGAGCAGCTCGAGCCCTTTCTGGCTCGGGCGCGAGGGCAGGGTGCGCCCGTCGCCCGGTTCGTGGAGCGAGAGATCCGGGCGTATCTCGAATGCGGTCTGCTCGCTCACGGATTCTTGCGAGTCCATTGCGATGCGTGTGAGCACGATCGCCTTGTCGCCTTTTCGTGCAAGCGACGTGGGTTCTGTCCGTCTTGTGGTGGCCGGAGGATGGCGAACACAGCCGCCTCGCTCGTCGATCATGTCTTGCCCAAAGTTCCCGTTCGGCAGTGGGTTCTGACGCTCCCGTATCCGCTCCGGTACCGCTGTGCCTGGGACGCAATGCTCATGAGCGAAGTGCTGCGCGCGTTCATGCGGGCGCTATTCGCTGATCAACGCCGACGCGCGAGGCGGGTTCATGGGATCGAGCGTGGGCATAACGGATCGGTCACTTTCATTCAGCGCTTCGGGTCGGCACTGAACCTCGCGCCCCATTTCCACACACTCGTGCTCGACGGGGTCTATCCCGGACCCTCGTACGATCTCGGATCGTTCGTTCCGCTCCCGCCTCCTGAGACCGAAGATATCGCGCGGGTCTTGGCAGGGACCGCGCGCCGAATCCTTAGGATTCTCGAGCGCCGTGGCCTCGATTCGGATGAGGACGCGTTGGCATCCGACGACCCGCTCCTTGCTTTGCTCACGGCCGCATCCATTCGCTCGCGGATCGCGACCGGCCCCGAGGCAGGCGAGCGTTGGCGACGTCTTGGCGACCGGGTCGAGCCGCTCGAAGACGGGGAGGACGGTGTCGAATCTAAATCTCCGATTCCGCCCCGCTGCGTGCGGGAGGGTGGGATGAGCCTGCACGCCGACGTGGCCGTTCCGGCCAACGATCGAAATCGACTCGAGCGTCTGTGTCGTTATGCGGCCCGACCGCCGCTCGCACTCGATCGCCTCGAGGCGATGCCGGCCGGACGACTCGCGTACCGGCTCAAGAGCCGATGGCGAGACGGAACGACCCATGTCGTAATGGAGCGGCATGAACTTCTCGAGCGACTTGCACCCCTACTCGGAAGCTGCCGCTTCCTCCCCGGCCGCCACGCGCGCATCAGGTTCGTTACCACGGCGTGTTGGCGCCTTGCGCGAGTGGGCGGGACCAGGTGGTTCCGGCTTCTGCGGAACGAGTTAAGGCCAATGACCCTGCAGGAGCGATCGAAACGGATTTGGATACTCAAACGACCCCGACGCTTGATGTTGAGCGCGGCACTCGTTCCAATCGCGCAGCTTCGCCTCTGATTCCCGATTCCCTCGTTGCAGACTGCGATCCGGCTCTCGCGCGCGCCTCGGAGGAGTCCCCGTCCATGAGTGGAGCGAAACCGATCTCGCCGCGCCGTCTGCTCTGGGCCGAACTTATTCAGCGAGTTTTCGAGGTCGACGCGCTCTGCTGCCCGAAATGCGGCGGACGGCTGAGAGTTCTTTCGGCGATCACCGACCCGGTTGTGGCTGCTCGGATCTTAGATTGCTTGGCGCTGCCGTCTCGCGCTCCGCCGCTAGCGATCTCTGGCGACAGAGCCGGTCACTCCGACTTCGACGAGGATTGGGTCGGCGGAATTTCGGAGTTCGACTTCGATCAGTCCCAGCCATCCAACGAATCCGAGAGCGGCGCCTGATAGGCGCACGACAAGGGTGCGCGCGGTTCGCTTGCGGTGCACTGAGGGCCGAGGTTCGCGCGCAGATCGCCTCAGGCTAGCGGCTGCGAATGCTGGTACCCGAATCGTGCAACGGAAAAGCTTGAAATCGTCCCGAAACGGGGCAATTACGCCT
>DGPZ01000177.1:0-2234 GCA_002390675.1 Deltaproteobacteria bacterium UBA4427
TTATCAGGTGCATTCGTGAGGCTAAAGTCGCCCTCGGGTCCCCCCGATCCCTGTGCAAAGGACGCATTCGTTGACCCGTTTTGATCATCGCTTCGCATATGCACTTTTCATTATTTCCGGGGCGACCAGTCTCGTTTATGAAGTCACTTGGTTCCGGAATTTATCGCTGATTTTCGGAGCGAGCTTTGCAGCAACGAGCATCGTGCTTGCTTCGTTCATGGGGGGCATGTCCCTAGGCGGCTTCAGCTTCGGCCGTCTATCGAAGCACATAGAACGTCCACTCCGAGCCTATGGTCTGCTCGAGATTGGTGTTGCGCTCTTCGCGCTCGTGCTGCCGAGCCTGCTTCAAGGAGTGGACGCGTTCTACGTCAGCGTCGCTACCGGGGATGGTGATCCAGGCACCGGCCTGCTCGTTCTTCGTGCGACGCTCGCGTTTGCGATCCTTGCCTTCCCAACCTTTTTGATGGGGGCAACGCTCCCGGTCATCACTCGACTACTTGTGAGAGACGGCGATCATTTCGGCTCGAGGCTTTCTTGGCTCTACGGGTCGAACACGTTTGGTGCCGTAGTCGGAACGCTGCTCGCGGGCTTCATCCTCATTCCGGCGCTAGGCGTCTGGCATACGCAGCTCGTTGCGGTGGCGCTGAATCTCGCGATCGGCATTACGGCGATCGTGATCGATCTTCGGATTCCGCCCCTCGTCGATGCCGATCGGGATGACGACGGAGGAAGCTTCGCCCCAGATTTTGATGAGGGAGAGCGGATTGCCTTGCAACTCGTCTTCTGGGGGACGGCGCTCTCGGGGTTTGCTTCTCTTTCACTCGAAGTGCTCTGGACTCGAGCGATCGCGATCGCGGCGGGGAGTTCGACTTACAGCTTCACCGTCATGCTTGCCGCATTCCTGATGGGTATCGCGCTCGGAAGCTGGCTCCACGCGCTCACCGCGACGCGCAAATTTTCGCTCGCTGTGAGATTCGGCAGCGTTCTTTTGTTAGCAGGCTTTTTTGCCTTGGCGGCCTCGAGTGCTCTGCCGAAGCTTCCCGAGCTTGCGATCGCGCTTAACGTCGCGCTCTTTGATGACCTTACCCGGATTCGGCCGCTCACTACTTTCCTGCTCGCGTTCCTGATGATGTTTATCCCCTGCCTCTTTATAGGAATGGCATTTCCTCTCGCAAACCAAGCGCGGGCGAGCCTCGCTGCTGGCTATTCACAACCGGTCGGCGACACGGTGAGTCTGAATACGCTGGGCTCGATCGGGGGATCTTTAGTTGCGGGGTTCGTACTGCTTCCATGGTTAGGCATGCAACGCGCGATGTATTTTGCCGGCGGCCTTTACGTCGCGTACGGCGCGGTGGTACTGGCGGTCGCGCTTGGGCGTCGAGCTCCGCGTGCACCGGTTGTTGCGCTCACGGCAGTCGTGGTCCTCGGAGCGCTCGCGCTGCCCCTGATGGTGCCTCGTTCCTCCACAGTAATGCTAGGCGCCTTCAGCAACAATCAGCTCTTGCAATACGTTGGTGACGACGGCGAAATCGATGTGGCCGATGTCCTCGCGAAGGGCGCACTTCGCTACTACCGTGAAGGGCGGGGCGCGACGGTCTCGGTCCTCGAGCAGGACGCATATCGGTCCCTGAGTGTGAATGGGAAAATCGTTGCGAGCGATGACCCTGAGGATCTTCGGACTCAATACATGCTCGCGCATGTTCCGATTCTGATGCACGCAGCGCCGCGATCAGCACTTGTTATTGGGATGGGTGCCGGCACGACTTTGGGCGGGATTACTGCGCACGAAGAGCTGGAGTCGATCGCGCTCGCTGAAATTGAACCGGCGATTCTCGGCGCGGAGCCACATTTCGCGGCGGCGAATGGCCTGCCCTTGTCGGATCCAAGGTTGCGTGTCTACCTAGAAGATGGCCGCAATTTTCTCAAGACGACGTCGAGTCGCTTCGACGTGATTACCGCTGACCCCATTCATCCTTGGACGCGTGGCTCCGGCTACCTCTACACAGAAGAGTATTACCGCCTCGCTGCGTCACGTCTCGAAGTCGGAGGTGTGATGTGTCAATGGCTGCCGGTAGCGGATTTGACGCCGGAAGACTTCAAGTCTGTCGTGGCGACCTTTGCCAAGGTCTACCGACACACGATGCTATGGCATAGCACCAGCGCCGTATTGATCGGGAGCGACGAACCTTTCGAAACGACTGTCGAAGAACTGGCGACGCGGCTTGCCCAGCCGC